>NZ_SMJW01000083.1 GCF_004348335.1 Actinomadura bangladeshensis | reverse complement strand
CTCCGGAACCGGGCGCCCCGGCCGCATCCGCCCCGGGCCTCATCGAGGCTCATACTCACGACTGATGAGATCCGCTGCGATTCGCCCGTAAACTCGCACCGATGGACACGACGGTCGCAGATCCACTCGTCGGGCGGGTGCTCGACGGGCGCTACCGCATTGAGTCCCGCATCGCGCGCGGCGGCATGGCCACGGTCTACCTCGCGCGGGACCTCCGCCTCGACCGCACCGTCGCGATCAAGGTGATGCACGCCGGACTCGCCTCCGACGAGGACTTCGTCGCCCGCTTCATCGGGGAGGCCAAGGCCGCGGCGGCGCTCTCGCACCCGAACGTCGTCGCGGTCTACGACCAGCGCACCGACGGCGAGCACGTCTTCCTCGTCATGGAGTACGTCGCGGGCCGCACGCTCCGCGACACCCTCGCCGCGCGCGGCCGGCTCGGCCCGCGCGCGGCGCTGGAGGTCGTGCAGCCGGTGCTCGCCGCGCTCGGCGCCGCGCACCGCGCCGGTCTCGTGCACCGCGACGTCAAGCCCGAGAACGTGCTGATCACCGAGGACGGCCAGGTCAAGGTCGCCGACTTCGGGCTCGCCCGGGCCGAGACCGCGAGCAAGATGACCAAGACCGGCATGATCATCGGGACGGTCGGCTACCTCGCGCCCGAGCAGGTGCTGTCCGGCAGCGCCGACGTCCGCTCCGACGTGTACGCCGCCGGGATCATGCTGTTCGAGCTGCTCACCGGGCAGCTCCCCCACCAGGCCGACACGCCGCTCGCGGTCGCCTACAAGCACGTGAACGAGACCGTCCCGCCGCCGTCGCACCTGGTGCCGGGCATCCCCCAGCGGGTGGACGACCTGGTCACCGACGCCACCGGCCACGACCCGGCGCGCCGCCCGCAGGACGCGAACCAGTACCACGCCGAGGTCACCGAGGTGCTCGGCGGGCTTCCCCGCGACCTCGACCGGCGCATCGAGGAGTCGACCCGCGGCACGACCAGCGTCCTGGAGGCGCCCCCGCACGGCCACACCGCCGTCCTCGACCCGCGGACGCCGCCCGCCGAGGAGTACGCCCCGCAGCGCACCCGGGCCGACCGCGCCATCGGCGCGCTGACCGGCCGCTACGTCCTGGTCGCCATCGGCGCGGTCGCCGCGCTCATCCTCGGCTGGGCCGTCTGGTACCAGACGTCCGGCCAGTACGAGCACGTCCCGTCGTCGATCATCGGCATGAAGGTCGCCGACGCCCGCGACCAGTTGCAGTCCAAGGGGCTGGACGTCCAGACGGCCAAGGCGGTCTACGACGACCGCGTCCACAAGGGCGGCGTCGCCAAGTCCGACCCGCCCGCCGGCGCCCGCGTCGCCAAGGGGCAGACGGTCACGCTCACGCCGTCCAAGGGCATCACGCCCCGCGAGGTCCCCGACGTCACGGGCAAGAGCCTCGCCGACGCCAAGAAGACCCTGGAGGACAAGGGCTTCACCGTGGGCGAGACGAGCACGAGCCCGTCCCAGACCGTCGCCAAGGACAGGGTCATCGGCACCGACCCGGACGCCGGCGAGAAGCGGTCGCCGGACGACCCGGTCGACGTCGTCGTCTCCAGCGGCATGTCGATGCCGGGCCTCCTCGGGCAGAACGGCGACGCCGCCGCGAACCGGCTGCGCTCCATGGGCCTGAACGTCACCGTCCAGAAGAAGCAGGTGGAGGGCAAGGAGCCCAACACCGTGATCAGCCAGGACCCGTCCGAGGGCACCGGCGTCTCCCGCGGCGACGACGTGACGATCGTCGTCAACAAGCGCGACTGCATCGTCGACGCGGGCCCGTTCCAGTTCGGCTGCGACGACGGCGGCGACAACCAGAAGATCCCCGTCCCCAACGTGACCGGGTACAGCGTCAAGGACGCCAAGAAGGCCCTCAAGGAGTCCGGCTTCAAGGTCAACGTGACGGGCCTCGGCGGCGACGTCGTCCGGTTCCAGTCGCCGAACGGCGGCGAGGCCCCCCGCGGGTCCACGGTCACCATCGTCCGGGGCCCGTGACCGACTAAGCTGAACCGGCTATGACCTCACCGAACAGCCCCGTCGGGGCGCACGTCCCCGTGGTCGGCGGCCTCGCCACCGGCGGTCTGAAGTACGCCGCGCAGATCGGCGCCGAGGCGATCCAGGTGTTCGTCGCCAACCCGCGCGGCTGGGCGCTCCCCGAGGGCAGGCCCGCCGAGGACGCGAAGCTGCGCGAGCACGGCGTCCCCGTCTACGTGCACGCCCCCTACCTGGTGAACTTCGGCTCCCCCACCCCGGAGACCCTGGCCAAGTCGGTCGCGACCGTCCGCCACTCGCTGGAGAGGGGCCGGGCCATCGGCGCCCGCGGCGTCGTCGTCCACACCGGCTCCGCCGTGTCCCAGACCTACGACGAGGCCATGGCGCAGGTCCACGAGCACGTCCTGCCCCTGCTGGAGGAGATCCCGGACGACGGCCCGGACCTCCTCCTGGAGCCCATGGCCGGCCAGAACAATATGCTCTGCGCCAAGGTCCAGGACCTGGGCCCGTTCTTCGAGAAGCTGGAGCACCACCCGAAGCTGGGCGTCTGCTTCGATACCTGCCACGCCTTCGCCGCCGGCCACGACCTCGCGGCCCCCGGCGGCGCCAAGGACACGATCGACGCTCTGGTGGCCACCGTGGGCGAGGGCCGCCTGAAACTGATCCACGCCAACGACTCGAAGGACCCCTGCGCCTCGGGCCGAGACCGCCACGAGAACATCGGCGCAGGAAACATCGGCGAAACCCCCTTCGCCGACCTCTTCGACCACCCGGCGGTACAGGGCCTCCCCTTCCTCATCGAGACCCCGGGCCGAGCCCCCGAACCCCACGCCAAGGACATAGAAACCCTGAAGCGCCTACGCGACGCCTAATCACCAGCAACACCTATCAGTAACACAGCGAGCCGCCAGGCGAGCCGAAAGCCGCCACAGCAACCCACTACTGCGCCTGCACCAGCCGACACCTCAGCCCCGCGACAACCGGAACCGTCGCGATTGCGACCGAAGGCAGGTTCGAGCTTGCGAGAACCTGATCGCGCAGCGAGCCGCTAGGCGAGTCGGATGCGATGCAGCAATCGCACGCATTTCTCGACGATGGAGGGCCGCCAGGCCCGAAGGAGGAGAGAAAGGCAATGAACACGACTCGGGCGCCGCTGGACAACCCCCCGACTGTCAGCGACGCCCGAGCCACAGGCCGCCGGATCCCACCCCCCCGGTACGGGATCCGGCGACTCCGATCCGGCGTGCGCCGGATCTCCGGGATTTGCTCGTGTGGCTTGTGGTGCCACTGAGAACACTAGACGCGCCGCGCGGCTCGGCGGCACCAGGAAAACGCGACCGTCGATAAGCGGTACGTAGTCGTAGATGTGCGTAGCGTAGTCGCACGACGAGCGGTCGGTGCGGCGGGACGAGCGGTCGCGCGGTAACGGTCGCCGTGTCGGGGAGTCCGTTCGTGGATGAATCACGGGGCGAGGACGGCCGCGGGCCAGCCTTCGGGGACCTCCCGGAAGAGGCGGGCGACGCCGGCGCAGACGGCCAGGCCGCACCACCAGACGCCGAGGACGAGCAATGGTGTCGCGGGCCGCACGACGTGGAGTCGACGTCCTCCCCGTCTGAAGGCGGGTGGCGGCCTTGACGCGCGAAAACGGGAGCGGGGATCGCGGCGAATGCGACGTGCCAGCGTCCGGCGCGGTCGCGCGTCACCCGGAACGACTTCACCCCGGCCTTGCGGATGCCGCGACGCGGCGTTCAGCGGGCATCGCCGGGCTCCTGCGCCCCGTCCCCGTCACCGTCCCCGTTCTGGTGGAACCTGCGCACCAGGCGGTCCCGCACCTCGCGGGTGTGCCGGCGGCTGACCTGCAGCAGTTCGTCGCCGATCCGGACGGCCGCGCGGCCGCCGTCGAAGCGGACCTCGGTGATGTGCGCGCACGCGACCAGGGTGCTGCGGTGGATCCGGATGAACCCGGCCGTCTCCCACCGCTTGGTCAGCGCCGACAGCGGCATCCGCACCAGATATCCGCCGTCGGCGGTGTGCAGCCGGACGTAGTCGCCCTGCGCCTCGACGTGCGTCACCGTCCGGCGGGAGACGAGCCGGGTGCGGCCGCCGAGCTCGACGGGGATCAGCTCGTCGTCGGGGTCGGCGGGCTCGGCCGCGGGCGGGCCGGCCCGGTGCACGGCCTCGGCGACCCGGCGGACCGACTCGGCGAGCCGCTCGGGCCGGACGGGCTTCAGCAGGTAGTCGAGCGCGCCCAGCTCGTAGGCGGTGACGGCGCAGTCGTCGTGCGCGGTCACGAACACCACGTGCGGGGGCGCGGCGAACCCGGTGAGCAGCCGGGTGAAGTCGAGCCCGTCGAGCCCCGGCATCCGGATGTCCAGGAACACCGCGTCGAGGCGCTCGCCCTCGACGAGCATGCGGCTCAGGTCGCGGAGCGCCGCCGAGGCGTCGCCCGCGCCGGTGACCCGCCCGATCCGCGGGTCCTCGCGGAGGAGGTGGGCGAGTTCCTCCAGCGCGGGGCGTTCATCGTCGACGGCGAGGACGTGGAGCATGAGGCGACTTTGCCGCGATTACCGTCCGTCCGCAATCGATTCCAGGAAGTGAGTACGGCGGCGACCGGTCGCGGGTCACTCCGGGAACACGCCCGGACGGTACTTCGGCACGCGCAGATTGACCTTGGTTCCGGCGCCGAGCGCTGTCTCGACGGTGAGCCCGTACTCGTCGCCGTAGACCTGGCGCATGCGCTCGTCGACGTTGGCGAGGCCGATGCCGGGGTCGGCGTGACCGTCCCGCCGGCGGGGCCGGGAGGCGATGCTGCCCCAGCCGGTCGGGCCGGGGCGGCCGAGCGGGGCGGACAGGATCTCCTGGAGCCGCTCGGGGTCCATGCCGACCCCGTCGTCCTCGACGCTGATCGCGGCCTCGGCGCCGGAGTCGCGCGCCGTGATCGTGATGCGGAACGGCCCGCGCCGTCCCGCCATGCCGTGCCGGACGGCGTTCTCGACGAGCGGCTGCAGCGCCAGGAACGGGACGGCGATCGGTAACACCTCCGGTGCGACGTCGACACTGCACAGCAGCCGCTCACCGAACCGGGCCCGCTCCAGCAGCAGGTAGCGGTCGATGGAGCGCAGCTCGTCGGCGAGGGTGGTGAAGTCGCGGGGGTTGCGGAAGGAGTAGCGGGCGAAGTCGGCGAAGTCCAGCAGCAGGGCGCGCGCGCGGGCGGGGTCGGTGCGCACGAACGAGGCGATCGTGGTCAGCGAGTTGTAGACGAAGTGCGGGGAGATCTGGGCGCGCAGCGCCCGCGTCTCGGCCTCGCCGAGCCGGATGCGGGCCACGTCCAGTTCGGCCAGTTCCAGCTGGGTGGCCAGCTGCCGGGCCGCCTCGCCGGTGGCGCGGATCCGCGCGGCCGACGCACCGCGCCAGTAGGCGGTCAGCGTGCCCTCCACCCGTCCCTCGACGGTGAGCGGTGCGGTCATCGCCACCCGGGCGGGGCAGTGCGGGTCGCCGCAGCCGGCCGGGCCAGGCCGGCCGACCCGGGGCCGGCCGGAGGCCAGCACGGGCAGCGCCTGCCGGACGGCCTCCGCCGCGTGGGCGCCGCCGTCCGCGCCGTCCCAGGCCAGCAGCCGCGGCTCGGCCCGCACCGGGCCGCCGGTGTCCTCGGGGTCGTCCGGGGCGCCGGCGCCGTCCGGGGGGCGCACCGCGACCAGCGCGACCGCCTCGGCGCCGAGCAGCGGCCGCAGCCGCCGCGCCGCCTTGCCCGCCGTGTCGTCGGTGAGCCCGGCGCGCAGCGGCTGCGCGGCCCGCGCGAGCAGGTGCAGGGTCGCGAGCGCCGCCTGCTCGGAGGCGTCGCCGGGGACGCGGGCGGCGCGCAGGCAGCCGGACGGCAGGGGCGGCCACCGGCGCAGCGCCCAGAATCCGGAGGCGGCACCGGCGGCCGTGGCGTACACCACGGCATCCGCGACGGACGGTAGGACCATGACGACTTACGGTAACGTCTACCGTCCCCGGCGGTCCGGCCGTTGGCCATTTACGAAGGTCTCGGATGGGCCACAGCCGGCCACGCGCCCGCGGGCGGGCGCGGCCGGGGCGTCACAGGGGCGGGGACTCGCCCTCGTCCTCCTGGTAGGAGTAGCGCTGCTCCCGCCACGGGTCGGCGACGTTGTGGTAGCCGCGCTCCTCCCAGAAGCCGCGCCGGTCCTTCACCATGTACTCGATGCCGCGGACCCACTTCACACTCTTCCACGAGTACAGGTGCGGGACGACGATGCGGAGCGGGAAGCCGTGGTCGGGCGTCAGCCGCTCGCCGCCGTGGTGCGTGGCGAACATCGTCCCGTCGGCGAGGAAGTCGCTCATCCGGATGTTGGCGCTGTAGCCGTACTCGGCCCAGACCATCACGTGCGTGGCGTCCGCCGCGGGCGGGGCCAGCTCCGCGATCGCCGTGCCGGGGACGCCCTCCCACGCGTTGCCGGGGACGGTGAACTTGGTGACGCAGTGGAAGTCGGCGACCGACCCGACCCTCGGCAGCGCGTCGAACTCCGCCCAGGTCCAGCGGTACTGCCCGCCGGACCCGGTGGCGCCGAAGACCCGGAAGTCCCAGTCCGCGGGACGGAACTTCGGCACGGGGCCGTAGTGGAGGACGGGCCAGCCGCGGGGGACGTACTGGCCGGGCGGCAGATCCCGGGGCTGCGGTGCGGAATGTTCGGGGTGGGTCATGACGCGGCCATCCTGCCATCCGGCGTGAGCTGAGCCATATTCGGGGGCGGTGCGAATGCGCGCACCGGACATCGGCTACGCTTGGGCCCGTGCGCAACGTCGTCTATTTCTTTTGGTACGGCCAGCCCGGGCGGCTGGTCTGCCAGGCGCTGCGCTGACAGACCACGGAACGAGAAGCCCCGGGCCCAGTGGCCCGGGGCTTTCTCTGTTTCAGGGGTCGTCCACGGGATCCACCGGGGTTCCGGGCGAAACAGGAGAGGCAGCACACCAATGGTCGTCGTCATGGCCCCGGAGGCCAACGAAGCGGATATCAAGGCCGTCGTCTCACTGGTCGAGACGGCGGGAGGCGATGCCTTCGTCAGCCGCGGCGTGGAGCGCACCATCGTCGGGCTCATCGGCGACGTCCAGCAGTTCGGCTCGCTGAACCTGCGCGGGATGCGCGGCGTCAGCGACGTCATCCGCATCTCGGCGCCCTACAAGCTGGTGAGCCGCGAGAACCACGGCGAGCGCTCGGTCGTGCGGGTCGGCGGCGTGCCGATCGGCCCCGGCACCATGACGCTGATCGCCGGCCCCTGCGCGGTGGAGACCCCCGAGCAGACCCTCGGCGCCGCCCAGATGGCGCAGGCCGCCGGCGCGACGCTGCTGCGCGGCGGCGCGTTCAAGCCGCGCACCTCCCCGTACGCGTTCCAGGGCCTCGGCGAGGCGGGCCTGCGCATCCTCGCGGACGTGCGGGCGGAGACGGGCATGCCGATCGTCACCGAGGTGGTGGACGCCGGCGACGTCGACCTCGTCGCCTCCTACGCGGACATGCTGCAGATCGGCACCCGCAACGCGCAGAACTTCGCCCTGCTGCAGGCCGCCGGGGAGTCCGGCAAGCCGGTCATGCTGAAGCGCGGCATGAACGGGACGATCGAGGAGTGGCTGATGGCGGCCGAGTACGTCGCCCAGCGCGGCAACCTCGACATCGTGCTGTGCGAGCGCGGCATCCGCACGTTCGAGACCGCGACCCGCAACACCCTCGACATCTCCGCGGTACCGGTGGCGCAGCGCCTCTCCCACCTGCCGGTCATCGTGGACCCGTCGCACTCGGGCGGCAGCCGCGACCTCGTCCTGCCGCTGACCCGCGCCGCGATCGCGGTCGGCGCCGACGGCGTGATCATCGACGTGCACCCGCACCCGGAGACCGCCCTCTGCGACGGCCCGCAGGCCCTGGTGGACGGCGACCTGCGCGAGCTGGCCAAGCTCGTCCGCGACCTGCCTCCGATCGTGGGGCGCTCGCTCACCCCGTCCGTGGCGGTGCCCTCCTCCGTCGCGCCTTGACGGCCCTCGCTCCGCAGTTCCCGGCGATGGAGGGCCGCCAAGGCCCGGAGGAGGAGGGCACCGCGATAAGAACGCGGCGGTAACAAAATGGTCTGGACCATTGGCCGGAACCGGCACGGCGAGGATGATGTCCGGCATGACGATGGGCGATGGTGACGCCGGCGGGCGGCTGTTCCCGGAGGATCTGGACGGTGTCGACCCGGTCGCCGCGGTGATGCTCGCGGACGCGCGCCGCGCCCTGTCCGCCTACCCGGAGCTCGTGGTCGTGGGCGCGCTGTTCACGGCCGCCGAGCTCGTCCCGGGCGGCTGGCAGATCGTGTGCCCGTGCGACCCGCTGCCGCAGGGCGCGCGGGAGCTGCTCGCGGGCCGGCTGGACGACCTCGCGGCGCTCCAGGGCGGCGGGGCGGAGCGCGAGCTGCTCGGGGCGGCGGACCGGCTGCGGCACGCGCCGGTCGACGAGGTCGCCGCGGGCGGCCGGCGGTTCCGGATCGTGCGGATCGAGCAGCTCGTCCGCACCGGCCCGGACGGGCCCGAGCCGCCCCGGCCGACGGACCTGGACCCGCCGCCCGCGGGCCGCGGCCACGACCTGCTGCGCGCGGACGGCCCGGCGTCCGACCTGGTGGCCGCCGAGCTGCTGTGCCAGGTGCTGGACGCGGCCGCCGCGGCGGGCGGCGAGCCGGCCGGGGCGTTCCTCACCCCGGTCGTGCTGACGCCGGTGTTCACGGTGGCCGAGCGCAGCGAGCGGCGGTGGCGGCCGGTCGGCCGGCTGCACGACGCGCCGCAGCAGGCCCGCGACGCGCTGATCACCTACTTCCGGCACGTGGTGCCGGCGGTGGAGAGCCCGGCCGACGCGGACGTCGCCCGGTTCGCCGAGGCGGCGGAGCTGCTGGAGGACGAGACCCGCCGCAACGGCATCGCGGTCGCCGGCCGCCGGTTCCGGATCGTCCGGGTCGAGCGGATCACCCTGATGGGCCCGGACGGCCCCGAGCCGCCCCGCCCGACCGACTTCGACGCCCGCTAGCCCGTCCGCGCACCGGCTCTCCGGGCGCGGGCGGGCTCAGGGTCACGAGGCCGGGTCGGCGTAGGCCGGGCGGTGCTCCTGGACGGAGTCGGCGAGGTGGTCGGCCAGCTCGTCGACGTCCAGTCGCTTCTCGATCCTGCGCAGGTCGTCGATCTTGGCCTTGGTCTCGGCGCGGCGGGGCGCCAGCATCGTGCAGCAGTCCTCGTCGGGCAGCTCGGAGATCGACAGGGTGCGGATGCGGCGCGCCTGGTCCATGATCTCGCTCTTGTCCATGCCGACGAGGGGCCGCAGGATCGGCAGCTCCACGGCGTCGTCCAGCGCGGTGATGTTGGTGAGCGTCTGGCTGGACACCTGGCCGAGCGCGTCGCCGGTGATCAGCGCGGTGTCGCGGCGGCGGCGGGCGAGTACCTCGCCGGTGCGCAGCATCAGCCGGCGCTGCGCGATCACCGCGAGCCGGTCGGCGCCGGACGACTTGATCTGCTGCTGCGCCTTGCCGAACGGGATCACGTACAGCCGCGACCCGCCCTGGAACTTGTCCAGCTCGCGGACCAGCGCGTACGCCTTGTAGATCGACTCGGGGCCGGTGAACGGCATGCCGGAGAAGTGCAGGTAGTCGACGCGCAGGCCGCGGCGCATCATCCGGTAGGCGGCGACGGGCGAGTCGATGCCGCCGGACATGAGCACGAGGGCGCGGCCGCTCATCCCGACGGGGAGGCCGCCCTGGCCGGGCAGGCCGCCGGAGTAGACGAAGACCTCGTCGCGGTCGACCTCGATCGACAGGGTGTGCCGCGGGTCCTTGAGGCTGACGGGCTGGCCGTACCGCCGGGCGACGAGGGCGCCGATGTGCCGGTCGAGCTCCATCGAGGTCATCGGGAAGCGCTTGTCGCGGCGCCGGGACCGGACGGCGAACGTGCCGGTGCGGCCGTCCATGAGCTCCAGGGCGGCGCGTTCGACGCTGGCGACGTCCTTGCCGACCCGCCAGGCGCGGTGCGCCCACACGATGCCCATGACGTCGGTCACCCGCTGGGCGACCCGCTCCATGGTGGCCAGATCAGCACCGGGTCGTCGGATGATGAACACGCCGTGGCGGCGGACGACGTCGACGCGGGCGATCGGCCGGGCGGCCATCCGCACGTTGTCGGCGAGGCGCCGCTCGAACTGCTCGCGGTTCCTGCCCTTGAGGACGACCTCGCCGAGTTTGAGCAGCACGCACGGCTCGCCGTCGACCGGCGGCTGCTCCCGGACGTCCGCCGGCGCGGTGTCGAGCGTGGTCATGCGTGATCCTCCTGGCGGGAACAGGTCTGGGGGTGCGGTTCCAGTGTGGCCCACAGTGGGCAACACCGCGACCCGGAAAGCGTGTTCCCGCCAGGAGGGCCGGGTCAGCCGAAGAAGACCTCGGCCTCGGCGTAGCGCTCCAGCGGGACGGTCTTCAGCTCCTTGGTCGCCTCGTCCAGCCCGACGCGGACGATGTCGGTGCCCTGGAGCGCGACCATCTTGCCGTAGTCGCCGTCCCGGACGGCGTCGATGGCCTGCAGGCCGAAGCGGGTGGCGAGGACGCGGTCGAACGCGGTGGGGGTGCCGCCGCGCTGGATGTGCCCGAGCACGGTCGCGCGGGCCTCCTTGCCGGTGCGCTTCTCGATCTCGTCGGCGAGGGCCTGGCCGATGCCGCCGAGCCGGACGTGCCCGAACGCGTCCTTCTCGCCGGTCTGCAGCTGCATCTGCCCGTCGACGGGGTGGGCCCCCTCGGACACGACGATGATCGGCGCGTACCGGGTCTTGAACCGGCTCTCCACGTACTGGCAGACCTTCTCGATGTCGAAGGGCCGCTCGGGGATGAGGATGACGTTGGCGCCGGCGGCCATCCCGACGTGCAGCGCTATCCAGCCCGCGTGCCGGCCCATGACCTCGCAGATCAGCGCGCGGTGGTGGCTTTCGGCGGTGGTGTGCAGCCGGTCGACGGCCTCCATGCCGATGTTCACCGCGGTGTCGAACCCGAACGTGTAGTCGGTCGCGTTCAGGTCGTTGTCGATCGTCTTCGGGACGCCGACGACGTTGACGCCGTTGGCGTACAGCTCGCGCGCGACGCCGAGGGTGTCCTCGCCGCCGATGGCGATCAGGGCGTCCACGCCGAGGCCGGCGAGGTTGTCCTTGATCCGCTCTATGCCGCCCTCGACCTTGACCGGGTTGGTCCGGGACGAGCCGAGGATCGTCCCGCCGCGCGGCAGGATCCCGCGCACGGCCTGCACGTCCAGGGCCACGGTGTCGCCTTCGAGGGGCCCGCGCCAGCCGGCCCGGAAGCCCACGAACTCGTAGCCGAAGACCTGCACGCCCTTGCGGACGACCGCGCGGATCACCGCGTTCAGTCCGGGGCAGTCGCCGCCACCGGTCAGCACTCCGACGCGCATGCCGTCTCCTTCTCCCGCCACCGGGCTCCTCCCTCGATTCACCTGCTCGGGCCATGGCCGGCGCCCGTCCGGAAAGTCCCGGCGCGCCGCCATTGGTCTAGACCATAGCCGCTGCCGCGGGCGGCGGCATCTCGTTCCACCGACGCCGCGGTCAGCCGGCCGGGCACCGCCCGAAGACCCGGACGTACCCGCTGACCGGCACGGCCACTCCCCCGGGCGTCCGCCGCGCGGCGAGCCGGCGGGGAACGCGGCGGGGGACCCACCGCAATACGACCACCGGACCTCGGCGAGCGCCAGTTCCCGCGCCGCGTCCGGCCGCGCTACTCCTGGTCGAGGCCCTTCTCGATGGCGTAGCGGACGAGTTCGACGCGGTTGTGGAGCTGCAGCTTGCCGAGGGTGTTCTGCACGTGGTTCTGCACCGTCCGGTGGGACAGGACGAGGCGCTGCGCGATCTGCTTGTACGTCAGGCCCTTCGCGACGAGGCGCAGGACCTCGGTCTCGCGGTCGGTGAGGCGGGGCGCGTCGTCGTCCTCGCGGGCGGGCGCGGCGGCGAGGCGGCGGTACTCGCCGAGGACGAGGCCCGCGAGCCCGGGGGTGAAGACGGCGTCGCCCTCGCCGGTGCGCCGGACGGCGTCCAGGAACTCCTCGCGGGCGGCGGACTTCAGCAGGTAGCCGGTGGCGCCCGCCTTCACCGCCTCCAGGACGTCCTGCTGCTCGCCGCTCGCCGACAGCACCAGCACCCGGACGGGCGGATCGGCTGCGGCCAGGTGCCGGGTCACCTCGACGCCGCCGATGTCGGGAAGCTGGAGGTCGACGACGGCGACCTCGGGGCGCGCGGCGGCCGCGATGCGGACGGCGGCGCGGCCCTCGCCGGCGGTCGCGACCACCTCGTGGCCGGCCTCGGCGAGGTCGCGGGCGACGGCTTCCCGCCACATCGGGTGGTCGTCCACGACCATGACTCGCAGGCTCACGCCCCCACCCTAAGCCGGACGAACCGGGCGGCGCGGCACGGTCATCTCGATCTCGGTGCCCTCACCGGCCGCGGAGGAGATCACCACGGTGCCGCCGAGATCGGTCACGCGGCCCCGGATGGACTGGGCGACGCCGAGCCGGCCGTCCGCCGCGGCCTCGTCCAGCCGGCCGTCGGGCATGCCGGGGCCGTCGTCGCGGACGCTGACGGTGACCTCGCCGCCGCCGTCCTCCAGCAGCACCCAGGCGCGGGCGCGGTCGCCGCAGTGCCGCGCGACGTTGTCGAGGGCCGCCGCCACGGCGGCCGCGACCTCGCGGGCGGCGTGCGCGGGCAGCGGCACCTCCGTCGCCGGGGTCGAGACCGTGACGGCCGTGGACGCGTGCGCGGTCAGCAGCGGCCGCAGGTCGGCGTCGGCGTCCGGGACGACGCGCGGCGGCGCCGGGGCGGTGCCGATCAGGGCGCGCAGCGCGGCCTCCTGCTCGCCCGCGAGGCGGCCGAGCTCGGCCGCCTCCCCGCCGAGCTCGCCGCCGCGCCGCTGCACCATGGCGAGGACCTGCAGCACCGAGTCGTGGATGCGGCGGGCGAGCCGCTCCCGCTCCCGGTTCGCCGACTCCAGCTCCACGGCGCGCGCCAGCCGCGCCTCGGCCTCCCGCGCGAGCCGGACGACGTGCCCGACGACGAGCCCGGCGAGGAGCAGCAGCACGATGCCGTTGAACGTGGTGTCGCCGATGCCGCCGCTCGTCCCGGCGATCGCGTGCACCAGCAGGTTCGCCGCGGCGAGGACGAGCGCGGCGGTGAGGCCGAGCCGCCGCCCGCCCGCGACCGCCCACGACAGGACCGCCGCCGCGACCCACGACACCGGGAGCGTGGGGCGCCCGGCGGCGATGTTCGCGGCCGACTCCACCCACGCCGTCGCCAGCACGCAGGCCGCGGCGACGGCGAGGTCCGCGGCCAGCAGCGGCCGGCCGCGCCGGCGCGGGTCGCCGAACGCCAGGGCGGCGTAGCCCGTCCAGGCGGTCATGACGGCGAGGACGGCCCAGCCGCCGGCCGGATGGGCGTAGCCGCCCGCGTTCATGGCGATCACGACCGCGGCGTAGACCAGCGCGAGGCCGCGGTAGACCGCCACGGCCCGCCACAGCGCGGTCTCCAGGCCGAGCACTCCTAGCCCTTGTCGCTCAGGCCGTCGTCGTCCTCCACCGGCCGCACCCGCTTGCCGGCCATCTCCGCCTTCACCTCGGCGGCGTACCGGTCGACGTACTCCTGCCCGGACAGCTCCCGGATCGCCATCATGATCTCGTCGGTGATCTCGCGCAGCACCTCGTGGTCGTCCTCGCGCCCGTAGAAGCGGGAGAAGTCCATCGGCTCGCCGAACCGCACGCCGGGCCGGACGCCGAGCCGCGGCAGCGGCCTGCCGGGCGGCATCAGCTCGAACGTGTTGATCATCGCCATCGGGATCACCGGGACGCGGGACTTCAGCGCCAGCCGCGCCACCCCCGTCTTGCCCCGGTACAGCCGGTTGTCGGGCGCCCGGGTGCCCTCGGGGTAGATGCCGAGCAGCTTGCCCTCGCCGAGGATCCGCAGCCCCGTCTGCAGCGCCGCCTCGGCCGCGTCCCCGCCGGTGCGGTCGACGGGCACGACGCCCACCCCGGTGAAGAACCCCTTGCTGATCAGCCCTTTGATCCCCTTGCCGGTGAAGTACTCGCCCTTGCCGATGAAGAAGATCGGGCGCAGCAGCGGCAGCGGGCCGAAGAAGTGGTCGGCGAACGACAGGTGGTTGCTCACCATCAGCGCCGGCCCCCGCAGCGGGACGTTGCGCCGGCCCTTGTTCCGCGGCCACCAGCCGAGGTACAGGATCGGCGACAGGACGATCCTGAGCAGGATCCAGAACCACAGCATGCGGGCACCTTCCTCGGACCGGCTCCGTCAGGGCGGGCGCGGCCGGTCCTGGCCGACGGGGAGATGATGGGACATCCTCCCACTCCCGGTCTCACCGTTCTACCGGCCGGTACCCCTGATCGGGACGCGGCCCGCGCGGCGGCGGGGGCCCGATTGAACGTAGGCTCTGAACGGTGAATCTCAATCGGGTGCGCCGGGGGGCTTGTCCCACGCGGCGCAGCGAATACCGTGGGACACACGTTTCGGGGTGTCCGGGGGCGCCGCGGTCCGCCGCGCGCGCGACCGGGCACCGTACTGTCGTTGGGGGAGCGGAGGCCGCCATGCCGCTGCAGCCGGCCACGCCGGAGTCGTCGAAGGAGCCGGCCCCGTGAATCGCCGTGGCAATGGCCTGACGGCCGACACCTACGCCCCGCTGGTCGACCTCGCCCCGCACCTGGCCGACGCCATGCTCACGGCGCTCGGCGAGGCCGGGGTGGCCGCCTACGCGACCTCGCCGTCCGGCCTGCCGGACCTCGCCGAGCCGGCCGCCGAACCCGCGCCGGGCGACGTCCTCGACCGGGTCTACGTGGACGTCGACATGAAGCCCGCCGCCGAGGGCATCCTGCGGGTCCACCTCGCCCGGCTCCGCGACGCCTCCGCCCGCGGCTCCGACGAGGGGCGCGCCGAACCCGCCGAACCGGCCGGGCGCACCGGCACCGCCGACCGCGCCGACGCCGGCCTCGCCGGCTCCGGCGGCTCCGCCGACGCCAAGGACGCGGGCGGCCCCGCCGAACTGGACGAGGACGCGATCTGGGCCGAGATCGTCGCCGGATTCGACTCCGGGCCCGAGGGCGACGACGTCCCCTGGCCCGAGGAGGAGAACGTCCGCGAGCCCGCGGACCCCCCGCAGGAGGGCGACGACCGCACCGGCCGGCTCCCCCGGGTCCGGGTGATCAAGCCCGCGGAGACGCCCGAGTTCCCCGCCGACGACGGCGAGGAGGAGCACTACGTGCCGCCCCCTCCCCCGCCGCTGCCGGCCGCCGACCCGCTCACCCGCGGCGCCTGGATCGCGCTGATCGGCGGCCCCGTCTACCTGCTCATCACCGTCATCCTCGACTGGGAGGTCCCCGGCTGGGCCGCCTTCCTCGCCGTCGCCGCCTTCATCGGCGGCTTCGTCACCCTCGTCCTGCGCATGGGCGACGAACCCCGCGACCCCGACGACGGAGCGGTTGTCTAGTGCTCAGCTAGGGACGTCCAGGTCGGCCATCAGGGGGCGGTGGTCGGTCGCCGCCGGGTAGTCGCGTGCGACGGCCTCGTCCGCGGGGACGCCGGCGGCCTCTACCTGGATCGCGGGGTCGGTGAAGACGGCGTCTATCCGGCGGGTGGGGTTGCGGGACGAGAACGTGAGTTCTTCGCCGGCGGGGGCCGTCCCGTAGGCGTCCCGGAAGTGTTCGGTCAGGCGGGTCCAGGAAGCGCCGCCCGGTTCCTCGTTGATGTCGCCGGCCAGGATGACGGGGGCGTCGTAGCGGGCGCGGGCGCGGTCGAGGTGGGTGAGGATCTCCTCGACGTGGCGGCGGCGGGGGCCCTTCTTCAGGTCCAGGTGGGTGCACGCGGCTATCAGGCGGGTGCCGTCCTTGTCCAGGACGGCGATCGCCAGGGCCCGGCGGTGCAGGTCCGGGTCGGGGGTCAGCAGGTGGAACTCGCGGGCCACCCGGCGGACGCGGGGGCCGGTGAGGACGGCGAGCCCGCAGGCCCGCCGTCCCGCCGCGATCTTCATGCCGCAGGCGTTCGCCAGGCGGCGGCGCCTCAGCCGCCAGGCCCCGAAGCGCGGCACCTCCTGCAGGCAGAGCACGTCCGGGGCCAGGGCGCGGACGACGCGGGTCACCGCGGCCGGGTCGTCGCGCAGCGACCGGACGTTGTAGCTCTGCACGCGGACGGCGGCCACGCCTAGACGATCACGTCCTGGAAGGGCCGGACGCGGGCGAGGTCGGCGGCGCCGACGATGCCCGCCGCCGAGCCCAGCTCGGCGATGCGGATGTCGGGCAGCGGGCGGTGGCCGCGTCCGGTCAGCGCGTCCTCGAACGCCGACCGGATCGGGTCGAGGAGCAGGTCCCCGGCGTCCGACAGGCCGCCGCCGATGATGAACGCGCCCGGGTCCAGGATGGCGGACAGGTCGGCGAGGCCCTGGCCCGCCCAGTGCGCGATGGTGCGGAAGCACTCCAGCGCGGCCTTGTCGCCCTCGCGGGCGGCCTGCGACACCTCGGGGCCGCTGATGCCCTCCGGCCGGCCGCCGCCGAGCTCCAGCAGGCGCCCCGCCATCGCGGGCGCCACCCGGGCCAGGTCGCGGGCCTCGTGCACCAGGGCGTTGCCGCTGGCGTACTGCTCCCAGCAGCCGCGGTTGCCGCAGCCGCAGCGGCGCCCGTCCGGGACGACCCGGAAGTGCCCCATCTCCGCGCCGATGCCGAACGCGCCCCGGTAGAGCTCGCCGTTGATGATGATGCCGCCGCCGATGCCGGTCCCGAGCGCCACCAGCACGAGGAAGTTCTCCCCGCGCCCGGCGCCGAACCGGGCCTCGCCCCAGGCGGTCGCGTTGCCGTCGTTCTCCACGACGACCGGCAGCCCGACCAGGCTCTCGACCTTCTCCTTGATCGGCTCGTCCCGCCAGGCGAGGTTCGGCGCGAACAGCACCGTGGCGCGGGCCTCGTCGACGAAGCCCGCGGTGCCGAGGCCGACCGCCGACACCTCGTCGTACTTGCCCTTCAGCAGTTCGACGACCTCGGCGATGGTCTCGGCGGTCTCCTTCGGGTTCGTCGAAGGCGTCGGCCGGCGGACCTTCTCGAGTATCGTCCCGCGGTCGTCGACGACCCCCGCGGCCACCTTGGTGCCGCCCACATCCACGCCGATGGTCAGGGCCATGTAACGCTTCCTCCTCCTCGCGCGCCCCGGCTGGAGCCACTACCCCACTACCCGATACCGGCGGTTTGGCACGGTCCCATGCCCCGCCGCCGCCTCCATCATCCCCCGGCACCGGCGTGCACGGTATCTCCTCTTCGGCCGGCCCCGGAACGGCGCGGTCAGCGCTCCATGTGGCGCTTGAGCCCCTTGAGGGCCGAGTCGATGATCCGCTTCTCGGCCTTGCGCTTCACCATGCCGATGAGCGGGACGCGGACATCCACGGCGAGCTCGTAGGTCACCTCCGTGGCGCCGTCCCGCTCGGCGAGGGCGTAGGAGCCGTGCAGGCCGGTCACGACGCTGCCCGGCTCCACCAGCTTCCACGTCACCCGGTCGTCGCCCTCCCAGGTGTAGGCGAGGCCGACGGTGTCGCTGAACGGGCCGCCGTCGAAGGTGAGCCTGGCGCGCGCGGCGCGGCCGTCCTCGCCGGTCTCCTGCACGGTGAACCCGCGGATGCCGCTCGCCCACTCCGGGTAGGACTCCAGGTCTGCGATCACCGCCATGATCTCGGCCTTCCCGGCCTTGACCGTGGTGGACGAACTCGTGCGGTCGGCCATCTGCGTCTCCCTCCGGCTCCTCGGGCCCGCACCCGGGCCCGCTGTCGTACCGACGACGGTATCCGTCACACCGTGAGGACGTACGGAACGCCGCGGGCGCGGAAGTGGCCGACGTTCACGCATTCGGTGCGGCCGATGCGGGTGCGGCTCGCGAGCGGCTGGTGGACGTGCCCGAACAGCGCGTACCTCGGCTGCGTCCGGCGGATCGCGTCCAGGATCGCCTCGCTGCCCCGCTCGAACCGGCGCGCCACCGTGTCGTACAGCAGGTCGGGGACGGCGGGCGGGATGTGCGAGCACAGCACGTCGACCTCGCCGACGGCCTCGACCTTGGCGGCGAAGGCCTCCTCGTCCAGCTCGTAGGGGGTGCGGTACTCGGTGCGGAGGCCGCCGCCGACGAACCCGAACCGCAGGCCGCCGATCTCGGCGGTCTCCCCGTCCAGGACCCGGTGGCCGTCGCGCAGATGCGGGCCCCACATGCGCGGGACGTCGACGTTCCCGTACGTCAGGTACGCCGGGGACGGCATGGCCGCGAACAGCTCGGCGTACTGCCGGTCGACCGCGCGCTCGATGTGCGGCCACGCGTCGCCCTCCAGCGACGCCCACAGGCCGCGGGAGAACGCGCGCGCGTCGTCGAAGCGCTTCTCGGTCCGCAGCGCGATGAAGCGGTCGGCGTTCTCCTGGCCGAACAGGTCGGCGAAGATCCCCTGCCCGTGGTCCTGGTAGTCGATGAACAGGATCAGGTCGCCCAGGCAGACGAGGGCGTCGGCGCCGTCGGCGGCGCTGCGCAGCGCGTCCGCGCGGCCATGGACGTCGCTCACCACGTGGATCCGCATGAACCGACTGTAATAGGGCGGACCGCCCGGAAAGGCGGGCGGGTCAGCCGGTGGCCGCGGACACCAGCGAGCACCACTCCCGCACAAGCGCGGGGTCGACGGGTGCGTCCCAGGCGCCGTCCGGGCGGACGGCGGTGCCCACGTGGAAGGCGGTGACCCCGGCGGCGGCGAGGACCGCGACGTGCCTGCGGCGCAGCCCGCCCCCGGCCATGATCATCCCGGCCGCGTCCGGGTCCTCGGTGGCCCGCCGGACCAGCACGTCCACGCCCGCGTCGACGCCGCGCGCCGACCCGGCGGTGAGGACGGTGTCGAGCCCGCCGCCGAGGTGCCGGACCGTGCGCCACGCCTGGACGGGGTCGGCGGCGTGGTCGAGCGCGCGGTGGAACGTCCAGGGCAGCGGGGCGGCGACGGCGGCGAGCTTGCCGGTGGCGGCGGCGTCGATCTGGCCGGCGGAGTCGAGGAAGCCGAGCACGAACCCGTCCGCGCCCGCGGCGGCGAGGTCGGCGGCGGCGCGGCGGAGCCGGTCCAGCTCGGCGCCGGTGGTGCGGAAGCCGGCGTTGGCGCGCAGCATCACCCGCATCGGCAGCGTCGCCGCCGCCCTGATCGCGGCGACCAGGTCGGGGTCGGGGGTGAGCCCGTCGGCGGCCATGTCGGCGACGACCTCGATCCGGTCGGCGCCGCCGTCCTGCGCCGCCCGCGCGTCGTCCGCGGTCAGCGCGATCACTTCGAGCAGCGACATGGCGATCCCCCGAACGGTTCCCGTTGTGCGACCGGGTCAAGAGTAGGCGACGCGCGGCCGCCGCCACGGGACGGCGGGCGGTCTTTGCCGTGCCGTTAACCCGGGCGCCGTGCGGTCCGCGCGCCGGCGGGCATGGTCACGTGACGGGCGAAATCCCTACTCATGGGTATCATTCGTGTGCGGAGAAGCCTCCGCAGACTTCCCGCCGATCTGGAAGACCGACTACAGGAGTGGGCCGTGCGCGAGTTCAGCGTCCCCGCGATGGTGGAGGTCCCCGACTCCGCCAATCTGACCGACGCCCCCTTCACCAGGGCGGCCGAGGAGCCCGGCACGATCGTGGCGCGCCGCAGGACCGGCACGGGCGAGGGGGGCGCGTGGAGCGCGGTCACCGCCGCCGAGTTCGCGGCCGAGATCACCGCGGCCGCCAAGGGCCTGGCGGCGGCGGGCATCGAGGCCGGCGACCGGGTGTGCCTGCTGTCGCGGACGCGCTACGAGTGGACCGTCCTCGACTACGCGATCTGGACGGCCGGCGCGGTCTCCGTCCCCATCTACGAGACCTCGTCCGCCGAGCAGATCGAGTGGATCGTCGGCGACTCCGGCGCCAAGGCCGTGTTCGCCGAGACCGCCGAGCACGAGGCGCGGGTCGCGGAGGTCCGCGGCGCGCTGCCGGGCCTGGCGCACGTGTGGGGCATCGACGCGGGCGGCGTGGACGAGGTCGTCCGGCTCGGCGCGGACGTCGGCGACGACGTGATCGAGGAGCGCCGCCGGTCCCGCACGGCCGCCGACGTCGCCACGCTCGTCTACACCTCCGGCACGACCGGGCGCCCCAAGGGCTGCGAGATCACCCACGGGAACCTCGTGTCGACCGCCCGCAACGCCGTGCAGGGCGCGATCGCCGAAGTCGCCGTGGAGGGCAGTTCCACGCTGCTGTTCCTGCCGCTCGCGCACGTGTTCGCGCGGCTGATCGAGGTCGCGACGATCGAGGGCGGCATCGTCCTCGGGCACAGCGACATCCCGAGCCTGCTGCCCGACCTCGCCTCGTTCCGGCCGACGTTCCTGCTCGCCGTCCCGCGCGTGTTCGAGAAGGTCTACAACGGCGCCGAGCAGAAGGCCGCGGCGGACGGCAAGGGCAAGGTCTTCAGGGCGGCGGCCGAGACCGCCGTCGCCTACAGCCGCGCGCTCGACGCGGGCGGCCCGGGGCTCGGGCTCAAGGCCAAGCACAAGGTCTTCGACGTCCTGGTGTACGGGAAGCTGCGCGCCGCCGTCGGCGGCAGGGTGCAGTACGCGGTGTCCGGCGGCGCCGCGCTCGGCGAGCGCCTCGGGCACTTCTTCCGCGGCGTCGGCATCACGATCCTGGAGGGCTACGGCCTCACCGAGACGACCGCGCCCGCCAGCGTCAACCGCCCCACCGCCATCAAGATCGGCACGGTGGGCCGGCCGATCCCGGGCGTGGACATCCGCATCGCCGACGACGGCGAGGTTCTCGTCCGCGGCATCAACGTCCTGCGCGGCTACTGGAACAACGAGGCCGCCACCAAGGAGGCGCTGGAGGACGGCTGGTTCCACACCGGCGACCTCGGCTCCCTCGACGAGGACGGCTTCCTGCGGATCACCGGCCGCAAGAAGGAGATCCTCGTCACCGCGGCCGGCAAGAACGTGGCGCCCGCGCCGCTGGAGGACCGGCTCCGCGCGCACCCGCTGATCAGCCAGTGCCTCGTCGTCGGCGACGGCCGCAAGTTCATCAGCGCCCTCGTCACGCTGGACGAGGAGGCGCTCGGCCCGTGGAAGGCCCAGCACGGCAAGTCCGAGGCGATGAGCGTGGACGACCTGCGCCGCGACCCCGACGTCATCGCGGAGGTCGAGGCCGCGGTCGCCGCCGCCAACAAGTCCGTCAGCCAGGCCGAGGCGATCAAGAAGTACGTCATCCTCGGCGTCGACTTCACCGAGGAGGCCGGCCACATGACGCCCAGCCTCAAGGTGAAGCGCAACGTCGTGATGAAGGACTTCGCCGGCGAGATCGAGTCGCTCTACACCGCGTAGGGCGGCTCGCCGGGCGGGTCAGCGGAGGGAGGCGACGGCGTCCTCGACCGGGGTGCCGCCGTTCAGCAGGTCGAGCGTGCGGCGGCGGACGCCGGGGGCGTCGAGCAGCGCCACGATGACCGCCGCCACGTCGTCGCGGGTCACCGCGCCGTGCCCGATCGGCGGCTCCTCCAGCCGCACCAGCCCGGTGCCCGGGTCGTCGGTGAGCCCGCCGGGGCGCAGGATCAGCCAGTCGATGGCGTCGCGGTCCCGCAGGTCGTCCTCGGCCTCGCCCTTGGCCCGGATGTAGGCGTCCCAGACCTCGCCGCGCCCCGGTGCCGCCTTCTCGCCGGCGCCCATCGCGGAGATCTGCACGAAGTCGCGCACGCCGGCGCGCTCGGCCGCGTCCGCCGTCAGCACGGACGCGGCCCGGTCGACGGTGTCCTTGCGGGCGGCGCCGCTGCCGGGGCCCGCCCCGGCGGCGAACACGACGGCGTCCGCGCCCGCCAGGTGGCCCGCGACCGTGGCCGTGCCGGCGGCCTCCAGGTCGCACACGACCGGCTCGGCGCCGGCGTCCCGGACGTCGGCGGCGTGGCCGGGGTTGCGGATGATGCCGCGTACGGTGTCCCCCCGTGCGGCCAGCAGCCGGGCCAGCCGCAGCGCGATCTGCCCGTGCCCGCCCGCGATCACAATGTCCATGCGGCGATCGTAGGCCGCCGGGGCGCCGGACGCGCGCGGACGCGGCCGGTGAGGTCCGCCCTCACCGGCCGCGTCCGCGGGATGCGCCCCGGCCGCCCGGACCCGTCCGGGCGCGGGGACGGGGTCAGCGGCGCTTGCCGGTCGTGCGCGCGCCCTTGTTGATGGCGGTGACGGCCTGCTGCATCAGCTGCTCGCCCATCACGTTGATGAAGTCGCCGTGGTCGGTCACCGGGTCGTGGCCCGACTCGGGGAAGCTGTCCAGCGCGAACGCGAGGGGCTTCGCGGGCACGTCGTAGGCCAGCGTCATCCGCAGCTGCGGGATGGCCTTGAACCCCTGCGGGCAGGCGCCCGTCCGCGCGTCGGCGAACGCGACGTGGTCGCGGTGGTTGGCGCTGTCGGTGTTCTGGCCGTCCCAGCAGCCGGGGAAGTTCAGCACGCGCTCCACCTTGCTGCCGGAGGGGCAGAGCGGGTACTTGTCGGTGAACGCCCGGTTCTCGAAGCCGCTGCACGTCCAAGACGCGTGGGCGTTCTTCAGTCCGTTCTTCACGGCCTTGGCGTCACCCGTCGCGATCCGGATGAACTGCGGCGCCGCGGTCACCTTGCCGCGCGGGTTGCCGAGGAACTGGAGCTTCACGCTGGACGGGGTGACGATGCTGCCGACGTTGCCGTCCGCGGTGCTCTGCTCGGCCCGGTCGGAGTCGTCCTGGCCGTCGCGGAGCCGGATCACCGGCCAGAAGTAGGCCGACTTGTCGCCGTTGGTGCAGGTCGTCCCGGCCGCGGCGAACGTCTCGTCGGTGGAGAAGGCGTTCGTGTCGAGGTTGCCGACGTAGTCGTGGATGTGGTGCGCGCCGTTCACGACGCCGGGCGCCGCGAGCACGTTGTCGGGGTTGCTGTGCGCCTGGCCCTCGTTCACGCCGCACTCGGACGCGAACACGCCGGTGGACGCCTGCCGGGTGCGGCGCGGCTGCCGGACGCGGGGCGCCTTGCGGATGTCGACGAACTGGTCGGCGCGCAGCTCCGGGTTGGGCGGCGCCTGATCGCCCTGGTCGCCATTGCCCTGGTCACCGTTCTGACCGCCGTTGCCCTGGTCGCCGTTCTGGCCGTTCCCCTGGTCTCCGTTCTGGCCGTCGTTCATCTGGCCGCCGTCGCCCATCTGACCGCCGTCGCCCATCTGGCCGCCGTCATTCATCTGGCCGCCATCGTTCATCTGGCCGCCGTCGTTCATTTGACCGCCGTCGTTCATCTGGCCGCCGTCGTTCATCTGGCCGCCGTTCTGCTGGCCGCCGCCCGTGCCGTCGGTCGGCTGGGCGGTGGGCTCGGCGGTGGGCTGCGCGGTCGGCTGAGCGGTGGGCTGACCGTAGTTCTGGCCGCCGTTCTGCTGCTGGCCGCCGTTGTTCTGCTGCCCCCCGCCCTGGAGGTTGGGAATTCCGGAGCCGGCGTTGCCGTCGGCCGGCTGTCCCGGATAGGCGGCGGGACTGGCGGTCTTGGCCGGCTGCGGGCCGCCCGGCTGCGCCACGGCGCCGGGGGTCTCCTGGCAGGCCGTCGCGGCGAGGGCGAGCGCCGGGATCAGCACGGCGAAGGCTTTCTTCTTTCGTCCCATGGAAGAGTGCTCCCTTTGCGGGGTGGGATGTGTGGGTCAGTGCAGCGCGCGCCGGGGAACCAGCCCGGTGCTCTCCAGCAGCGAGATATGCGTGTTCACGAATTTCATTCCGCTTTCAATGAACGTCCGCATCACGGTGTTCTCGGTCTGCGCGCGGGCCTTGGCGAGGAGCTGGAACACCTGCCCGTGCGCGGCGCGGAGCCGCAGCACGAAGGTCTTGTCGTAATCGGCGCCGAACTTGCCCGACATTTCTCTCAACCAGCTCTTCTGCGACCCGTTGGGCTCGACGGGCAGGAGCACGCCCAGCTGCTGCGCGACGGCGCGGGTGGCGGCGTCCAGCTGCAGATGCTGGGACGCGATGATCCCGGCGACCTCGCGCACCCGGGGGGACGCGGCGCGCTGCTGGGCCTGCTGGCCTGCGGGCATCTCCCACAGGTTGGCCTGCCTGACCTTGACGAGCACCGTCCTGTCCAGGGCGCTCAACCGTCCCCACTTGGTGTTCACGGTGCCGCCGAGGCTGGCCGCGCCGCTGGCGGGGACGCCGACCGGATTCATGAAGACCACGAATGCGGCGGCCCCGGCGGCGACGACCGTCAGAATCAGGAGGAGACGCCCTCTGACCGGACGCGGGATCCTGCGCACTCCAGCCATTCCGTATGCCTTCCCCATGATTACCTTCCTCCTCTCAGAATGTTTTCGACGGACACGACGCGGGTCTGGCCATCAATACGCACCGCGTTAGTACGAGGGTTCAACGGTGTCCACTTCTCGTCATTTTTTTCTACACCCGTGCTTCATCGCCGCGACGGCGCCCCATGGACGCCGTCGACGACGCGAAGCGCCAGTGCGGGGCACATCGCGACCGCCTTCTGCACGTCCTTCTCCATCCACGCGGGAATGTCGGTGCCGAGCACCACGGGGAAGCCGTAGCGGTCGAGCTGGATCAGCTCGGGGACGAGGTAGGCGCACAGGCCGTGCCCGTCGCACCGGCTCCAGTCGATCGCTATCCGCCCCTCCGAGCCGTCCGGCACCGGGAGCGGCAGCACCCCGTAGGTCGACAGGCCGCAGCCGCCGCCCCACCGGTGCGCGTCGATGTCGGCGCCGAACGCCTCCATCGCCGACACCACGAACCTGGCGGTCCCGTCTGGGTGGGTGCAGGCGCCGCGGCCCCGGCCCACGGCCGCGGCGCGGCGGACGTCCTCCACCGTCCCGGCGCCCTCGGTGAGCGCGTTCAGCGACCGGACGACGTCGGGCAGCCCGAGCCGGCACGGCCCGCACTGCCCGGACGACTGCGCCGCCATGTAGGAGGCGATCCGGGTGACCTCGCCGAGCGGGCAGGTGCCCTGGGTGAGCGGCAGGATGATGCCGGCGCCGACCGTCCCGCCGACGCGCCGCATCCCGGCGCGCGACAGCACGGCCCGCGGCACCGCGGCCGGGTCGAGCCACATGCCGTGGTACCCGCCGACGAGCACGCCCGGCGACGGCGGCACCCGGCAGTGGTCGAGGACGGTCTGCAGCGGCGTCCCGTACGGCGCCTCCACGACCTGGGTGCCGCCGATCGTGAGCAGCGTGGTGCCGGGCTCGTCCTCCGTCCCGGCCGAGGCGTACAGGTCGGGGCCGAGCGACACCAGCACCGCGAGCTGCGCGAACGTCTCGGTGTTGGACAGCAGCGTCGGGAAGCCGTCCACCCCGGAGTCGGACGCACGGACCTTCACCCCCGGCGGGATCGGCGTCTCCCCGTTGATCGCGCGGATCACCGCGCCGCTCTCCCCGGAGATGAACCGCTCGGTCAGCCGGACGACGCGGGCCGGCATCCGCCGCTCGCTGATCGCGGCGCGGACCGAGCGGGCCGCCTCGTCGTCCTCGACCGCCACCACGATCCGCTGCGTGCCGAGCGCGGACGCGGCGATCTGCGCGCCGTCCAGGACGAGGTGCGGGGCGCGGCAGAGCAGCACCTTGTCCTTGGAGCTGCCCGGCTCGCCCTCCGCGCCGTTCACGACCACGACGACGTTCTCGCTGGCGCCGCGCTCGTCGGCCCTCTCGCCGGGCAGCAGCGCGGTCTGGTCGGCGGTCGGGTGCTTGATCCGCGCCGCGACCGCCATCAGCTTGCGGGCGAACGGGAAACCGGCTCCGCCGCGTCCCCGCATGTCGACCTGCTCGGCCATGCGGACGAGGTCGTCCAGCCCCGGCGCGCGGAGCTTGCCGTGCACCGCCAGGTGCCGGTCGATGTCGAGCCGGTCGAACCGGTCGAACCCGAGCGTCAGGCGGGGGCCGCCGATGCCCGAGACGGTGACGGTCGACGTCATCGCATGACCTCGGTGTCACGGCCCTGCCCGGTGACCGGCAGGCCGCGCAGGTCGGAGACGGTGCGGCGCGGGTCGTCGTAGCCGTCGTCGTGGCCGTCCCGGTCGCCGAACCCGCGGCCGCCCGAGTCGCGGGCGGCCGCGGCGGCGCGGCCCTCCTCGTGCTCGCGCGCCGCCATCTGGCGCCGGTAGCGGGCGCGCCCGGCGCCGTCCGGCAGCGTGAACGCGTCGACCTCGTCGCCGGCGCGGGGCACGTCCCGCGGCTTGATCACCACGATCATGCGGGTGACGAGGGCCAGCACGACGAGCACCACGCTCATCACGTAGCTGAGCACCACCCAGTTCGCGGCGGCGCGGCCGGTGATGAGGCCGTGCACGATCGCCATCGGCCAGGCGATGTAGGCGAGCACGTGCATGGACCGCCACATCCAGGTCTTGCCGCGCACCGCGAACCGCACCCGCACCATCCCGGTGACCAGGACGAGGACCATCAGCTCCGCCGCGATCGTGCCGAGCCCGACGGCGCCGCCGTCCGGGACGACGATGTTGAGCGGCTGCGCGAGCCCGTTCATCACCTTCACCGAGACGTGCGCGGCGAGCATCGCCGTCGCCACCACGGCGGCGGCGCGGTGCACCGCCTGCGCGAGCACCCGGTGCCGGATCTTCAGGATCAGCCGCTCGGTGGCGAGCAGCCCGCACATCACGGCGGTGGTGTAGGAGACGAGCGCGAAGACGCCCGCGTAGAAGTTGAGGAAGTACTGCACGTTCGCGACCGCGACCGCTCCCGGCGGGGTCGCCGCGCCGACGAGCACCAGCACCGCGCCGGCGAGCACGGCGCGCAGTGCCCAGGCGGGCACCGCGGGATCATCACTGCTGCGAGTTCGCACCGTTCGGACTCCTCTTCTTCCTAGGTGGCGGCCGGCGCCGGAGCGGCGGCCGTTCCCGCGCCGTCCGCCGGCGAGGGGCTGGGGGACGGTGACGGCGGAGCAGGTTCCTCGTCCGCCGCGGGGACCGGGCCGAGGTTGGCCATCAGGCCCCCGGGAAGCACTTGGAGGGCGCCGCGCTCGGCGAACCCGAGCAGCGGCTCGGCGCGCTCGCGGAACGTCCAGCCGCCGATCTCGGCGCCGTCCAGCGGGACCGCCCCGCCGCCGCCGCGCAGCGCGAACCCGACCTCCGCGCGGGGCGCCGCGGCGCCGCCGCAGGGCCGGGCGGTGCCGGTGCGGCCGATCGCGTCGCCCTGCTCGACGACGCTGCCGTCGCGCAGCTGCGGCACGCTCCGCAGCCCGTAGTAGGTCGTCGCGAGGCCGCTCGGGTGGATCAGCATGACCAGCGCGTTGCCGGACGCGTTGCCGCAGAACCGGTAGAGGCGGCCGGTGCCGGACGCGAGGACGCGGCCGTCGCCGCCGGAGAATGCCAGCGAGCCGAGCGGGCGCGGGGACGCCGCGCCGTCCGAGGTCGTCATCGCCCAGACCTGGCCGATCTTCCACGGCAGCATCAGCCGGTCGCCGGCCCGCGTCCCGTTGACCAGGGCGGCGGCCTGCGCGGCGGTGACCGACCCGTACTTGCCGAGCAGCCGCATCTCCGACGCCGACATGACGGCCGCGGGCACGTCGGCGAGCAGGGCGGCGAACGCCTTGCCGCCCGACAGCCCGACCTGCCACTCCTTGCCGGTCCAGTGGGCGGCGTAGAACGCGACCTCCGGGTTGGCGGTGCTGGACGCCGGGACGGGGATCGCGGACGTGCCGAACACCCACGTCCGGTCGGCGCTCGTGCGGGTCGCGCCGACGATGGGCGGCTGCGCGGGCGCGGCGCCGTAGGCCTGCTGTGCGGCGGCGCCGCGCTCGTCCAGGGTCAGCTTCCGCACCTGCGCGGCGAGCACCCGCAGGCTCGGTCCGTTCCCGGTGGCGCCCGGCCCGCCGCCGGCCGCGGGCTGCTGCGCACCCGGCTGCCGGGGCTGCGCCGGCGTGTCCGTGCCCGGCTTCGGCGGCTGGATCGCGCGCTCCGAGCCGACCGGGCCGCCGGTCCCGCCGAGGGGACCGCCGTCCAGCAGCGCCCGCTCGGCGATGCCCAGCAGGGACAGCCCGACCGCCGTGGACAGCACGATCGCGCCGATGCTCATCTTGTCGGCGGGCCGCCGCCCGCGCCGCGGCGTCGCCTTGGGTCCGGGACGCGGCGGTGCCTGATGCCGGGACGCCGCACGGCCCGGCCGGCGGCTCTCCGCCCGCCGCTCGGCCCGCGCCCGCTCCGACCGCCTCCCCCGCCCGAGCCCTTCAGCACGCGCGTCGAACCGCGCCGCCCGCGCATCGGACCCCGCAGTGCGCGCATCGGACCCCGCAGTGCGCGCGTCGAACTGCCGCGTGCGCGCATCGGACTGCCGCGTACGCGCATCGGGCTCCGCCGTCCACGCGTCGATCTTGCTGGTACGCGCGTCCGCCTGTCGCGTGCGGGCGTCGAACCGGCTCGTGCGGGCGTCCCGCTGTGCCGGGCGGGGGGTCGCCGGCGGTGTCGTGGGCATGTCGGACCGCGTCGCGCGGGAGTCGGACGGCGGCGGGGTGCGCACCGCCGAACCAGGCGTGCGCGCCTGCGGCCCGGGTGTGCGCGGGCCGGGGCGCTCCGGGCGGGCGTCCGTGCGCTCGTCCGTGCGGCCGGTCCGGCGGTTGCGGGCCTCGAACGGGTCGTCCCGTCCCGAGCCCCGGTTCCGCACGCCGAACGGGTCGCCGCGCCCCTTGCGCCGCTTGGCGGGCGGCGGCTCCTGCGGCTCCTGCCGCGCGCGGGCCCTGCCCTCGAGCCGCTTCATCTCGCGCCGGCTCGGCTCCCGCCGGGACGACTTGCGCCCGCGCTCGGACCAGTCCGCCTGCTCCGACCACCAGGACCCTTCGGGCCACTGGGGCTCCTCGGACCAGCTCCCCTGACCGGAGGCCGGTCTCGATGAGGGGCGCGCGGGCGTCTCCGCCCACGACGAAACATGCGTGTTGCTCCGGGACGCATGCCCGTTATCGCGTCGCGCCATGCCCTCTCCTGTGGAGGAGACGGAGGGCTCGGCGAACGCCGGTGGTTCCGTGCCGCCGGGCTCGTCGCCCGGCGGCGGTTCCGCTGAGACATCACGGGTCCGCGGTGTCGGAGCCCGCTCGCTCCCACCGCGTTCCCCGAACGGATTCTCGGCGAACCCGCTCGATCACTCCGGGAGCATACGCCCCACGGGCCACGCTGAGGCGAATTGGCGCAAAAAACCCGGAGAAGCCTTATCCCGTGGGCGTTGTGCTCACCAGAGCAGTACGCGGGAAAGCCGCGGCACGTTCACCTGCCCGGCGATGTATTCCAGCACGCCGGCGCCATTGCGCCGGCCGTCAGTCCGCGGCCTTCAGGAAGCGGGCGGCCAGCGGCGCGGCCACTTTCGGACCCGACCCCCCGGCGTGGACGAAGACCGCGAAGGCGACGTCGTGCCGGTAGCCGATGAACCACGCGTGCGTCCCGCCGGCGGACTCGGCGGTGCCGGTCTTGCCCGCGGTCCCGTCCGGCAGCCCCGCGCCCGCGGCGGTGCCCTCGGTGACGACGGCCCGCATCATCGTGCGCAGCGTCGGCGCCCCGGGCACCGGGCTCGGGTCCGGCGTCCGGCCGCCGCCCTCGCGGACCACCTTCTTCGGCACCAGCCGGGGCGAGCGCCACGAGCCGTCCGCCACCGCCGCGGCGACCGACGCCATCAGCAGCGGGCTCGCCTGGACGCGGCCCTGCCCGATCCCGTCCTCGGCCAGTTCCGCGCCGCTCCGCGGGTCCGGGACGCTCCCGTCGGCCGCGTCCATGCCCGGGGTCAGCGTGGCGCCGAACCCGAACCGGCGCGCGCTCGCCAGCAGCTTCGCCGCGCCGAGCCGCTCCACCGCCAGCCGCGCGAACGTGGTGTTGCAGGACGCGGCGAACGCGCCGCGCAGCGTCGTCCGGCCGAGCGCGTGGTCCTCGTCGTTGCGGATGGTGCGCTGCGCGGTCACCACCGACGCCGGGCAGTCGGCGCCGGTCCCCGCGCCCGCGCCGTCCGCGATCAGCGCGCCGGCGGTGACCACCTTGAACGTCGAGCCCGGCGGGTAGAGGCCGGTGACCGCGCCGCGGGCGCCGAGGCCGTCCGCCACCGCGAGGACCTCCCCGCTGGACGGCCGGACGGCGACGATCGCGGCCTGGCCGGGGGCGGAGCCGGCCGTCTTCTCCGCGGCCGCCTGCAGCCGCCGGTCCAGCGTCGTCCGGATCGTGCGGCCCTTCCCCCCGCCGAACAGCTTCACCCGCTGCGGCGGCCCGCCGCCGTCCCGCAGCACGACCGCCCACCGGACCTGCTCGGAGTCGGCGTCGAGCCGCTCGACGATCCCGGCGAGGTAGGGCGCGAGCAGGCCGTCCTCGTCGAGGGCCTGCCCGTCCCGCGCGACGAGCCGCACCGCGGGGGTGCGGACCTGCCCCATCGTCCACCGCCCCGACCCCTTCAGCCCCGGATAGAGCGTCGCGGGCGTCCACAGGACCTGCCACCGGCCGCCGACGCGCCCCAGCCGGAGCACCGACGCGAACGACCATTCGCCGTGCCCGGCCAGCGAGCGGGTGACGGTGAAGTCGGCGCGCGCCGCGTCCCCGGACCGGACGACGGGCCGCGGCTCCAGCAGGACGCTGCTGACCGCCAGCCCGAGCGACAGCGCCCGGTGCTGCGCGGCGAAGTCGGTCGGCGGGTCGGCGACGAGCTCCCGCATCTCCTCCAGGTCGCCCCGGGACCAGGCCTGGAAGTAGCTCGCGGCCACCTCGTCCGGGCCCTTGCTCCGGGCGCGCCGCAGCACCCACCCCGCGGTGAGGCCGCCGGCGAGCACCACCGCCAGAACGGCGGCCAGAACCACCAAGCCACGAGACCGCAT
>NZ_SMJW01000082.1 GCF_004348335.1 Actinomadura bangladeshensis | reverse complement strand
GCCCGGCCGGACGGCGCCCGCACCCCCTGCTCCCGCCTAGACGCACTTCACCTTCGGCTGGGAGCGGTACTCGGTGTGGAACTTCTCGCTGCGCACCATGCGCCCGCCGGCGTACAGCGTCCGCCGGACGTCGATCGCGAAGCCCTTCCGGCCGGCCATCGGGACGCACTTGCGGCCGTGTCCGACACCCGTCCGGTACGGAGTGAACCCGTACCGCTCGGACGTCCGCGACCGCACCTCGTACTTGCGCTCGCCCCACAGGGTCACCGTCAGCGACGACCCCGTGTAGGCCGCCTGGATGCGCACCGGGGCGTCGGTGTCGTTCCTCCAGGTGAAGTCGAGCTTCGGATAGGAGACGGCGGCCTCGCGGCCCTCCGGGTACTCCGGCATCCACATGGTGTGCGCGCGCGACTTCCGGATGTCCAGCCCGGCCCGGAACACCGCGTTGAACAGCGTCGACGAGACCTGGCAGATGCCGCCGCCCACGTCCTTCACCAGCCGCGCCCCCATGATCGCGGGCGCGGGCACGTACCCGCGGCTCCTGGTCCGCGGCCCGACGACGTCGTTGAACGAGAACGTCGCCCCCGGCTCGACGATGTTCCCGTCCAGGATCCGGGCCGCGAGCTCGATGTTGCGGACGCGCGGTTCACCCGGCGCGAAACGCGTGGTGTAGCTGCTCATCGGCTGCCGCCGCGCCGCGTCCGGCCGCTCCGGGACGGGCCGGTCGAGGGCGGCCCCGCCGGGGACGGCCAGCGCCGCCGACGCCCCCTGCTCGCGCGGAACCTCCAGGTAGGCGCCGAGCAGGAGCCCGGTCGTCGCGAGGGTCCCCGCCACGATCGGCCACCACTGCCGGACGTACTGCCCGAGCTGCGGCTGGCGGCGCCGCGTCCGGCGGTTCGGCCGATGCTCCACCCGCGGGCTCCGCTGATCGCTGCGCCGGCATCGGCCCGGCCGGGTCCGTCCCACGGCTCACACCCCCAAGGTCCCACCGGGATCCTCACGGACCCTGCCGTGCCTCCGGGGACGACTCCCACGCCTTTACGCGAAGAAGACCGGCACACCACCAACCGGGGTACCGGCCTTGACCCGCGGGCCGCCGGTCACCCGGTCGGCCGGGTCACCCGGTCACCCGGCGGCCGCGGGGCGGAACACCGCGAGCGCGCCGGTGTGCTTGCCGAACCGGATCGCCGCCGGAAGCGCGGAGACCTCGCCGTCGCGGGCGAGCCGCAGCCCGCCGTCCGGGGAGACGATCTCCAGGCCGCTCGTCCGCCACTCCCGGTAGCCCGGCGTGACGTGCAGGTGCCCGGCGAGGACCGCGGCGACCGCGCGGGCGCGCGGGACGCGCCGCCCGGTGACGACCATCCGGACGTCGAGCCGCCCGTCGTCCAGCCGGCCGCGCCAGGTCGGGGCGGCGCCCCGGGACCCGAACACGCCGTTGCCGACGAACGCCAGCCACACCCGCAGGGGACGGCCGTCCACCCGCAGCTCGACCGGCTCGGAGTGCCGCAGCGTGCGGACCGCGGCGACCGCGAGCGCCGGCCACTTCCCGATCCGCTTCTCCAGCCGCTCGCGCCGGTCGACCAGCTCGGTGTAGGCGCCGAAGCTCGACGTGTTGAGGAACAGCCGCTCCTCGTCCCGGTCGGCGCCGGCGTGCGCGGGAACGACGTAGGACACGTCCACCCGGCCGAGCCGGCCGCTCCGGTACGCGCTGATCGCGTCGGCGGCCGACTCCACGCCGAGCGCGCGGGCGAAGTGGTCGAACGTCCCGCCGGGGATGACCAGGAGCGGGACGTCGTGGTCCAGCGCGGCCCGCGCCGCCGCGTTCACGCTTCCGTCGCCGCCGACGACCGCGAGCACGTCGGCGCGTCCGGCGGCCTGGTCGAAGACCTCGGCGACGCCGCCCTCCGGGTCCAGCCGGACGATCTCCGCGGCGGGCAGCTCGCGTTCGAGCAGGCCGAGCGTCGCCTCCGGGCTGCCCGGCAGCGAGATCCCGGCGGGCGCCGCGCCCCCGGCGCCGGAGCGGGTGTTGACGACCACGACGAGGCCGCGGCCGTCCTCGGCGACCTTCGCCGGCTCGTCGGCCGGGCCGACCCGGGCCACCGGCGGGCGGGCGGGCCACACCATCCGCGTCCCGATCCCGGCGATCGCGCCGATCCCGAGCCCGGCGAGGACATCGCCCGGGTAGTGGGCGCCGGTGTAGACGCGGGAGAACGCCACCGCGGCGGCCGTCGCCGCGACCGGCACCGCCACCCGGCGCGGCGCCTCCAGCGCGACACCGGTCGCGAACGCCGCCGCGGACGCCGAATGGCCGGACGGGAACGCGTGCGAGGTCGGCAGCTTCCAGCGGATCCGGATCGGCGGCACGAGGTCCACGACGGGGCGCTTGCGGCGGAACGCCTGCTTGCCGATGAGGTTCACGGTCGGGCTCGCCACCGCGATCGCGATCGAGCCGCGCAGCGCCGCGCGCCGCAGCCGGGGGCGTCCGGTCAGGCCCATCACCCCGGCCGAGGTGAACCAGAGCACACCGCGGTCGGCGAACCGGGAGAGCCGCGGCAGGACGTACTCGAGCCCGCGCAGCCGCGCCGCCGCCACCCGGTCGAACGCCCACCGGTCGGCGCGCCCGAGCCTGCGCAGCAGCCGCGACCGGGGCGCCGGGACCGGCTCGCGGCGGCGGGGGATGACGAATCGTGACGGCACGGTGATGCTCCGTGAGTGGTTGATCCGCATGTCCGGGGTATCCCCTGGGACGCCGACATGATTCCGTAAAGATCTCAAATCGGGGGTCACATGCGGGCGAACGTCACTCTCGACTCATCGACTGCAATAGGCTTCGCGACATGAGTCACCCGGAACGGCTCGGTTCCCCGGGTGGCGAGTCGGTCGACACGATCGCGGAGCCTTTCCACGTGAACGGGACCCTGGCCGACTACGCCGCACGACACGGGCTGAGGCAGAGCGCTGCGCGCCCCCCGCTGCGCAAGTACATCCAGGATGTGTGGGCTCGCCGGAACTTCATCTGGGCGTTCGCATCCGCCAAGAACATCTCGATGTACACCGACTCGCGGCTCGGGCAGGTATGGCAGCTGCTGACACCGCTGCTCAACGCGGCCGTGTACTACCTGATCTTCGGCCTGCTGCTGAACACCAGCCGCGGCGTGCCGGACTTCATCCCGTTCCTCGTGACCGGCGTCTTCCTGTTCGGCTTCACGCAGCGATCGGTCACCTCCGGGGCGAAGTCGGTCGGCAACAACTTGTCACTGATCCGGGCGCTGCACTTCCCCAGGGCCACGCTGCCGCTCGCGATCGCGATCGTCGAGTTCCAGCAACTGCTGCTGTCCCTCGTCGTGCTGTTCGCGATCGTGTTCGCGTTCGGTGAGCCGCTCAGCTTCAACATGGCCCTGTTCGTACCGGTCGTGGCGCTGCAGCTCATGTTCAACGTCGGCATCAGCATGGTGATGGCGCGGCTCGGCGCGTTCAACCGCGACATCACCCAGCTGCTGCCGTTCGTCATGCGGACGTGGCTCTACATGTCCGGCGTCATCTTCAGCCTGCCGTCGCTGATGAAGCCGGGCAGCAGGCTCGCCGAGTACCCGATCCTGGGCGAGCTGCTGAAGGCCAACCCGGCGTACGTGTACGTCGAGTTGAGCAGGCACGTCCTCCTGGGCGAGTACCGCGAGCACGTCGAGAAGGACCTCGGGGCCGGCTCGACGGGGCAACTCTGGTTGTACGCCGTCGTCTGGGCAGCGGTGATGCTGGTCGGCGGATTCATGTACTTCTACCGTGCCGAGGAGCGATACGGCCGTGGCTGACACGAAGGTGCGCATGGACCCTGCCGCGAACCCCGTGCAGATCGACCCGTCCAGGGAGCCGATCGTCGTCGTCGACGACCTGCACATCGTCTACCGCGTGTACGGCGCCGGCGGGAAGGGCAACGCCGCGTCGGCGTTCTCGCGCGTCCTGCGGCGCAAGCACCGTCCCTCGATGACCGAGGTCCACGCCATCAAGGGCCTGTCGTTCGTCGCCTACCGGGGCGAGGCCGTCGGGATCATCGGCACCAACGGCTCCGGCAAGTCGACGCTGCTGAAGGCGATCGCCGGGCTGCTGCCCCCGCACCGCGGCGGCGTCTACACCAACGGGCAGCCGTCCCTGCTGGGCGTGAACGCCGCCCTGATGAAGGACCTCACCGGCGAGCGCAACATCGTCCTCGGCTGCCTGGCCATGGGCATGTCCCCGACCGAGACCAAGTCCAAGTACCAGGAGATCGTGAGCTTCGCCGGGCTCAAGGAGGGGTTCATCCAGTACCCGATGCGGACGTACTCGTCCGGCATGGGGGCCCGGCTCCGGTTCGCGATCGCGGCCGCCAAGACCCACGACGTGCTGCTGATCGACGAGGCCCTCGCCACCGGCGACGCCAAGTTCCGGCGCAAGTCCAAGGCCCGGATCGACGAGCTGCGCAAGGACGCCGGCGCGGTGTTCCTCGTCGCCCACCAGCTCGACACGGTCAAGGAGATGTGCGACCGCGTCATCTGGATCGACGAGGGCCGCATGCACATGGACGGCGACCCCGAAGAGGTCATCGCCGCCTACACCGAGGCCGCCGGCAAGTAGCGGGCGCGCGGCACGTCGCGGGCGCGCGGTAACGCGGGAGTGCCGCCGGGGCTGCCGTTTCCGGTGGGTCCAGAGTGACGCAGAGTTACCGGATCGTCTCTGGATGAGACGTCCTCGCCGATCTACCTTCGAGGGGAGACCTTCAGCGGCGAGGGAGACCCCCATGGCCGAGCGGCTGAGCAGACGCGGCTTCCTATCCTCCACAGCGCTCGCGGCGGGCGGTTGCGGTCTCCTGGCGGGGTGCGCCAGTGAGTCCAGCGGCCCCCAGGCGAAGAGCACCGGGAACGCCCCGAAGGAGGTGTTCACCGCCCCCGCGAAGAAGCTGAGCGGCTCGCTCAGCATCCTGATGTGGAGCCACTTCGTGCCCCGGCACGACACGTGGTTCGACGCGTTCGTCTCCGACTGGGGCAAGAAGGTCGGGGTGGACGTCCGGGTCGACCACATCAACACCGTCGACGTCCCCCGCCGGGCCGCCTCGGAGATCCAGGCGGGGCGCGGCCACGACCTCATCCAGCACATCGCGCCGTTCTCGCAGTACGAGCCGTCCGTCCTCGACATGGCGGACGTGGTGCAGGAGGCGAACCGGCGCTGGGGGCAGCAGCTGGAGCTGTGCCGCAAGTCGAGCTACAACCCCAACACGAAGAAGTTCTACGCGTACTGCCCCGGCTGGGCACCCGACCCGGGCGACTACCGCAAGTCGATGTGGCAGAAGGTCGGTATGCCGAACGGCCCGTCGAGCTGGGACGACCTGCTGCGCGGCGCCTCGGAGATCAAGAAGCAGACCGGGGTGCCGTGCGGGATCGGGCTGTCCCCCGAGACCGACTCCAACATGGCGGCGCGGGCGCTGCTGTGGTCGTTCGGCGGGTCCGTCCAGGACCAGAACGAGCGGGTCGTGCTCGACTCGGACGCGACCGTCGCGGCCGTGGAGTACATGGCGCGGCTGTTCCAGGGCGCGGAGACCAGCGAGGTCTTCTCCTGGACGCCGGCGTCCAACAACCAGGCCCTCATCGCGGGCAAGTCGTCCTACATCCTGAACTCGATCTCGGCGTGGCGCACCGCGATGGGCACCAACCGGACGATCGGCGACGACATCTTCTTCGTGCCCGCGCTGCGCGGCCCGAAGGCGGCGATGGCGGCGCAGCACGTCATCCAGCAGTGGATCGTGCCGAAGTACGCGGGGAACGCGGACGCGGCGAAGGAGTTCCTGCTGCACTACACGGCGAACTTCGCCTCGGCGTCGTACTACTCGGAGATGTACGACCTGCCGGGCTGGCCGTCGATCGTCCCGCAGCTGAACGGCTGGCTGGACGGCGACCCGTGGGGCGCGAAGCCGGCGAACAAGCTGTCGCTGCTGAAGACGGCGACGTCGTGGAGCGCGAACATCGGCTATCCGGGGCCGTCCAACCCGGCGATCGGGGAGATCTTCAACACCAACGTGCTGCCGACGATGTTCGGGCGCGCCGCCCGCGGCCAGACGTCCCCGAAGCAGGCGGTCGCCGAGGCGCGGGGGCGCGTCGACAAGATCTTCGAGAACTGGCGCGGCCGCGGTCTCGTGGGCGGCTGAACCCATGAAGACCGTCGAGGTGAAGGGGCTCGTCAAGAGCTTCGACGGGCACCTGCGGGCCCGGCGCGGGCGGACGGAGCAGGTGCGGGCGCTGGACGGCGTCGATCTCGCGGCCGAGCCCGGCGAGTACCTGGTGCTGCTCGGGCCGTCCGGGTGCGGGAAGACGACGCTGCTGCGCACGATCGCGGGCCTGGAGCAGCCCTCGGAGGGCGAGGTGCTGATCGACGGGAACGTCGTGAACGGGCTCCCGCCGAGGGTGCGGCAGATCGCGATGGTGTTCCAGTCGTACGCGCTGTACCCGCACAAGACCGTGCTGGACAACATCGTCTTCCCGCTGCGGGCGGAGGGCATGGCCCGGGACGAGCGGGAGAAGAAGGCGCGCTGGGCGGCGGAACTGCTGGAGATCGAGCCGCTGCTGCGCCGCAAGCCGCGCCAGCTGTCGGGCGGTGAGCGGCAGCGGGTGGCGCTGGCGCGGGCGCTGGTGCGCGACCCGGCGGTGTTCCTGCTGGACGAGCCGCTCTCCAACCTCGACGCGAAGATGCGCGCGACGGCGCGGGACGAGCTGAAGCGCTTCCAGGAGCGCGTCGGCACCACCACCATCTACGTCACCCACGACCAGGCGGAGGCGATGGGGCTCGGCGACCGGATCGCGGTCCTGGAGCACGGCCGCGTCCGCCAGGTCGGGACGCCGCAGGAGGTGTACGACGACCCGTCCGACACGTTCACGGCGACGTTCATCGGGTCGCCCCCGATGAACCTGGTCAAGCGCGACGACGTGCTGGTGGGGTTCCGTCCCGAGCACCTGCTGCCGGCCGAGAACGTCGTGTCGCCGGAGCGGGTGGCGATGCCGCTGCGGGTGGAGCGGATGGAGTACCTGTCCGGCGACCGGCACGTGTACGGGACGGTGACCGGGATCGGCGAGGAGACCCGCGTCATCGCCCGGCTGCCCGCCACGGTGGACACGCCCATCGCGGCCGGGGAGACGCACGAGTTCGCGGTGCCGGCGGAGCGGTTCCGGTTCTTCGACGCCGCGGCCGGCACCCGCCGAGCCGCCGTCCCGATCGGGGAGGGCCGATGACGCGGGCGGCGGCGCCGAGGGCCGCCGCCGAGGCCCCGCCGGCTAAGGCGGGCCTCGCCGACCGGGACGGGTTCCTCGCCTGGGCGATGCTGCTGCCGTCGGTGGTCTACATCATCGCGCTGGTCGGCGTCCCGTTCCTGCTCGCCATCGCGTTCGCGTTCTCGGACGTGACGACCGGCGACCCGTCCTTCGACTGGGTCGGGTTCCAGAACTTCGACGCGGTGTTCGCGGACGGGGTGTTCTGGCGGGCGCTCCGCAACACGCTGGTCTTCACGCTGGTGAGCATGGTGCTGATCGTCCTGTTCGGGAAGATCCTCGCCAACATCCTGGTCGCCGACTTCCGCGGCAAGTGGTTCGTCCGGTTCCTGGTGCTGCTGCCGTGGACGACGCCGGTCGCGCTGTCGACGATCTCCTGGCTGTGGTTCCTCGACTCGATCTACTCCCCCGTCGACTGGGTGCTGCGCCATCTCGGGCTGATCGACGCGAACATCGTGTGGCTCGGGCAGCCGGGCACCGCGATGGCGTCGGTGATCGCCGTGCAGACGTGGCGGCTGACCCCGCTCGCCGCCGTGATCGTCATGGCCGGCCTCGTCGCCATCCCCCGCGACATCGACGAGGCCGCGCGGATTGACGGCGCCGGGTTCTGGCGGCGGATGTTCGAGGTGACGATCCCGCTGACGCTGCCGGTGATCGCGGTCGCCGGGCTGTTCGGCGCGATCATGACGTTCACCGACATGACCGTCCCGTACGTGCTGACGCGCGGCGGCCCCACGCATTCGACGGACGTCCTCGCCTCGTGGGCGTACTTCCGCGGCATCGAGGGCGGCGACGTCGGCCAGGGCGCGGCGATCGCGCTGTTCCTGTTCCCGCTGCTGCTCGCCGGCGCGATCGCGATCCTGCGCGCCGTCCGACGTCTGGAGGCCGGGTGAGTACCGAGGTCGCGGCGCTGCGGCGGAAGTACGCGCGCCGTCATGCGGCGGCGCGGTGCGGGGTGTACGCGGCGGCGGTCCTGTCGGCGCTGGTGTGCGCGCTGCCGTTCCTGTGGAGCGTGATCAGCGCGTTCAAGCAGAACCAGGACCTCTACGACCCCGAGAGCAACCCGTTCTTCTTCAACAAGCCGGCGACGCCCGACCACGTGACGTTCCTGTTCACCGACACGCCGTTCCTGACGTTCGTGGTCAACACGCTGATCGTCGGCGCGGCGGTGGTGGCGGTCACGCTGCTGCTCGCGCTGCCCGCCGCGTACTCGCTGGCGCGGCTGGACCGGCCGTGGGGCACCCCGATGGGCATCGCGATCTTCATGGTGTACCTCGTGCCGCCGTCGCTGCTGTTCCTGTCGCTGACCCGCGTCGTCGTGGCGCTGCACCTGGAGGACACGCTCTGGTCGATGATCGTCGTGTATCCGACGATCACGGTCCCGGTGTCGGTGTGGCTGCTGATCGGGTTCCTGAAGGCCGTCCCGAAGGACGTCGAGGAGCAGGCCATGGTGGACGGCTACAGCCGCCTCGGCGCGTTCCTGCGGACCGTCCTGCCGCTGGTGTTCCCCGGCATCGTCGCGGTGGTCGTGTTCAGCTTCACGCTCACCTCCAGCGAATTCGTGTACGCGCTGGCGTTCGTGTCGGCGAGCCCCGAGATGGTGGTCAGCACGGGCGTGCCGACGCAGCTCGTCCGCGGGGACGTGTTCTTCTGGCAGTCGCTCCAGGCATCGACCGTGATCACCGCGGTGCCGATCGCGTTCCTGTTCAACCTGTTCCTGGACCGTTTCGTCACCGGGTTCACGATGGGCGCGGTCAAGACCTGATCACCCTGGTAGAGATGGAGGGAACGCACATCCTGACGTAGGAGGTCGCCATGGCCAAGCCGCCGCTTCCGAGCGAGTACCTGCCCGAAGTACCCTCGTTCACCGTCACCAGCGAGGACGTCACCGAGGGCGGGCGCCTCGCCGACAAGCACGTGTTCAACGACTGGGGGTTCGGCGGCGGCAACGAGTCCCCGCAGCTGAGCTGGTCGGGGTTCCCCGCCGAGACCAAGAGCTTCGCGGTGACCTGCTACGACCCGGACGCGCCGACCGGCAGCGGCTTCTGGCACTGGTCGCTGTTCGACATCCCGGCGACCGTGACCGAGCTGCCCACCGGCGCCGGCACCGAGGACTCCAAGATCGGTGTGCACGCCCGCAACGACTACGGCGTGAAGGCCTTCGGCGGCGCCGCCCCGCCGCCCGGCGACCCGCACCGCTACGTGTTCACCGTCCACGCGCTGGACGTGGAGTCGCTCGGCGTCGACTCCGACACGTCCCCGGCCGTCGTCGGCTTCAACATCACGGCGCACACGCTGGCCCGCGCGGTGATCGTCCCCGTCTACGGGTCCTGACGGTCCTCGCTCGCGGGCTGCCCGTGCCTGGCATGCCACCTGCGGTGACGCGTGCGGCGTGCCCGTCCCCGGCCGGACGGGCACGCCGCGGCGACGGCTACTTCTGCCAGGGGAAGCGGTCGGCGAAGGCGGGCTTCAGGTCGTCCAGCCAGACCGCGTTCGGGTCGTACTGGGCGAAGAACGGCTTGCCGACCAGGTCGGCGTCGCGGCACTGGATGAAGTGCAGCGCGAAGACCTTCTGGTCGAACAGGTCGACGACGCCGTCCACGCAGACCTTGCCGGGGGTCGCCGACATGGACGGGCCCCGGACGGTCCGGGAGAGCCCGGAGACGTTCTTGTAGGCGTCCCGGAAGACCTCGTACGCCCTGGCCAGCGGGACCGCGAAGTAGTCCTGCGGCCCGGTGTCCCGCTCGATGAACATGTAGTACGGGACGAGGCCCATCCGCGTCTGGACGCGCCACATGGTCTCCCACGTCGCGGCGTCGTCGTTGATCGTGCGGATCAGCGGGGCCTGGGTGCGGATGACCGCGCCGGTGTCGCGGATGCGGCGGCACGCCTCGGCGACCATCAGGGGTTCGAGCTCGCGCGGGTGCGAGAAGTGCGCCATGAACGCGAGGTTCTTGCCCGACTCCACGACCTGCTCGAACAGGCGGAGCATGTCGTCGGCGTCCGGGTCGGTGACGAACTTCTGCGGCCAGTAGGCCAGCGACTTGGTCCCGATCCGGATGGACTCGAGCTGCTCGAGGTCGAGCAGCGGCTCGACGTAGCGGCGCAGCACCGGCTCGCCCATGATCATGGCGTCGCCGCCGGTGAACAGGACGCTGGTCACCTCGGGGTGGGCGAGGAGGTAGTCGCGCAGCTGGGTGACGTCGTCGCCGGCCATCTTCAGGTCGGCCTCGCCGACGAACTGGGCCCAGCGGAAGCAGTACGTGCAGTACGCGTGGCAGGTCTGCCCCTGCTTGGGGAAGTACAGCACGGTCTCGTCGTACTTGTGCTGCATCCCGGGGATCTTCCCGTCGCCGAAGGACGGGATGTTGAGCTCCATCTGGCCGGCGGGGTGCGGGTTCAGCTTCATCCGCACGTGGTGGGCGGCGGCCTCGATCTCGGCCTTCGGGGCGTCGCGGCGGAGCAGGTCCGACAGGTGGGCGACGTCCTCGGCGGGGAGCATGTCCTCCTGCGGGAAGACGAGCCGGTAGATCGGGTCGTCGGGCGCGGCCGACCAGTCGATGAGCTCCTCGATGACGTAGGCGTTCGTCCGGAACGGCAGGACCGTCGCCACCGCCCTGGTCGCGAGCCGCTGGTCGGGCGACAGCCCGGCGCGAGCGGTGAGCTCGTCCAGGTGCTTCGCCGTGAAGGCGCGGAACTTGCGACCGGTGGATCGCACCGCGGGAGCCGCGTCGTTCACCAGTGTCACGTGTTGGTACTCCTTGCTGTCAGCGGGGAAGCGCCCCCGGCGCGTCGTCACGGACGGTGATCAAAGGTTCCGGGGACACCCCCATTCAACCCTTTGGGACAGGTTCATGCCGAATTGATACCCCGCACCCGGTGCGGGCAAATGCTGGTCAACGGACGATCCAGACAAATCGCCTCGACATCATCGTTGACGGCCCGCATCTTGTACAACGACTACGGGACGTCAACTTCTCCGTCAGCGCGCGGTGAAGTCCGCCTCACCGACGCTGCCAGCGGTTTCACGGGAACCCGCGCCCCCGGGCCCCGGATTCGGCGATCTTGGTCGATACTGGGCGGGGCGGGCAGAACCGAGCGGCGTGATCGGCGCGCGACAGGGCGCGGCGCGATCAGGCGGCGTGAGGGGGGCCGGTGGACTCAGACGGACGGGACGGGCCTGGCGTCGTCCCCATGCGCGTGGTCGCCCTGGCGGTGATCGCGGCGATCACCTACGCGACGTTCCTGCTGGAGAACGTCCTCAGCCCCAAACTCGACTTCTTCAACGGCTACGTCAGCGAGCTGTCGGCGTCCGACCAGCCGTTCCACCTCGTGTACAGCGGCGGCGACTTCGTCACCGGGGTGCTGTCGATCATGGTGGCCGCGGGGACGCTCCGCAAGCTGACCCGCAAGCCCCTCGCCACGGCCGGCTGGACGTTCCTCGGGCTGTTCGGGGTGTGCGCGATCGGCGACGCGTCCTTCCCGCTGGACTGCGCCCCCAGCCTGGAGACCTGGTGCGCGCTGCGGGAGCGCTCCGAGCACGTGTCGTTCTCCCACGAGTTCCACTCGGTGACCAGCAGCGCCGTGATCGTCTGCGGGGTCGGCGCGCTGCTGTTCCTGTCGCTCGCCGCCCGCCGGTACGGGTGGTGGCCGGCGCTCGCCCGCTGGGGCTGGCTGCTGGCGCTCGCCGAGTCGGTGTCCGCGCTGAGCACGCTGGTCGCGATGTACCTCGGGCAGTGGCTCGGGGTCGTCCAGCGCGTGCAGATCAGCATCCTGTGCCTGGGGCTGCTCGTCATCGCCTGGGCCCTGTACGCCGACCGGCGGGACGCGGCGCGCGCCGCGCGGGGCACCGCGGCGGCCAAGGAGGAGGCGGCACTGTGAACCGCAAAAGCGCGAGCGAAGCTCGTCCCCTGGATGGCGGCGGGTGGGGGCTGGAGGACGGTGACGACAGTGGCGGCGAGATCGTCAACGCGGGGCGCGAGCAGGTGCACGTGGTCGAGTCCGGCCCGGCGGACGGGCCGCCGCTGCTGCTGAGCTCCGGGCTCGGCGGCGCCTGGTTCGACTGGGCGCCGACGGTCGAGTTGCTGCGCGGCGCGCACCGGGTCACGGTGTTCGACCGTCCCGGCCTCGGCCTCAGCCCGGCCGGGGTCGCGCCGCCGTCGCTGCGCCGCGACACCGCGATCCTGCGGGCGCTGGCGGCGCGGGCGCGGCGGCCGGTGACCGTCCTCGCGCACTCGATGGCGGCGTTCCACGCCGAGGCGCTGGCCAGGGTGAGCCCCGGCCTGGTCCGCGGCCTGGTGCTGGTCGACCCGAGCTTCGAGCACGACGCCCGCGTGCGGGTGCGGGCCGCCGCCGCGCTGACCCCGCTCGCCACCGCGTTCGGCGCGTTCCTCGGCGCGACCCGGCTGGCGAAGGCCGCCGGGCCGCTCGGCCGGCGGATGATCCTCCGGCACACGAGCCGCCGCGACGAGGCCGTCCCGGACGGCGTCGTCCGCTCGGTGTACGGGCGCGGGACGGTCATCGGCACCGTGATCGCGGAGGACCTGGCCTACCGGGAGATGGCCGCCGACCTGGCGGGGCTGCGCGAGCGGCGCCCCTTCCCCGCCGTCCCGCTGGTCGTGGTGACCGCGCTCGGCGACGTGGCGGACCCCGCCCGGCGCCGCGCATGGGCGCGGGGCCACGAGCGCCTCGCCGCGATGAGCCCGCACGGGAGCCGGATCGAGCTGCCGGACGCGCTGCACATGGTCCCGCTCGACCGCCCCGACGCGGTGGCCGACGCGGTCGCGGACGCGCACCGGATGGAGGAGTCCGCATGAGGAGGATCCCGGTTCTCGCGCTGGCCGTCCTGCTGGCCCTGACCATGTCGGGCTGCAAGGTGATGCAGCGGATCTCCGAGGGCGCGTACCGCAACGCCGTCACCGACGGGGTCGTGGACGAGCTGAAGATCCGCGGCATCCAGCTGCGGGAGCGCCCCCTCTGCAAGAGCCCGGGGGGCACCACGGAATCCGTGGTCAGGGTGGACTGCACGGCCCGGACGCGCTCCGGGGAGCCGGTCACCGTGGAGGGCGTCGCGTTCGACGCCGACACCGAACGCCCCCGCGAGACCTACATCGTCACCGTCGGCGGCCGGGAGGTCCTGCGCAAGGACTGCCTCGGCCTCGGCTGCGAGCACCGGAACGCCTAGCCCGGCAACGAATCCGCCTACGGAACGGAAAAACCCACCACCCCGTGCATATGACTCCGTACTGTCGGTGACGTAGCGGGTGTGAAGATGAGTCGCAAGAAGGCCCTGATCCTCGGATCGGCCGCGCTGCTCGTGCTCGTCGTGGCCGGCGGAGCCGCGTTCCTGGCGCTGTCGGGCGGCAAGGAGCTCAAGTACAAGACGCAGGCGGCCCTGCGCAAGGCGCTGCCGGTGACCGCCGCGGCCGAGCTGCACCAGCACGGTGTCCAGCTCTCGGCGCCGCTGAAGTGCGCGGACATGCCCGGCTGGACGAAGGAGCGGCTGCGCGTCTCCTGCACCGGCACCACCTCCGACAACAAGCCGGTCGAGGTGCTCGGCAGCGGTGAGACGAAGACGGCCAAGGCCGCCTACACGATCCTCGTGAGCGGCCGGCCGGTCGTGGAGAACGCCTCCTGCCTGGGCGCCGACTGCCGCTCCCAGGAGGCCGGCGGCCGGGGGTGACGATCGCCACTCCGGGCGGGTGCCGTCCTGGCAGGTGAAGGGACGCCATACGATGCGGTGAGCTGCACTTCTCGCGGCGCACCGCATTCTCCCTTCATCCTCCTGGAGCGGCCATGACCGGCACGGGCGAGCCGTCGCGTGCCGTCGCGCCCCGCCGCGTGCCGCCGCGTCCGCTCCCGGTCGCGGTGGACACGATGGGCGGCGACCACGCCCCGGGGGAGATCGTCGCGGGCGCGGTGGACGCCGTCCGCGAGCACGGCGTCCGGCTCGTCCTGGTCGGGCAGGCGCCGCGGATCCGGCGCGAGCTGGACCGCTACGGCTACGTCGGCAAGATCCCGATCGTGCACGCCGACGAGGCGCTCGACATGGGCGAGGGCGCGCTCGCCAGCTGGCGCAAGCCCCGCTCGTCCATCGCGATCGCCTGCCATCTGATCAAGCAGGGGCGGGCGTCGGCGCTGGTGTCGGCGGGCACCACCGCCGGGGTGGTGGCGACGTCGCGGCTGCGGCTGAAGGGCCAGCAGGGCGTGATGCGGCCCGCGATCGCGGTGACGCTGCCGACGCGACCGCGCCCCACGATCCTGCTGGACGCGGGCGCCACCGCCGACGTCAAGGCGGAGACGCTCGTCCAGTTCGCGGCGCTCGGCACCGCGTACGCGCAGATCCTGCTCGGCCCGGACCGCCCCACCGTGGGGCTGCTCAACATCGGCGCCGAGGCCGGCAAGGGCAACAAGCTCGCCAAGCGGGCCCACGAGCTGCTCGCGGGCGGCAACCACGGCATCGAGTTCGCCGGGAACGTCGAGGGCCACGACCTGCTGAGCGGGCGGGTCGACGTCATCGTCACCGACGGGTTCACCGGCAACGTCGCGCTGAAGACGATGGAGGGGACGATCGGCGCCGCGTTCACCGAGATCCGCGACGCGATGACGGCGAGCCCGGCCGCCCGGATGGGCGCGCTCCTGCAGCGCCGCCGCCTCCAGGACCTCCGCGACCGCCTCGACCCCGACACCTACGGCGGCGGCGTCCTGCTCGGGCTGAACGGGACGGTCGTCATCGCGCACGGCGCGTCCCGCGCCCGCGCGATCAGCTCGGCGTGCGAGCTGGCGCACCGGCTGGCGGCGGGGCGGATCGTCGAGCGGATCCGCGAGCAGGTCGCGGCGACCCGCACGTCCCGGTTCGGCCGCTGGACGCACGGGGAGCGCGACGGCCGCGAGAACCCCGAAAGGGCCGACGGCGCGGCGAAGCCGCCCGCGGAGACCCCGCCGCCGCCGAGGGAGCCCGCCGGCGACACCGTCCCCGACCGCAAAGAGCCGCCCGCCGTGCCGTAGGGCGCGGAAAACCGGGTCCGGGTGCGGGCGCGGCGCCGATAACCTTGGGACATGCCCGATCCGCAACTCGTACTCGCCGCCCGGGTCCAGGCCGCGCTCAGCGCCGCCTTCGGACCGTCGTACGCGGACGCCGACCCGGTCATCCGGCCGTCGCAGTTCGCCGACCTTCAGGCCAACGTGGCGCTGCCGCTGGCCAAGAAGCTGGGCCGCAAGCCGCGAGACGTGGCCGACGAGATCGTCAAGCACCTCGACACCGCCGACGTCGTGTCGGACGTGCAGGTCAGCGGGCCGGGCTTCGTCAACCTGACGCTCAGCGACGCGTGGATCGCCGCCGAGGCGCAGCGCGCCCTGGAGGACGAGCGGCTCGCCGTGCCCGCGGTGGAGCGGCCGCAGAAGGTCGTCGTCGAGTACTCCTCGCCGAACGTGGCGAAGGAGATGCACGTCGGCCACCTGCGGACCACGATCGTCGGCGACGCGATCGCCCGGATCCTCGCGTTCCTCGGCCACGACGTCGTCCGCGACAACCATGTCGGCGACTGGGGCACCCCGTTCGGCATGCTGATCGAGCACCTGCTCGACCTCGGCGAGGACGCCGCCGCGCGGGGCGACTCGTCCGTCAGCGACCTGACCGCGTTCTACCAGGCCGCGCGGGAGAAGTTCGACGGCGACGAGGAGTTCGCCGACCGGTCCCGGCGGCGGGTCGTCGCCCTCCAGGCGGGCGACGCCGAGACACTGCGGCTGTGGAACGTCCTCGTGGACGTGTCCAAGCGGTACTTCAACGCCGTCTACGGGCGGCTCGGCGTCACGCTCACCGACGACGACATCAAGGGCGAGAGCTTCTACAACGACCTGCTCGCCCCGACCGTCCGGGAACTCCAGGACAAGGGCATCGCGGTGGTCAGCGACGGGGCGCTGTGCGCGTTCCCGCCCGGCTTCAAGGGCCGCGAGGGCGAGCCCCTGCCGGTGATCATCCGCAAGAGCGACGGCGGCTACAACTACTCCACCACCGACCTCGCCACGATCCGGTACCGGGTCGACACCGAGCACGTCGACCGGATGATCTACGTGGTCGGCGCCCCGCAGTCACTGCACTTCCAGATGGTCTTCGCCGTCGCCCGGATGGCGGGCTGGCTGAACGACGAGGTGCAGGCCGACCACGCCCAGATCGGCAACGTCCTCGGCACCGACGGCAAGATCCTCCGCACCCGCGCAGGCGGCACCGTCAAACTCGCCGAACTCCTCGACGAGGCCGTCGAACGCGCCGGCGCCGCCTTCGACGAGGTGCAGCACGACGACTCGTTCGACGACGCGACCCGCGCCGCGATCGTCCAGGCGGTCGGCATCGGCGCCGTCAAGTACGCCGACCTGTCGGTGGCCCGCGACAGCGAGTACGTCTTCGACTTCGACCGGATGATCTCGTTCCATGGCAAGACCGGCCCGTACCTGCAGTACGCCGCGGCCCGGATCCGGTCGATCTTCCGCAAGGGCGGCGTCTCGGTCGAGGACGCGACGGGCCCGATCACGCTGGGCCATCCCGCCGAGCGCGCGCTGGCCCTGGAGTTGCTCGGTTTCGGCGCCGTCCTCAAGCAGGCCGGCGACACAGCCGAGCCGCACCGGCTGGCGTCCTACATCTACGGGGTCGCCGACGCCTACACCACCTTCCACGAGAATTGCCCGGTCCTGAAGGCGCCCGACGAGCAGACGAAGGCGTCCCGCCTGGCGCTGTGCGCCGCGACGCTGCGCACCCTCGAAACCGGCCTGCACCTCCTCGGCGTCCCCACCCCCGAACGCATGTGAGATCGCAACCTCAGAGCCACCGGAGCACGGGTCGGGCGGCCGGAGGGCGCTCTAGCGCCCGCAGGTCGCCCGGCCCGCCGAGCCGGGCGACCGCAGCGACACGACACGGACCCGCACGGTCACGACACACCGGAACCGTGGCGTGAGGATCGACCGGCTCGCAACGGGGGTTCCAGGGGGTCGCCCCCCTGGGCAGACACAGCGCCCCCCTGGGTAGACACAGTCTCGCGGACCGCCGGGACCACCTCCAGGGCGAAGACCGGGAGGTTCTCCGGGTCGCCGGCGTAGAGGAACGTGTCGACGCCGTGGCCGACGGCGAGTTCGGTCAGTTCGTAGACCCACTGGCGGGGCGGGCCGTGCAGGAAGCCGCGCGAGTCCGTCCCGTCCAGTTCTCCTTCGAGAATGTAGACGCGGCGGATGTCGGCGGGGCCGCGGCCGGCGCGGGCCGCGGCGTCGTCGAGGCGGCGCCGGCCGTCCGCGAGGTGCTTCGGCGGGACGCGCGAGGACGGCGCGATCCAGCCGTCGGCGACGCGGCCGGCGAGGTCGAGGCCGCGCGGGCCGGTGACGCCGAGCCAGATGCCGATCTGCCGGGTCGGCGGCGGGCCGGCCTGCGGGGCGGCGAACCGGTAGTGCTCGCCCTGGAAGCGGAGCCCGGTCTGGTCGCTCCAGTGCAGCCGGATGATCTGCACGGCCTCTTCGAGGGCGCGCCGGGCCGCGGCGGGGCCGAGGCGGGCGCCGCCGTAGGCTTCGATGCCGTCCGGGACGGCGCCCGCGCCGAGGCCGAGTTCGACGCGGCCGCCGCTCAGCCGGTCCATCGTCGCGATCGCCTTGGCGAGCGCGGCGGGCGGGCGCAGCGGCAGGCACGCCACGGCGGGCAGCACCCGGATCCGGGACGTGCCGGCCAGCACCGCCGCCAGCAGGGTCAGCGCGTCGGCGGTGTCGCGCCGGTACGGCTCGTCGCGGACGCCGAGGAGGTCGAGCCCGAACCGGTCCGCGTCCTGCGCGGTGCGCATCAGCGGGGCGGACGAGTCCGGGGCGAGGCAGGCGCCGAACCGCAGCGGTCCGCGCGCCCGGGGCGCCGGGGTCACTGCAGGTAGCCTTCGACCTCGTCCGGCGGCCGGACGCCCGCGGCCTGTTCCGGGTCCTCACCGGCCTCCCGCCGGGCGCGGCGGCGGCGCAGCAGGTCCCAGCACTGGTCGAGGGCCGTCTCCAGGTCGGCCAGCCGCCGGTGCTCCTCCTCGCGCCCGAGCTCGTCGCGCTGGAAGCGCTCGCGGAGCCGCTGCTCCTCGCCGACGTACTCGTCGATGCGCGCCAGGATGTCCTTCTCGTCCATCGGCCTTCAGCGCTCGCGGCCGGGGCCCGAGGTGAGCCCGCTCAGGAACCCGCCCTCGGTGCCGGTGGAGTGCTGGAACGGCCCCAACCCGGTCTTCGGCTCGACCATCCTGGACGCGGGCGGCGGAGCCGCGGTCCGCCCGGCGGGCGCCCGCCGGGTCGTGGCGGACCGGGTGGACGTCCCCGACCTCGCGCTCGCGGTCGTGCGGGACGGCGTCGCCTTGCGGGCGGCCGTGGTCCGCGACGTGGACGCGGTCGACTTCCTGGCCGTGCCGGACGGCTTCGACTTCGAGGCCGTGCTCGACGATCTGGTGGTCCGCGCCGTCGCCGTCGGCTTCGACCGGCTCGACGCCGCGGAGGCCGACTTGCGGGATGACGTGCCCGACTTCGACGTGCCCGACTTCGAGGTGCTCGCCTTCGAGGTGCCCGACTTGGACGAACTCGACTTCGACGTGCTCTTCGAGGTGCTCGCCCTGGACGAGGAGCTCTTGCTCGCGGGCGTGCTCTTCTTCGCCGTGCTGCTCTTCGCCGACGACTTGGCGGTCGTGGTGATGACCTTGGCCGCCGCGTCCATCGCCTTCGCGGCGTCGGACATCGCCTTGGTGGCGCTGGTCATCGCCTTCGTCATCGCCGTCATGGCCTTGGCCGACGAGGACGCCTTGGTCGCCACCGACTTCATCTGCGTCGCGGCGGTCTTGGCCTGGCTCGCGGCCTTCGTGACGCGGGACGCGGCGGCCGACGACGTCGTGCTCGACGCCGTCGACTTCTTCGCCGTGCTGCTCTTCGTCCCGGTCGACCTGCTCGTGGTCGATCGTGCGGACGAGCCAGCCGCCGACGTGCGCTTGGCCGCGGGCTTCCGGCCCGTGGTGGACTTGCCCGTGGTGGACTTGGTCGCTGATGTGCTCTTCGTACGACCGGCCGTACCTCGGCTCGTCGTCGTACGCGATGCGGTCTTGGTAGGCACTGATCTCCCCCCAGTGATGATCAGTTACGGGGAGATCTATTCCACACTTCGTGACCCTCTACACACGTTACGTCATATTGGCTTAGACGCCCACGGGGTGCCAGACGGTCTTCGTCTCCAGGAAAGCCGTCATTCGGGCGGTTCCGGGCTCGGCGTTCCAGTCGGCGTCCTGCGGGCGGAGGACGCGCTTCAGGTTCTCCGCGGCCTTCTCCTCCAGGCCGCGGACCTGGTCGTCCGGGACGCCGGCGAGGTCGACGGCGTTGACGTCCATGTGGGCGGCCAGCCACGGCGCGATCTCCGCGCGGAGCCCGGTGAGGACGTTCACCACCCCGCCCGGCAGGTCGGACGTCGCCAGCACCTCGGCGAGCGTGATCGCCGCCAGCGGCGCCGGCTCGGACGCGACCACCACGGCCGTGTTGCCGGACACGATCGCCGGCGCCACGACCGACACCAGCCCCAGCAGCGGCGAGTCGGGCGCGACGACCGCGACGACGCCGGTCGGCTCGGGCGTGGAGAAGTTGAAGAACGGCCCGGACACCGGGTTGGCGGCGCCCGCGACGGCGCTCAGCTTGTCGGCCCAGCCCGCGTACCAGACCCACCGGTCGACGGCGGCGTCCACCTCGGCGCCCGCCGCGCTCTTGGACGCGCCGGCCTGCCGCAGCTCGTCCACGAACTGGTCGCGGCGGCCCTCCAGCATCTCGGCGACCCGGTACAGGATCTGGCCGCGGTTGTAGGCGGTGCGGCCGGACCAGCCGGGGAACGCCTTGCGCGCGGCCACGACGGCGTCGCGGGCGTCCTTGCGGGACGCCTGCGAGGCGTTGGCGACGAAGCGGCCCTTGGCATCGGTGACCACGTACGACCTGCCGGACTCCGAGCGCGGGAAGGCGCCGCCGATGAACAGTTTGTAGGTCTTGCGGACCGTGAGACGGTCAGGCATTGAGGTAGCCCTCCAGTCCGTGGCGTCCGCCCTCGCGGCCGAACCCCGATTCCTTGTAGCCGCCGAACGGGGAGGCCGGGTCGAACTTGTTGAACGTGTTCGCCCACACGACCCCGGCGCGCAGCCGCTGCGCCGTCCAGAGGATCTGCGAGCCCTTCTCCGTCCAGATCCCGGCGGACAGCCCGTACGGGGTGTTGTTGGCCTTGGTGACGGCCTCGTCCGGGGTGCGGAACGTCAGCACCGACAGGACGGGCCCGAAGATCTCCTCGCGTGCGATCCGGTGCGACTGCGCCACCCCGGTGAAGATCGTCGGCGCGAACCAGAAGCCCTGGGACGGCAGTTCGCACGGCGCCGACCAGCGCTCGGCGCCCTCGCCCTCCCCCGCCTCCGACAGCTCCTTGATCTTGGCGAGCTGCGCGGCGGAGTTGATCGCGCCGACGTCGGTGTTCTTGTCGAGCGGGTCGCCGACCCGCAGCGTCGCCATCCGGGCCTTCAGCCGCTCCAGCACCTCGTCCGCGACCGACTCCTGGACGAGCAGCCGCGAGCCCGCGCAGCACACGTGGCCCTGGTTGAAGAAGATCCCGTTGACGATGCCCTCGACGGCCTGGTCGAGCGCGGCGTCCGCGTAGACGATGTTGGCGGCCTTGCCGCCGAGTTCGAGGGTGAGCCTCTTGTCCGTCCCGGCGAGGGTGCGGGCGATCTGCCGTCCCACCTCGGTGGAGCCGGTGAAGGCGACCTTGTCGATCCCCTCGTGCGCGACGAGCGCGCGGCCCGTCTCGCCCGCGCCGGTGATGATGTTGACGACGCCGGGCGGCAGTTCGGCCTGCCGGCAGATGTCGGCGAACAGCAGCGCGGTCAGCGGCGTCGTCTCGGCGGGCTTGAGGACGACCGTGTTGCCGCAGGCCAGCGCCGGTGCGATCTTCCAGGCGAGCATCAGCAGCGGGAAGTTCCACGGGATCACCTGGCCGGCCACGCCGACCGGCTTCGGATCGGGCCCGAACCCGGCGTGGGGCAGCTTGTCGGCCCATCCCGCGTAGTAGAAGAACCAGGCGGCGACCAGCGGCACGTCGACGTCCCGCGACTCGCGGATCGGCTTGCCGTTGTCGATCGACTCCAGCACCGCCAGTTCCCGCGCCCGCTCCTGGATGATCCGGGCGATCCGGTACAGGTACTTGGCGCGCTCGCGGCCCGGCATCGGCCCCCACACCTTGTCGAACGCGGTGCGCGCGGCCTTCACGGCGCGGTCGACGTCGCCCTCGTCGGCGCAGGCGATGTCGGCCAGGACGCTCTCGTCCGCCGGGTTGATCGACTTGAACGGCTCGCCGTGCCCGCCCGTGAACTCGCCGTTCACGAACAGCCCGTAGGAGGCGCGGATGTCGACGACCGCCCGCGACTCGGGCGCCGGCGCGTACTCGAAAACCATGATCCTCAGTCCAGCGTGAAGTAGTCGGGACCGGAGTAGACGCCGGTGGCCAGCTTGCGGCGCTGCATCAGCAGATCGTTCAGCACGCTGGACGCGCCGAGCCGGAACCACTGCGGCGTCAGCCAGTCCGGGCCGGCGGTCTCGTTGACCAGCACCAGGTACTTGATCGCGTCCTTGGTCGTCCGGATGCCGCCGGCCGGCTTCACGCCGACCTGCCGCCCGGTGGCCGCGCGGTAGTCGCGGACGGCCTCCAGCATCACCAGCGTGACCGGCAGCGTCGCCGCCGGCGACACCTTCCCGGTGGAGGTCTTGATGAAGTCGGCCCCGGCCCGCATCGCCAGCCAGGAGGCCCGCCGGACGTTGTCGTAGGTCGCCAGCTCGCCGGTCTCCAGGATCACCTTCAGGTGGGCGTCCCCGCAGGCGTCCTTGACCGCGGTGATCTCGTCGAACACCTTGGCGTAGTCGCCGGACAAGAACGCGCCCCGGTCGATCACCATGTCGATCTCGGCGGCGCCCGCCGCGACCGCCGCCCTCGTGTCGGCGAGCTTGGCCTCCATCGGGGCGCGTCCGGCCGGGAACGCCGTCGCGACGCTCGCGACCCCGATCCCCGTCCCGGCGAGGGCCTTGACGGCGACCTCGACCATGTCCGAGTAGACGCACACCGCCGCGACCTTCGGCACCGACGCGTCGGACGGATCGGGCTGCGCGGCCTTGGCGCACAGCGCCCGCACCTTCCCCGGCGTGTCCGCGCCTTCCAGCGTGGTCAGGTCCACCATCGAGATCGCGAGGTCGATCGCCTCGGCCTTCGCGGTCGTCTTGATCGACCGGGTGGCCAGCCGCGCGGCCCGCTCATCGGCACCCACCCGGTCGACGCCCGGCAGGCCGTGCAGGAAGGCGCGCAGCTCGGCGGCGCCGTTGAGAGTCTCCATTGACACTCCCACAGCATCGCCGAACTACGTCCCCGGCACAAAACAGACACCTAACGAAGCGGTGTCGCCGTCCACTGCGCGGGGTCGGTGCCGAGCGGCACAACCCGCCTGAACAGGCCGGTCAGCCCGCCACTCGCCTGGAGGCGCGCCAGCGGCTCGCCCCTCGCATCGATGCCGATGTCGAACCCGCGCACCCCGAAGACGCGCAGAATCCGCGCCTTCGACGGCGGCACCCGGCCGATCGTGGGCCCGGAATGCGGGAGCCCGGTGTCGAACGCGGGATGCCCGTCGATCGTCGTGTTCGGTTTCGAGAGGTTCCTGGCCCGCTCACTGGCCGGGGTCACCGAGATCATCAGCTCGTCGTTCCGGCCCGAGCCACCGAGCGCGAACACGGCCTCCGGCCCGGCGCCGACCCACACCCGCCCGACCTCCAACCCGTCAGGGACCCCGGTCACCCGCACCGGGAACGCCAGCGGCTTGCCGCCGCCGAACCGCACCCCGGCCGCGATGCGCTGCACGATCGCCGCGTTCGCGATACCGCGGTCGTTGACCGCCAGCAGCGCCCACGTCTTCGGCCGGTACTCCCACCGGAACTCCGCCCCCACCTGGTCCGATCCCGGCCCGCCCGGCTTGATCGACCAGTAGGCGGGACGCCCGTTCACCGGCGCCGCCTTCGTCAGGTGCCCCTTCCGGGCTCCCGGCAGCAGCGGTATGCCCGGCTTCACTCCGGGAGGGAGCAGGGTCAACTCGATCGACAGGTTCCCCGGCCCCCGCCCGGCGTTCACCGTGTAGGCGGGACGGCTCCCGCCGTCCTGCGTGACCCGCGTCCGGACGAATCCGGCGGGCAGCCACCCGAACACCGCCTTCTCCGTCAGCAGGTTCGGGTACTTCGACGGCTCCACGACCTTCTCGGGACGCTCGTCCTGGTACGGCTGGAGGACCGCCACCCCCGCCGCCACCGCGACGGCCCCGGCTGCCAGCACGGCGACCGCCGCCCGCCGCGTGCGCTTGACGCGGCGCCCCTTGGCCACGGCCGCCGCCACGTCCACGGCCGGTGCCGGGCCCGGGGTCGCGGCGAGACGCTCCAACCCGTCCTTGAGGTCGTTCATACCGGCTTCTCTCCCTCCGCGAACTCGGGCTCCAGCACACGCCGCAGCGCGTCGAGGCCGCGCGCGGTCTGGCTCTTGACCGTCCCGGCGGAGCACCCCAGGACATCGGCGCACTGCTCCACCGACAGGTCGCAGTAGAACCGCAGCACCACGGCGGCCCGCTGCCGCGGCGGCAGCGCCGCGAGCGCCGTCCGCAGGTCCACGCCGCCCGCGTGGTCCATCGGCTCGGCGACCGCGTCGGGCGTCCGCTCGACGACCCGGACCCGCTGCCACCATCCGCCCCGCTGCTCGGCCAGGAACACCCTGACCAGCACCGTTCGCGCGTACCCGTCGACGTTGTCGGCCGCCGCCGCCCGCCGCCAGTGCACGTACAGCCGCGTGATCGCGGACTGCACGAGGTCGTCCGCCCGATGCCAGTCCTGGCACAACAGGTAGGCGACCCGCCGTAACCACGCCGTCCGCGCCGTCACATAAGCGGTGAACTCCTCGTCCCGCCCCGCCATCCGCACACCCCTCACCTTGCCGACACATCCCTGATGCGGCGAACCCGGCAAAAGGTTGCACGCATCGGCCACCGAGTACACCGGGGCGGGCCGTCGGGCGTCCCACCAGGGACGACGGAGGTGGGCGATGGGGTTCGGGTTCCGTGTGGGCGTACCGGGGATGAGCGTGCGGGTGTCGAGCCGGGGCGTGCGGACGTCCGTCGGCCCGCGCGCGGCGCGCGTCCATGTGGGCGGTGGGCGCAGGACGACCGTTTCCAGCGGCATGGGCCCGTTCTTCGCCTCGACCTCGGTGGGCGGCTCCCGGCGCCGTTCCACCGCCAAACGTCCTTCGCGCCCCCGCAACGTCGGCCCGACCCCGGCCCAGCTCGAACGGGCCCGCCGCCAAGCCGAACGCGCCGAACAGGAGGCGCAGCGGGACGCGGCGATCGCGCACCTGGATGAACTACGCCGCCAGACGACGAGCGTCCACCTCCAGACGTTCCCGCAGGCACAACCGCCTTTCGTGCCGCCTCCGCCGCAACTGGCACTCCCCTGGGCCATGGCGGAGGCCCAGGCGTTCCACCTCGCGGGCATCGGCCGCTTCGCCCGCGCCGACCGCGTCACCGCCCGCCACGCCGCCGAGCAGGACGCGCCCGCCTACCTGGCCGCCGAGCAGTCCCGCCTCGACGAGATCCACCGGCAGTGCGGTCGGTCTCGACGGGACAGTCCTGTCGATCGTGATGCGCCAACCTGACCTGGACACGCTCCCAACCCAGGCACCGGGCGTGGCCTTGAGGTGCCTCGAATCTTCCGAACAGCTCCCCAACTGACGTTGAGGAGAAGCGTAAAAAGAGGTCGTTGGCATGACATATGCGGCTTTTCACCCCAGAAGCACAAGGATGAGATCGTCCGCATGGTCCTGGACGGTCCGCGCCCCATCGCCCACGTTGCGCCTGAGTGCGTGTTTGAGAAGGATCTTGTTATTGGTACGCGAGAGGGCGTCGGCCTTGGCGGACCGTGGGTCGCCCACCACGTGCCAGGCGTCGGGTCATGAGACCGATAGCGGCCCATCGGATCATTGCTTCGCTGGTGGCGGGGTGGCGTTCGTAGTCGTGGGCCAGCCGCCGGTGTGCAGTCAGCCATGCCAGCGTCCGCTCCACCGCCCACCGGCGCGGGAGCACGGCGAATCCCTTCTGATCTGCGGGTTCACGAACGATGCTCAGCGTGGTGCGCAGGGTGCTGGAGGCCCAGCCGACCAGGCGTCCGGCGAACCCGGCGTCGGCGAACACGTACCTGCAGGTGGGCGAGGTGAGGTACAGCCCCAGCAGCGTGCCTTTGGCGCCGTCGCGGTTCTGGACGCTCGTGGCGCACACGGTCACGGTGATGAGCAGCCCGAGGGGGTCGGTGACGATGAAGCGCTTGCGTCCGGGCACCTTCTTGCCCGCGTCATATCCTCGCGTGTCGCGGCCGACGGTGTCGGCGGCCTTGACGCTCTGGGAGTCGAGGATGCCGGCGGGCAGTTGCCGCCACGAACACCCGGTGCGCACCACATACAGCACCGCGTCCACGATGTCGCGCCTCGGATGCTTCTCCGGGCGGCCACCGCTGCCGACCGGTGGCAGCAGCGGCTCCACCAGCGCCCATTCATCGTCGGTCAGGTCCGAGGGGTAACGCGACTGCCGAGACATCGCGCCACCCTGCACGAACCGGCACACAAGATCACGCAGCCACACCGACCGAGATCAACTTCTCAAACACGGACTGAGATCGGGATCCACGACACCGCCGTGGGCAACTGGGTGAAGGCCTACCGCAGAAGGCACGGCGACGCGCCCGCCAGGCTCTACTCAGTCTTGCCAGTCGGTTCCACGCCGCACTCGGACACGCTTGCACACCACAAATCCTCTGCGCATGCCGTCTGAAACGTCGAGGTTCAGGTAGCCACGTTCATAACGGCCCGGCATTTGCAAGAAATTGTCGATTTCGAATGTCTCTCTTGCAACAGAGACGAACAGTCTTCGATAGCCAGACGCAAGCTTCACACCTAGCACAGAAGTGAATACGACGTCCACAAACTGATTGTATTCTTCGCCAGGGCGTCCACGAAGGACGAGCTTTGCATGCGACTTACTGTACGACCACAACTGGAATGGGTGGTCAAAGGAAAATGGCAATGATTGACCTTCCAGTGACACGTCGCAATGTTCTCCTATCTTATTTTCCGGCCTTCATTTGAACGGATTATCCCCGTTCACCCACCGGACGCGAGCTTGCACTTCCGGAGGGGCAGCCCTGATCATAGCGAGTTCCCAGGCCGTCAGGTCCGAGGCGTAGGGATTGCTCAACGTTGCAGTGTCTGCCCACTCAGCAGGGTTCCTAATCCCATCTAGGTTGAAATAGATCGTCGTAGAGCTTTCGGGCTTCAGAGCACCTCGGATAACAGACTCGAAGTCATCCCAGTGCTCGTAGTACTGAGCATCGTGGTGGTCGGCAAAATCCTGCAATGAATAGGGATTGTCGTCAGTCGTAGTCAGTCCAAGCGCGATCTTTTCGCAGCCGGCATTGTGCACCAGGACCGGAGTATCGTCGGCTTCTACATAGTACGTGTGGAGGTTGGCGATGGTGAGGTTGTGGGTGCGTTGGTGGCGGATGGTCCAGTGTTCGGTGGCGGTGACCTGGACGTAGGTGCCGGCGCTGGTGCGGAGCCACATGCCGGGCTTGAGGGCGGCGGCGTCGATCCAGGCGTTGATGTCGCCGGCGACCCAGAAGGGGTGGTGGTCGGTGGCGATGACCAGACCGCTGTTCGCGACCTTCGGCGTGATGAGACTGACAGCCTTGGGCTTGGCCTCTGCGCCGGTCATCCATGCCAGCGCGGGGGCGTCGGTGTCGACGGTGATCTGGACGAAGTTCTTGTCGCCGTTGCTGGTGATGGTGTCCAGTACGGGTTCAGCACTGGTTTCGCCGGTTTCGGGGTCGGTGGCTAGGACTTTGTCGCCGACCTCGACGTCTTCGATGGGCTTGTCGCTGCCATCAGCCATGCGGACTGACGTTCCGGGAACGAAACTGTTCTTGCACGCGGTTCGCCCTGCGCCAGATTTTTTGCCTGTTAGGCCATGGCCGCCATTGACAGTTGCGATTCCTCCGTCTTTGCCGAATGATCCGTCCCAGCCACCCATACCTGCGCCGAAGAATTCCCATCCGGACATGCGGTCGCATTTGAAGTGGCCGATCTCGCAGATCAGTTCTCCGAAGTTACCGAGGCGACCGAGATCTCCGGGACCGCAGGGAGTGTTGTCGCTACTGTTGATGCCGCATTCGGGCATGAGCTGAGGGTCGACTCCGCCGAGGTCGCCGTAGTTATTCTTGTACACCTGTTGGAGCATCTTGTGGACGGCAGTCCAATAGGCGATAAGGCTGGGTGCATGCACGGTCTGGTCGCCCCAGCGGACCCTGACGGGCTTGGTGACGCTAGTTCCCTTGCTGTAGCCGGACTGTAGGTTTCCGAATCCGCCCCCTGGTTGTCCGCAGTCGTGGCCGCACCCACCAGCTCCTCCGTGTTTGGCTGGCTTGGTGTGTCCGGGGTTCACGATGCCTATGCCGCAGATGTCTGTCGGGCATAGGCCGTCGGGGTCGGCGTGGGTGACGGGGTTGTTGTTGGCGTAGGTGTAGCCGTTCATCTGTTGGGGGTCGTCCGGGTCCATGAGGGGGTCGACGGAGATGAAGCGGCCGGTTTGGGGGTCGTATTCGCGGGCGCCGAGGTGGGTGAGGCCGGTGGGGTCCTGGGTGCCACCGACGAACCCCTTGTCGCCCAGCCAGGTGGCGTCCTCGTCCAGGCCGCGGATGTTGCCGAAGGGGTCGGTGCGGCGGACGGTGGTCTGCTGGGTGGTGGCGTTGATGGCGACCTGGGCGGTGCCTTGGTGGTCGGCGGTGAGGTAGGTGATGGTGCCGTCGGAGGTGCGCATCGCGACGGTCTGGCCGCCGAAGGTGTAGTAGCGGGTGCCGGTAGCGGTGGTCGCACCGGTCAGCGCCCGGAGTTCGGTGCCGTCGGGCATGTACAGGGTGCTGCCGGTGGCGTCCTTGCGGATGAGGCGGTTGCCGTCGGCGTCGTAGATGTAGCTGGTGGTGACGCCGTTCTCGGTGACCTTGGTGAGTTCGCCTTCGGTATTCCAGTCGAGGGTTTGTCCCTGGCCCGGGGGGTTGGTGCCGGTGGTGCGGGTGACGGTGTTACCAGTGGCGTCGTAGGTGTAGGTGTCAGTGCGGTCACCTTCACCACCGGTCTGCACCATCTGGTTGAGGCGGTTGCCTTGGCCGGGGTCGGCGTAGGTGTAGGTGCGAGCGGTGTCGGTTTCGCCGCCGATGCCGTGCAGGATTTGGGTCTTGCGGTTGCCGGCGGTGTTGTAGGTGAAGGTGTGCCAGTACGGGGCCGGTCCACCGATCACCGAGCTGGCGGGTTCACTGGCACAGGTGCCGGTAGTGTTCTGCGTCCAGGCCTGGGTGAGGCGCTGCAGGTGGTCGTAGGTGAAGCATTGGTTGTCGGCGCCGTCGCGAGAGGTGTCGGTGATGGAGGTAATGGTGCCGGCGTCGGTGTAGTGGTAGGTGGCGTGGCGGTCGGCGCCGCCAATATTCGCGCGGTTGGTGCGGGCGGTGACCAGCCGCTGAGTGCCTTTTTCGTACTCGAATCTTTGCCAGGCTTGCTTAGCTGGGTCTGTCCCGTATTCGAGAGAGACGAGTTTGCCGGTGGGGGTGTACTGGGCGGTGTTGATGTAGGTGGTGTTGCCCTTGAGTCCGGTGGGGCGCTGCCAGGTGTCGTAGGCGTGCATGACGACTTCACCCGGAAGTCCTCCGACTGCGGGATGGCTCTGGCCCTCGATGGTGCCGTCGGCGTTGTAGCTGGCGCTGAAGGCGTAAGTGCCGGCGAGAGGACCTTGGGAGGCGGGGATGGTGAGGGTGCTGATTTCGGGGCGACCCAGGGTGTCGTAGTTGTAAACGCCGCTCGTGTAGTCGCCGTCTGCGGTGTGCCGGGTCGCTGAGGCGAGTTTGCCCTTGCCTCGTTTTGATGTGTCGTAGGCCCAGGAAGCCAGGACAGGGCCGTCTGCCGCGCCGTCGTGGGTGGCGGTTCTACGGCCTTGCCCGTCGTAGTCGACGAAGACTTTCTTGCCGCGGGCGTCAGTGGTGGAGGTGACCTGGTCCAGGTCGTTGTAAGTGAAGGTGGTGGTGCCCTTGTCGGGGTCAGTGGTCTTGGTTTTGCGGCCGCGCAGATCGTAGGTGGTGGTGAAGGTGTTGCCGGACGGGTCGGTGACCGAGGCGATCTCGCCCGCGGGGGTGTAGGCGTAGGTAGTGGCGTCGTAGTCGCCGGTGGGGGTGGCGGCCTTGTACTGGCGACGTTCGATGACGCGACCGCGGGCGTCGGTGATCTGTGCGGTCGGGATGCCACCGGCGGGTGGGGTGACCGAGAGGCGGTTTCCTCCGCCGTAGCCGTAGGTGGTGCGCCACAGCTCGCTGTCAGGCTGCTCGCCGTTGCCGGTGCTCAGGCTTTCGACGGTTTTGCGGCCCAGGCCGTCATATTGGGTGTGGGCTTGGGTTTCGATATCGCCGGGGTTGTAGACACCGAACAGGGTGGTTTCGGGGGCTCCGGTGGCAGTGTAGGGGGCGTAGGTAGTGGTGACCTGGCCGCGGTCGTCGTAGAAGGTGTCGGAGATCAGGCGGCCGTCCGGGCCGGGGACCTGGACCTGCCGAGTGCGCAGCAGCCCGTCCAGCAATTCGATCTTGCCGAGTTTCTGCCTTCCGCCAGCGTCAAGGGCCTTGGTGGTAACCGCGACGATCTGCCCGTCGGTGACCCGGTAGGAGTACTCGTAGTTGGGGTAGTCGGTGGCTTTGCGCTGATCGGACAGCCACACCTTCTGCAGCCGTCCGAGCGGGTCATAGGTCAGGTCGGTACGCAGGTTGTTGTTGGACACGTCCAGTTCAGTGACCGGCAAGCCCCACGCGGGGTCGAGTTGCTGGGTGCCGGTCAGCGACGTGGAGGAGTCCCCAGGGTCGGCAGGTGGCCCGGTCGTGGTGACCTCGGTAGTGAGACCTCGCGTGTCGGTATACGCCGTGGTGGTGACATGACCGGCGGCGTCGGTGGCCTGCGTGGGGCGCCCGTAGGCGTCATAACTGGTTTCCGCCTGGGGCGCATACGTCGCCGTGCTGCCGTCGTGAGAGGCGATCTTGTCGACCTTGGTGACGTTCCCGACCGTGGGGCCGTCGCCGAGGCCGCCGTTGTCGTAGTAGGTGCGGACGTCGGAGACGACCTGCGTGGAGCGGTCGGGTGTGGTCGAGCAGTTGACGGCGACGGTTTCGGCGCGGGAGGGGTAGTTCACCATCCAGGCGTCGGTGTTGTCGGCATAGTCGGTGCGGGTGCACGTGTCGTCAGCGGCGGTGGTGACATCGCCGAGGTCGTTGACCCTGGTGATGCGACCGACGCCAGGCTTGGAGGACTGATAGGTGTTATCGGTTTTGATCTGGGTCCAGCCGCCGCCGTCCTTGGCGGTCCAGGTCTGTGTGGAGTCGGTACCGGTGACGTTGGCGGTGGTGGTGCCCCATGACCGTGTCCGCGACGCGGTCTGTGTCTTCCATGGGGTGTTGACCGTCTTGGAGTAGACGGTGCCGCCGGGCTTGTCGTAGGTGACGGTTTTGAGGGTGAATCCGGCGAAGGCGTCGTGGTCGGTGTGGGTGCCGCCCTCACCGTCGGAGACGGTGACCGACTTCTTGCCGCCGTCCTTGTTCTTTCGGTCGCCGTCCATACCCCGGAGGTAGAAGGTGTCGGATTGGGTGGCGGGGTTGGTGTAGTCGCCGGTGAAGGTGCGGACGTGGCCGTAGCCGCGCCACTGGGACCAGGTCTTGTTCTTCGGCTTGGTCAGCCCGTCATCGTCGTCGAAGTGCCAGGCGGCGCCGCCCAGGTACTGGTATCTGGTGACCATCTCCGGTGAGCCGCCGGTGCGGTCGGACACCATCACGCTGTTCACCACGTACTTGTGGAACCAGTCGGTGATCGGATCCTCCTTACCGGGCGGTGTCCAGATCACCGGCATGCAGCGGGTGGTGTTGGTCTCGGGCGTCGGCGGATCCGACAGCGTGCAGTTCGATTCGGGGTTGGAGTAGTCGATGTCGATCTGCCCGCCGGTCTCGTCCTGGATGGTGCCGACCCGGTAGCGGACGTAGCGCAGGATGTCGTCGCCGGTCCGGTCCAGCCGGTTGGGCAACTGCACCGGGGTGAAGGTCACCTGCGGCAGCGTGACGGTCGTGCCGTCGGCGGCGTGGCCGGTGTGCTGGATGCCGATCAGCAGCAGGTCGCGTTCGATGTCGGCCAGGCCCCAGTCGTGGGTGAGCGCCCAGGAGTCCACCGGCCGATAGCCCGAGGCGTCCGGTTTGAGGATCTGCGTGGTGACCTTGGTGAGGCGCTTGCGGGACCAGAACGTCGGCGACAGTGTGCCGTGGGTGTCCTCGCATTTCTGGCCAGAGTCGCAGTGCAGGTCCCAGGGGACGTCCCACCACTTGTCCGGGTTGGCGCCGATCTTGGACGGGTCGCAGTCGAAGGTGTCGGTGGGGATGCAGCGTTCGGAGGTGGTGAAGTCGACCTGCG
>NZ_SMJW01000081.1 GCF_004348335.1 Actinomadura bangladeshensis | reverse complement strand
CCGGATAACCGTCCCCACCCCCGACCCCGGCCGCTGATTCGCCCGGCGGTCGGTGGGTCAGGACGGGTCTACCAGGCGGTTCTCCCAGGCCCAGGTGACTATTCCGACGCGGTTGCGCACGCCCAGTTTGGTCTGGACGGCGGAGAGGTGGCTCTTGACCGTGCTGAGCGAGATGAACAGCTCCGCGGCGATCTCCTGGTTGGTGCGGCCGCGGGCCAGGGCTCGGACGACGTCGAGTTCGCGGTCGGACAAGGGCGGCGGTTGAGCGGTGCGCGGCGGTGCTGAGGTAGCCGTCAGGTGCCGCAGCAGGCGGACGGTGACGGAGGGCGATACCAGCGCTTCTCCGTTGTGGGCGGCGCGGACCGCCTCCACCAGGAGCGCCGGCCCCGCGTCCTTGAGGATGAAGCCCGCCGCGCCGCCGCGCAGCGCCCCGTAGACGTACTCGTCCAGGTCGAAGGTGGTGACCACGACGACTCGCATCGGGTCGGTGGTCTTCGGGCCTGCCAGGGCGCGGGTCACCTCGATGCCGTCGAGCTTGGGCATCCTGATGTCGACCAGGCACACGTCCGGACGCAGCCTGCGCGCCAGGGCGACCGCCTCGGCGCCGTCGGACGCCTCCCCCACGACCGTGATGTCGGGCTCGTCTTCCAGAATCAGTCGCAGCCCTCTGCGGACCATCGCCTGGTCGTCGGCGAGCAGAACCGAGATCGTCACCGGGGCTCCCCCGTGGGCAGCGTCGCGCGCACGGACCAGCCGCTGCCGGGGCGTGGCCCCGCCTGCAGCGAGCCGCCGAGCGACTCGACGCGTTCGCGCATGCCGATGAGGCCGTAGCCGCGGTGGGGGTGCCGGGCCACGGGCGGCGGCGCGTCGTCGGCGACCTCGATGGCGACGTCCTGTGCGCTCTGCTCGACGGTGACCGTGACCGATCGGGCCTTGGGCGCGTGCCGCAAGACGTTGGTCAGCGCCTCCTGCGCGACGCGGTACACGGTGCTGGTCACCTCCGGCGGCCACTCGTTCTCGTCCGGCATGGTCAACGCGACCTCGGGGCCCTGGCGGGCGAAGCGCTCGACGAGTGCGCCGAGGCCCTCCGGTCCGGGGTGCGCGGGCGCCGCGTCGTCGGTGTCGCGGAGGAGTCCGACGACCCGTCGCATCGCGGCCAGGGCGTCGGTGCCCGCGGTCTCCATCTCGGCGAGGTACTCGCCCACCTGCTCCGGGTTCCGCCGCGCGACCACCTGGGCGCCCTGCGCCTGGAGCACCATGCCCGTGATGTGGTGCGCGACGACGTCGTGCAGTTCCCGGGCCAGCTCCAGCCGCTCCTCCCGCCGGACCTGCTCTGCGGTCATGCGCGCCCGCGCGTCCAGGATCCGCAGCGACAGCCCGATGCCGACGGCGGCCAGCCAGATCGGGCCGTCCAGCACCGTCACGGCCGCGAGCTCGGAGAACGGCGGCCCGGCGGCCAGCTGACCGGCGATGATCAGCACCGGTCCGGCGGCCGCGATGGCGGCGGCCGGGGCCGCGGGGAGGGTCCGCAGGGCCGAGGCGGTCAGCACCGCCAGCCCCAGGGCCATGGCCGGGCTGGGTTCGGCGGGGAGGTCGGAGCCGCTCAGCCGGGTGGTCGCGATGGCCGCCGCCGCGAGGACGAGCCCCGCGACGGCCGGCCGTAGCGGTCGGCGCAGCCCGGCCAGGGCCGTGAGGCAGACCGCCGCCGCGAAGGCGCAGCCCGGCGCCCAGTACCAGCTCCCCCAGCTCTGCGCGATGGCGGCGGCCTGCACGGTGATCGCCGTGAGGAACGCGGCGCCGAGCCCGGTCACGGAGAGCCCCCGGACCCATCCCGCCGGAACGGTCATGTGCGCCAGGTTATCGGCGCGCCGGACGTCCGGACGGGCGCCAGCACGCGCAGCAGCGGGCCGACGGCGAGCCCGCCCGCCATCAAGATCGTGGCGAGCACCGTCACGGCGGAGGGGCCGGAGAACCAGGCGAGCCCGATCACGATGACGCCGCCCACCGCGACGCAGGCGGCCGATGGCGCCGGCCGGGCCCTGAGCGCGGAGCCGATGAGGACGGCAAGGGCCAGAGCCGTCATGGGGGCGGGCTCCTGCGGCAGTTCCGTCGCCGAGGACACGCCCACGGCTCCCACCGCCACGGCCAGGCCCGCCGCCGCAGGCCACACCCTCTGGTGCCCTCGCAGCAGGGCCAGCCCGCACACCGCCACCGCGACGGCAGTGGTGAAGACCCAGGAGGCGCCGCCCCAGCTGACGGCGAGCATGAACGCCGTGAAGGCGATGCCCAGGGCGAAGATCAGGCCGAGCCCCGTGTTGAGCAGTACGGCATTTCCGCGGTTGTTCTCCATGAGTTCCTCACACGCGCCTGATGCGGCGCAGGGCGATGGCGGTCAGGAACGCGCCGGTCAGCAGGTAGAGCCCCGTCTCGGCCAGTTGGAAGTACCAGTAGCGGTCGCCGGGCTGGTACTCGATGTCGACATGCAGGTCGAGCGCGGACAGGCACACCGCGGCGTCACCGAACGTGCCGCCGGCACCGGTCTTGGACGGGGTGTCGAGACACGCGTTGAACTTCTCCTCGCCGAGCGTCCGCCCGTCGGCGGTGCGCATCGGGCTGGTGTCGCTGATCCACGCGTCGGGTGCACCGGGAACCTGCAAGCCGCCGATGACCGGGGCGCCGGTGATGCTGCCCAGGTTCTTGGCCCCGTTGATGACCTGGGCGGTCATCGGCAGCGTCGCCTTCTCCGATGGCAGGAGGTGCGGCCGCACCATGTTCGGCACCGTGAACTGGACGGCGAGGAAGACCACGCCCGTGATGGCCATCGCCGGGAGCGTCCGGCGGACGAGGAGCCCGATCGTGGTGCCGAGGGTGAAGGCGAGGAAGGCGTAGCCGATCGGGGCGATGTTGCGGGCGCCGAACTCGATCGTCCCGAACCGGTCGGAGGCGACCTGGTCGTACGGGGCCGCCGCCCAGGTGAGCAGCAGGGCGGCCAGGCCCGTCACGGTCATCGCGGCCAGGGCGGTGAACGCCATCCTGGCGATCAGCCATCGGCGGCGGGTCACGCTCTGGCTCCACACCAGCCGCTGGGTGCCGAGTTCCAGTTCCCTGGCGATCAGCGGTGCTCCCCAGAACGCGCCGAGGACGACGGGGATCAGCCCGAGGCCGGCGGCCATGAACAGCAGCATGCTCCGGTAGGCGCCCTGAAACTGGCTCTCGGCCTGGGCGCACGCGGCGGGGTCGGCGCACCGGGACCGGTAGACGTCGTGCGCGTCCCGGATGTCCATGCCGAGGTACAGCAGGTAGGCGGCGATCACTGCGAGCCCGATGGCCGCGACGAGCGCGTGGAGGCGGAACTGCCGCCAGTTCAACCAGATCATCGCGCATCCTCCCCGGCGACCGCGCCGACCCGGGCGGCGGGCGCGTCCACCCGCGACATGTAGGCGAGCACCAGCTCTTCGAGCGTGACGGGCCCGGTCTGCGCCGGGATCTCCGACGGCGGCAGGGCGGTGCGCACGATGGCCCCGCCCTGCTCGGCCCGGACGACCTCGACGCCCGCGGGCAGCCGACCGGGATCGCCGTGCGGCACGGCCAGCCGGTGGTGGCCGGCCAGCAGGTCGCGGACGTCCCCGGCGACCTGGACGCGCGCGTCGCACAGCACGATGAGGTAGTCGCAGACCTGCTCGATGTCGCCGAGCAGATGCGACGACAGCACGGCACCGGCGCCGAGTTCGGTGACGAACTCCATGAGGCTCGCCAGGAAGCCGCGGCGCGCCAGCGGGTCCAGCGCGGCGGCCGGCTCGTCGAAGACCAGCAGTTCGGGACGTTTGGCGGCGGCGACCGTCAGCGCCAGTTGCGCGCGCTGGCCGCCCGACAGCCGTCCCGCCTTCTGGGCGGGGTCGAGCCCGACCTGCGCGATCCGCCGCTCGGCCATGCCCTGGTCCCAGGACGGGTTCAGGCGCGCCCCCAGACGCAGGTGGTCGGCCACGCTGAACGACGGGTAGACGGGGGTGTTCTGCGCGACGAACCCGACCCTGGCCAGGTGCGCGGCGCTCGCGGCCGGCGGGGACCCCAGCACGCGCAGCGAGCCCGACGACGGCTCCAGCAGCCCGCAGGCCATGTTCAGCAGCGTCGACTTCCCCGCCCCGTTCGGCCCCACCAGGCCTACGACGCGTCCGGCCGGAACGCGCAGGTCGACTCCGCTCAGCGCCGCCCGCCGGCGGCCATAGCGTTTCGTCAGTCCCTCGGCGTGCAACATCGGGACCGGATCTCCATGTGGCATGACCGCATCGTCGCCAACGGCCCCGCCGACGCTCACCGGCCTAAAGGACGGTGCGCCCCGGAAGCGGTCGTACTTTCGGCCGGTTCATCGCCGTCCCCGCCGGGATCGCCGCACGGGCTTCGGCGGGAGAGGCCGGTAGCGGGCCAGGACGCGTCCCGTCACGAGCGCGTCCGGGACGGCGCCGAAGTCCCAGCTGTCGCTGCGCCCAGGGGCGCGCTGGTTGTCGCTCTCCAGCCACCAGCCCTCATCGGTGCGGTGCGAGGCGCGCTTGACGATGAGGAGCCCGGGACGCCGCGGATGCCCGGCGACGACGACGGCCCCCGGCCGGGGACAGGCCCCGGCGCGGACGATGAGCCAGTCGCCCGGACGCAGGCCCGGCAGCATCGACTCCCCGGTGACCTCGACCGTGCGCAGCCGCCGGGCCCCGGCCGCCGCGAGCACGGCGGCGGCGGCGAGGCCCCAGAGCACCGGACGGCGCGGCCTGCGGATCCGCATGCTCCTCCTCGTGCGTCCGCATACATCGGCGGACCGCGGTGATGACACTCTCCGTAGGGCTCCGGGCCGCGCGCGGCCCGGGTCTTAGGCCGAAATACCGAGCGCCCTGGCCGGACGGGCCCAGGGACACAAGGGTAATGTCGGTGCCCTGAGCATGATCCGCAACGAGGGAAGGGATTCGCAGGTGTTGCTCAAGCTTCTGCGCCCGAAGACCACGGTGTCCGCGCACTGCGACCTGCCGTGCGGCGTCTACGACCCGGCGCAGGCCCGGATCGAAGCCGAGTCGGTCAAGGCGATCTGCGAGAAGTACGCCGCCAACGAGGACCCGGAGTTCCGCGCCCGGGCGATCCTGATCAAGGAGCAGCGCAGCCAGCTGGTCAAGGAGCACCTGTGGGTGCTCTGGACCGACTACTTCAAGCCGCCGCACTTCGAGAAGTACCCGCAGCTGCACCAGCTGTTCAACGAGGCCACCAAGCTCGCCGGCGGTGGCGGCGGCACCAAGGCCACCATGGACGTCAAGGTCGCCGAGGACCTGCTGGGCAAGATCGCTGAGATCGACAAGATCTTCTGGGAGACCAAGCAGTCCTGACCCGCACGAATGGTGAGGCCCGACCGGCGGCTGGTCGGGCCTCTGCCGTCTCAGGAGCGGGCGGCCTTGGTGAGGGCGTCGCCGGTGAGGCGGTAGACCGCCCACTCGTCCTGCGGGCGGGCGCCGAGGGACTCATAGAAGGCGATGGTCGGTTCGTTCCACTTGAGGACGGCCCATTCGACGCGTTCGTAGCCTCGGGCGTCCGCGATGCGGGTCAGCTCGGTGAGCAGGGCCTTGCCGTAGCCGTGGCCGCGGACGTCCGGCTCGACGAACAGGTCCTCCAGATAGATGCCGTGCGTGCCGTTCCACGTGGAGAAGGTGAGGAACCAGACGGAGAAGCCGACGATCCTTCCCTCGTGCTCGACGACGTGCGCGAAGACCTTCGGGTCGTCGCCGAAGAGCCTGTCCCGCAACTGCTCCTCGGTGACCTTCACCTCGTGGAGGGAGCGCTCGTAGTCCGCCAGCTCGCGGATCAGCCGCAAGATCTCCGGGACGTCGTCTGGGGTCGCATACCGAATCACCCCGGCAGGGTATTCGAACGGGAGGTAGGGGGCGAGCGCGGGCGTGACTCACGCCTCGCCCGCCGGAGGTTTGGGACGCGTCGGCTGAGGTCGGTGCCGCGTTCGTAAGAAAGCCACGCGCGCCGGAGTCTCCGGCAGGGCCCCGCAGGCGGTAGTTTCGAAGCAGCGGGACCATCCTGCGAGGGAGTGACGTGACCGAGGAAACCGCTGCAATGCCGGCCAGTACGAAGTTGTCCGTCCGCGATGTGGTGACGGTGAGGCTGCCGGCCGCGAGCGCCTACCTGTCCGTGCTGCGGACGGCGACCGCGGGACTCGCGGCCAGGCTCGACTTCACGCTGGACGAAATAGAGGACCTGCGCATCGCCGTGGACGAGGCGTGCGCGATGCTGCTCGCCCAGGCCCTGCCCGGGACCGACCTGACATGCGAGTTCGAGCTGACCGGGGACGCCGTGCGCATCTCCGTGTCGGTGCTCACCGTGGACGGGGAGGAGCCCAGCCGCGACACCTTCGCCTGGACGGTCCTGTCGTCCCTGGCGGGCGAGGTGGACGCCGAGGTGGGCGCCGACGACCGGGTCACCGTGACGCTGCAGAAGCGGCGCGGCGCGGCGGGGGCCCCGTGACGGAGAAGACGACGACGGAGGAGACGACCGCGGTCGCGGGCGCGAGCACCGAGCGGTCGGAGTCCGCGGTGCCCGACCGGGCCCGGGCGCGTGCCCTGTTCGAGCGCCTCGCCGAGCTTCCGGAGGGCGATCCGGAGCGCCAGCGCATCCGGGACCAGCTCGTCGAGCTGCACCTGCCGCTGGTGGAGTACCTCGCCCGCCGCTTCCGCAACCGCGGCGAATGGCTGGACGACCTGATCCAGGTCGCCACCATCGGCCTGATCAAGTCGATCGACCGGTTCGACCTGGAGCGCGGCGTGGAGTTCTCCACGTACGCGACGCCCACGATCGTCGGCGAGATCAAGCGGCACTTCCGCGACAAGGGCTGGGCGGTGCGCGTGCCGCGCCGGCTGCAGGAGCTGAAGCTGTCGCTGACCAAGGCGATCAGCGACCTCGCGCAGCGCGAGGGCCGCGCGCCGACGGTGAGCGAACTGGCCGCGCACCTGCAGATGAGCGAGGAGGAGGTGCTGGAGGGCCTGGAGTCGGCGAACGCCTACTCCACCGTGTCCCTGGACGCCCCCGACTCCGGCGACGAGGACGCCCCCGCGGTCGCCGACTCGCTCGGCATGGTCGACGAGTCGCTGGAGGGCGTCGAGTACCGCGAGTCCCTCAAGCCGCTGCTGGAGAAGCTGCCCGCGCGGGAGAAGAAGATCCTGCTGCTGCGGTTCTTCGGCAACATGACGCAGTCGCAGATCGCCGCGGAGCTCGGCATCTCCCAGATGCACGTGTCCCGGCTGCTCGCCCGCACGCTGGCGCAGCTCCGCGAGGGCCTCACCGCCGACGAGTGAGAACGCGCGAAGGGCCCCGGGTTCGTTCCCGGGGCCCTTCGGTGTCCGCGGCCGGTTCTCGGCGGGTCAGTTCTTGGTGGGCTGCTCTTTGAGGCGGTCCATGAGCCGCCGGCCCAGCGAGCGGGGTTCCGCGGGCTCCGCCGGTGCCGCCGGCACGGGTTCGGCGACCTTCGGCGCGGCCTCGCCGGCGTCCTCGGCGTCGTCGTGGTCCTCGATCAGCCAGGCGGTGCTCGGCGGGCTGAGGACGGTGATCAGCGCGAGCGCGGCGACCACGCCCATCGGGATCGCGATGCCGGGGCGGTCGCTCTGCCACATCGACCAGGCGATCGGCAGCGCGAACAGCTGGGTGAGGACCGTGGGGGCGCGGCTCCACTGGTCGGCGCGCAGCAGGCCGCGGGCGCAGGCGAGCATGCCGATCCCGCCGGCGAGGGCGAGGACGGTGACCCCGATCGCGCTCGGGGGGTCGACGGCGGCGCCGATGGCCGTCTCCACACCGGTGTAGACGCCGAAACCGACGGCGGCGAGGCCCTCCGCGCCCTCCAGGGCGGCGGCGGCCTGCACGGTGCTGGGGCGCTTCCTCACACCCTGAACCCTACTCGTCCCGCTCACCTGCGCGTCCCCTACCCTCGCGCGTCCCCTACCCTTGCGCACGTGCGCGCCATGCTCATCGCCAACCCCAAGGCGACCTCCACCTCCCGGAGGGCCCGCGGCATCCTCATGCGGGCCTTCACCGGTGACCTCGACCTCGTGCTCGCCGAGACCGGCCACCGCGGCCACGCGACCGAGCTGGCCCGGCAGGCGGCCGCGGACGGCTACGACGTCGTGATCGCGCTCGGCGGGGACGGCACGGTGAACGAGGCCGTCAACGGCCTGCTCGCGGACGGCCCGTCCCCCGATCTCCCGGCGCTGGCGGTGCTGCCGTGCGGGAGCGCGAACGTGTTCGCCCGCGCGCTCGGGCTGCCGGACGACCCGATCGGCGCGACGACGGCGGTGCTGGAGGCGCTGCGGGCGGGCCGGCACCGGACGGTGGGGCTCGGGACGGCGTCGCTGCCGGACGGCGGCGAGCGGTACTTCACGTTCTGCGCGGGCGTCGGGCTGGACGCGGAGGTCGTCCGGGAGGTGGAGCGGCGGCGCGACGCCGGGGTCCGCGCGGACCCGTCACTGTATGTGCGGACCGCCGTCCGGCATTTCTTCTCCGGCACCGATCGGCGGCGTCCCGCGCTCACTTTGGAACGGCCCGGACGCCCCCCGATTCCGGGGCTGTTCCTGGCGTTCGTCTCGAATACCTCGCCGTGGACTTTCATGGGCCGGCTGCCGGTGAATCCGAGTCCGAAGGCGCACTTCGGGCGCGGTCTGGACGTGTTCGGGATGCGTTCGCTGCGGGTCGGCCCGACGGTGGGCGCGCTGGTCCAGATGCTGACCTCGCGCACGCGTCCGCTGCAGGGACGGCAGGTCGTGAACGTCCACGATGCGGCCGAGGTCACGTTGCGCGCGGACCGCCCGGTGGCCTTTCAGCTGGACGGCGACTACCTCGGCGAACAGCGGAGCGTGACGTTCCGGTCGGTTCCGAAGGCGATACGCATCGTCATTTGAGTGGCGCTCCGCGGGCGCGGCGGGGAGTCATTCGCGGCGCATGGGTGGCCAGGTGAGAGCCAAGTAACACGTTCGTCCCACGGGTGTGACACATGCGACACCCATACTTTGAGAATCCTTTCTCAAAGGTCTTGCGTCGCCCCGCGCCGCCCTGACACGCTCAAAGTGCGCCCGCTGGACGGGGACCCCAACGCCGCCGGTCCCCCGCGCGCGGCGCCGCCGAACATCCACCCCTGGACCTGGTCACAGCCTCCTGGGAGTTCCGCGACATGTGAAACCGTTCACAAAAGTGGAGTTTCTCCACCACCTGACGAAGGAGTGGACCGCATGGACTGGCGCCACCGCGCAGCCTGCCGTGACGTGGACCCCGAGCTGTTCTTCCCGATCGGCAACACCGGCCCCGCGATCCTGCAGATCGAAGAGGCCAAGCAGGTATGCCGCCGGTGCGACGTGACCGACGCGTGCCTGCGCTGGGCCCTGGAATCCGGCCAGGAGTCGGGCGTCTGGGGCGGCATGGGAGAGGACGAGCGCCGCGCCCTCAAGCGCCGCGCCCGCGCCGGCCGCAGCGCCCTCAGCGTCCGCCGCTGAAGAACCCTCGTCGCGGCCGGTCACTCCGGGTGCAGTAACGGGACACCGTACTGACGACACCGACTGAGTGACCGGCCGCCGATCAGGCCCGTCCCGGCCGGTGGTTGTGGTCCAGGGGGATGTCGACGACCACCTCGGTGCCCCCGCCGGGACGAGGACGGAAGTCCAGCCGGCCGCCCAGCTCCCCCACGATCAGCGTGCGGACGATCTGCAGGCCGAGGCTCGTCGCGCTCTCCACGTCGAAGTCGGCGGGCAGCCCGACGCCGTCGTCGGCGACCACCGTCACCAGCCGGCGCCCCGACGGTTCCTCCCCGCTCTCCTCCTCGTGCGGGGCGCGGGGCTCGTGCGCCCCCGGCGCCGGCCACTCCCCCCACACCTCCACCCCGCTCGGCTCGCGGCGCTTGTCCCCCTCGCCGTGCCGGCGGGCGACGACCTCCAGCGTCCCGAACCGGTTGGCGAGGCCGTGCTCCAGGGCGTTCTGCAGCAGCTCGGTGAGCGCCATCGCCAGCGGTGTCGCGATCTCGGCGGGCAGCACGCCGAAGCTGCCGGTCCGCTTCGGGGCGACCTTGGTCTCCGGCGTCGACACCTCCCCCGCCATGGTGATCACGCGGTCCGCGATGTCGTCGAAGTCGATCAGCTCGTCCGGGGTGTGCGACAGGGTCTCGTGCACGATGGCTATGGACCCGACGCGGCGGACCGCCTCGTCCAGCGCGGCGCGCCCCTCCGGGATCCGCAGCCGCCGGGCCTGCAGCCGCAGCAGCGCGGCGACCGTCTGCAGGTTGTTCTTCACCCGGTGGTGGATCTCGCGGATGGTGGCGTCCTTGGTCATCAGCTCCCGGTCCCGCCAGCGCAGCTCGGTGACGTCCCGGCACAGCACGATCGCGCCGATCCGCGTGCCGCCGACGACGAGCGGGATCGTCCGCAGCTGCATGATCGACCCGCGCGACTCGACCTCGACCTCGCGGGGCGCCCGGCCGGACAGCACGACGCTGAGCGCCTCCTCCATCGGCTCGCCGGTGTCGCACAGGTCCGCGGTGATCTGGCCGAGCGCCTCGCCGACGAGGTCGGTGGGGTAGCCGAGCCGCCGGTACGCCGACTGCGCGTTCGGGCTGGCGTAGGTGACCTTGCCGGACCGGTCGAGGCGCATCAGCCCGTCGCCGACGCGCGGCGAGCGGACCATGTTCGGCTCCTCGCCCGGCACCGGGAACCGGCCCTCGGCGATCATCGTGGCGAGGTCGCTGGCGCTCTGCAGGTAGGTCAGCTCCAGCCGGGACGGGGTGCGCGCCGAACTGAGGTTCGTGCTGCGCTGGATCACCCCGAGGATCTTGGCGCCGCGCCGCACCGGGATCGACTCCTCCCGGACGGGGATGCCGCTGCCCCACTCGGGGTCGCCCTCCCGGACGATCCGGCGCTCCCGCCATGCCACGTCGATGAGGCCGCGGCGCCCCGTCCGGACGACCTTGCCGACGAGGTCCTCGGGGTAGGCGGTCGGGCCGGTCGTGGGGCGCATCTGCGCGATCGCCACCCAGCCGGGCACGGCGGCGCCGGTGTCCATCCGGCCCCGCCGGCCGCGGGACGACGCCCCCTCGGCGGGCAGCGCGTCCGCCGACCGCAGCGGCACCCACAGCAGCAGGTCCGCGAAGGACAGGTCGGCGAGGAGCTGCCAGTCGGACACGAGCGCGTGCAGCCATTCCAGGTCGGTCTCGGTGAGATCGGTGTGATCACGGACCAGATCGGTCAAGGTAGGCACGCGACCATCATCGCCCATGCCCCTTGGTGCCGGGGCTGCTGCCCCGGCCCCTGCGCGACCTGGCAGGATTCCCGGCATGACCGCAGGACGAGACCCCCTGGCCAGGCTCCGGGACGCGGCGGCGCGGCGGGCCGGGGCCGGGCTGCGCCGGACGCTGCGCCCCCGTCCCGACGGGCTGACGGACCTGGCGTCCAACGACTACCTGGGCCTGGCCGACGACCCCCGCCTGGTGGAGGGCGCGTGCGCCGCCGCCCGCGCGTGGGGCACCGGTTCGACCGGCTCGCGGCTGGTCACCGGCACGACGGAGCTGCACGCCGAACTCGACCGGCGGCTCGCCGCGTTCACCGGCAGCGCCGCCGGGCTGGTCTTCTCCTCCGGTTTCCTGGCGAACCTGGGCGCCGTGACCGCCCTGGCCGGGCCGGGCGCCCTCGTCGTGTCCGACCAGGTCAACCACGCCTCGATCGTGGACGCGTGCCGGCTGTCGCGGGCCCGCGTCGTGATCGTCCCGCACCGGGACGCGGCCGCCGTCGAGGAGGCCCTCGCCTGCCGTGAGGAAGAGGACGCCATCGTGGTCACCGACGCGGTGTTCTCCGTGGACGGCGACCTCGCGCCGCTGAACGCGCTGCACGCCGCCGCCCGGACGCACGGCGCGCTGCTGGTCGTCGACGAGGCGCACGCGCTCGGTGTCGTGGGCGGGCACGGCCGCGGCGCCGCGCACGCCGCCGGTCTCGCGGGCGAACCCGACGTGGTCCTGACGCTGACGCTGTCGAAGTCCCTCGCGTCGCAGGGCGGCGCGGTCCTCGGCGCGCCCGAGGTGATCGAGACGCTGGTCGACACCGGGCGCTCGTTCATCTTCGACACCGGCCTGAACCCGCCCGCGGCGGGCGCCGCGCTCGCCGCCCTCGACGTGCTGGAATCCGACCCCGGCCTGCCCGCCCGCGCACGTGACCGGGCCCTGCGCATCGCAAACCTCGCGGCCGGTTCCGGCCTGGAGACCGCCGCGCCGGCCGCCGCCGTCGTCCCCGTCCTCCTCGGTGAGCCGCACGCCGCGCTGCGCGCCGCCGGGATCTGCGCTGAGCACGGGCTCCGCGTCGGCTGCTTCCGTCCACCGTCCGTCCCGAAGGGCCGCGCCTGCCTGCGCCTCACCGCCCGCGCCACGCTGGAGGAGTCCGACCTCACACGCCTCCGGGCGGCCCTGGCGGAAGTCGCCTCCTCTACCGGCCGTAGTCTGCACGCATAACATCGGGGGAAACCGATGATGAACGTGAGGAGATGCCGTGACGGAGGTCAGGGGCGGGCCCCGGCACGGGGGCGGGTTCGAGCACGGGTTCGACCGGGCCGCGCTCGCGGGCATCGGTAAGCGGCACCCGAACCAGGCGCCCCGCATCCCCAAGTACTACAAGCTCAAAGAGCTGCTGGTGGAGCTGATCCAGTCGCTGCCCGCCGGCAGCCCGCTCCCGCCCGAGCGGACGCTGGCCGAGAAGTACGAGACGTCCCGCACCACCGTCCGGCAGGCGCTCGCCGAGCTCGTCGTCGAGGGGCGCCTCCAGCGCATCCAGGGCAAAGGGACCTTCGTCGCCAAGCCGAAGGTCGCGCAGGAGCTCCAGCTCGTCAGCTACACCGAGGACATGCGGCACCACGGGCTGCGCCCCGAGACCCGCATCCTGGAGGCCGGCTACGTCAGCGCGGACGAGAGCCTCGCGACGCTCCTGTGCATCCGGCCGGGCGGCCGCGTGCTGCGCGTCCACCGCCTCCGCCTCGCCGACGGCGAGCCCATGTCGATCGACACCTCGCACCTCCCGGCCCGCCGCTTCCCCGGCCTGCGCCGCGAGCTGTCCCGGCACCACTCCCTGTACGAGACGCTCGCGACGGCCTACGACGTCCACCTGACCGAGGCCGAGGAGACGATCGAGACCGTCCTCGCCACCCCCCACGACGCCCAGCTCCTCGGTGTGGACGTGGGCCTCCCGATGCTCCTGCTCTCCCGCCACGCCTTCGACACCACGGGCCAGCCCGTCGAATGGGCCCAGTCCCTCTACCGAGGCGACCGCTACAAGTTCATCACCCGCCTGAGCCGCTGACCCCGGGTTCCGGCACCATCTGGCGCGAGCGCTCCCCTCAGCAACCCAGTGGCCAACGCGCTAGCGTGAAGCCATCGGGCCGCGACGTGTCGATGACCGAGTGCAAGGATCCGCCTACACTCCGAACACTTGTTCCCTACGATGACTGGAGCAGATCGTGAGGGAAGGATCGCCGAACGTGACCATCCAGACGTTGCCGTCTTACCGGGCGGCACTTCCAGATACGCCGTACGCGCTGTGGGCAAGCGGCGAACTCGACGACTTCCTCCACCTACCCGAGGGTTCTCGGGCCGAAATCATCGGAGGAGAGATCGTCGTGTCCCCCACGCCCATGGTGTCGCACGGCAACCTGATCTACTACATCTCCAGTGCGATCGACCGGGCGAGGTACGCCGACCCGTCCTACCCATGGACATCCCGACAGGTGATGACCCTCAACCTTCCGGGGTTCGAGCAAGGCTACGTCCCCGACCTGATCGTGGCGGAGGACGGCGTGTTCGAAACCGCCGGCGACGCCGACGAGAGCCAGTTGAGGCCGGACGAGATCGAAATGGTCGTAGAGGTCACCTCCAAGAACCTGGCCGACTACGACCGGCCACCGGCCAGGGACAAGGCCCTGCGAAAGCCGACCAAGTGGTGGGGATACGCACGGGTCGGCATTCCCTACTACCTTCTCGTCGACCGCGACCCAAAGGTCGCCAACACCACGCTCTTCTCGATCCCGGATCAGGGCTCGAACGCCTATCTCCACCGGGAATCCTGGGACTTCGGGGCGACAGTACACCTCCCCGAGCCGTTCAACATCGAGCTCGACACCAGCGGGTGGAAGCCGTGGAGGGCCTGAGCCGGCTCCAGCACTCCGGGAGGCGTGACTTCCTGACTTAGAGGGTCTGGGAGAGGGCCTTGATGGGCATCTGGAGGTCGGTGAGCAGGTCCAGGTCCTTTTGAGCCGGGCGGCCGAGGGTGGTCAGGTAGTTGCCGACGATGATGGCGTTGATGCCGCCGAGCATGCCCTCGCGGGTGCCGAGGTCGCCGAGGGTCAGTTCGCGGCCGCCGGCGTAGCGGAGGATGGTGCGGGGCAGGGCCAGGCGGAACGCGGCGATCGTCTTCAGGGCCTCGGGGCCCTCGACCAGCGGGAGGTCGGAGAACGGGGTGCCGGGGCGGGGCGCCAGGAAGTTCAGCGGGACCTCGTCGGGGTCGAGGTCGGCCAGTTGCACGGCGAACTCCGCGCGCTGCCCGATGGTCTCGCCCATGCCGACGATGCCGCCGCAGCACACCTCCATGCCGGCGTCCTTCACCATGCGGAGGGTGTCCCACCGCTCCTCCCACGAGTGGGTGGTGACCACGTTCGGGAAGTGGGAGCGGGCCGTCTCCAGGTTGTGGTTGTAGCGGTGGACGCCCATCGCGGCGAGCTCGTCCACCTGCTCCTGGGTGAGCATGCCGAGCGAGCAGGCGATGTTGATCTCGACGGCGTCGTTGATGGCCCTGACGCCCTCGCGGACCTGCGACATGAGGCGCTCGTCCGGGCCGCGGACGGCGGCGACGATGCAGAACTCGGTGGCGCCGGTCTTCGCGGTCTCCCGGGCGGCCTCGACGAGTTCGGGGATGTTCAGCCACACCGAGCGGACCGGCGACTCGAACTTGCCGGACTGGGAGCAGAAGTGGCAGTCCTCGGGGCAGCCGCCGGTCTTCAGCGAGACGATCCCCTCGACCTCGACCTCGGGGCCGCACCAGCGCATCCGGACCTCGTGGGCGAGTGCGAGCAGGTCCTCCAGCCGGTCGTCGGGCAGGGTGAGGACGTCCAGCACCTGCCGCTCGGACAGGCCCCTCCCCTCGTCCAGGACCTGGCGGCGGGCGGTTTCGAGGATGTCCGTCACGTGTTCTCCTTGTCGGGGCGGTGGCTGTCGCGGAAGGCGGCGGCGTCGAAGCCGCCGCCGAACGAGGGGGCCAGGCCGCGGTGCGCGGCCGCCAGGAACTCCGCCGGGTCCAGGGCGGCCGCGCCGGCGGGCAGCGCGCCCGACAGCGGGCGCGCCGCGATGGTTTCCAGGTCGCGGATGTTGCTGCGCATCGCGAGGTCCGGGTCGTCCGGCCATGCGCCGATCACCACCCCGGCGAGCTGCACGCCCCGGTGCGCCATCGCCTCCAGGGTGAGCGCCGTGTGGTTGAGCGTGCCGAGGTCGGGGCGGGTCACGACGACGGCGGCGGCGCCGAGCCGGCGCGCGAGGTCGGCGATCGTGGAGCCCTCGTCGTCGTAGCGGACGAGGAGGCCGCCCGCGCCCTCGACGAGCACGAGGTCGTGGCCGTCCGCCAGCTCCCGGACGCGTTCGGCCGCCTCCGAGAGCCGGACGGGCGGGAGCCCGGCGCGGCGGGCGGCGGCGGCCGGGGACAGCGGGTCGGGGAAGCGGGCGAACTCGTGCCCGCCGCCGATCCCGGCGAGGCGGCGCACCTCGTCGAGGTCGCCGGGCTCGCCCTCGCGCACCCCGGTCTGGCCGGGCTTGACGACGGCGACCGACGACCCGCGGGCGGCGGCGACCGTGGCCAGCGCCGCGGTGACGACCGTCTTGCCCACGCCCGTACAGGTCCCGGTGATCACGAGCACGCTCACAAGGCCGCACACTAGCGCGGGCCCGCGGCGGGGGCGCCCGCCGGATCCCACAGTCTTCGGCGGGCATTTTTGTCACGGGCGGAACCGGGCGGCCGGGGCGGGGCGTCCAAGGTCCATGGCCGGTCCGTACACACGTTCCCGCTGGGTGCCGGCTCTCGCCTGCGCGGCGCTGACCGCCTGCGCGGCGGCCGCCTGCGGCGACGGCTCCGGAGAAGCCGGGCCCGTGCCGCCCCCCGCACCCGCCACGTCCACGACCTCGTCCCCCGCCAAGGACACCCCCGCCGGCGAGCACCGCGTGCTGCGCCGGCGCCAGACCGGAGGCATCGCCGGCCTCGGCGGCCCCGGCTCCGTCCCCGAGTTCTCCCTCTACTCCACGGGCCGCGCGGTGGCCGCGTCCAAGAGCGGGCCGACCGAGTACCGCCTGAGACCGGAGGCGCTGCGGCGGCTCCTGGACGAGGCGCGCGCGGCGGGCCTCGGCCGCTCGCACACGGTCGGCTCCGACCGGATCGCCGACGCGATCATCGCGGTGGTCACGATGGGCGGTGCCACGACCCGCATTATCCAGCCGGAGTCGCAGACCGGCCCGGAGGGCCGCTTCCTGAAGAGGCTCGACCCGGCCGGGTGGCCCGCGTCCGACCAGTCCGCGAAGCCGGAGCCGTACGCGCCGGAGAAGACGGCGGTCCTCGCGGGCGAGATGGCGGGGAGCGGCGCGGCCGAGGAGTGGCCGCTGGAACCGCTCGGCGACGGAGTGCGGGTGGCCGGGGCCGTCTGCACTCTGGCGCCGTCGGGGAAGGTGCCCGAAACGGAGCCGGGCACCCTCTGGCGCAGTGACGGGAAGACCTACTCCGTCCGCCTCCGGCCGCTGCTCCCCGGCGAGTCGTCCTGCCGGGACCTGGGTTAGCGGGCGTCCAGCTCGGCGGCGACCTCGCGGGCCGCCGCGGCGAGGTCGGGGTCCAGTTCCTCCAGCCGGGCGTCCAGGTCGTCGGCGAAGCGGAGCCGTTCGACGTCCGGCGGCGGGACGGCCTCGGGCATCCACGCCGAGTGGATCAGGAACGGGACCGTGGTGCCGTTCGGCGGGGCCAGCACGGCGACGGGGCCGCGCCCGACGTCGGCGGCGTCGAAGAGCTCGACGCGGAAGCGGTCGTCGTTGTGGACGGCCACGACCAGGTAGCCGTCGTGGCCGCCGGGCTCCGCGCCCGCGTAGCGGCTGCCGCCCCGTCCGCGCGGGACGAAGGACGGCGAGGTCGGGTAGTCGTCCAGCGCGAACGTCCACTCCGCCAGGGCCTTGAGGTCCGCGCGGTCGTGGCTCACCAGGACGGCCGGGGTCTCCTCCGCCGGGAACAGCGACGGGTCCACCCGGCCCGCGTAGTTGCGCAGGGCGCGGCGGTTGATCGCCTCCGGATGGAAGCCCAGGTAGACGAGGTGGTGCCGGGTCGGGGCGGTCTGCCCCTCGATGCTCCAGTCGATCGCGGACAGTTCGGCCTGCCACCAGCGCTCCGGGTCGCGGGCGCGGGCGCGCTCGGTGATCCGGCCGGTCTCCGGGTCGAACCGCAGAACGGTCGTGAGCGCGGGCGCCATGCCGTGGCAGTACATGCCGCGCAGGGCCGGGTCGACCGGACGGCCGTGGAGGTCGACGTCGTCCTCGCGGAGGTACATCCCGATGTCCACGCCCTCGCCGTGCTCCATGACGACCTCGATACCGTCGGAGTCGTCGTAGCGGGCGTAGAAGTGGTTGACCTCGGGGGCCAGATGGAACTCCGTGCAGGGGACGGAGCCCCGCCCGGGGAGCAGGTCGTCCTTGCGGATCAGCAGGACGGGGCCGTCCGGGTTGTTGGGGGCGGTGCGGTCCCCGCCGAAGACCTCCTCGACTTCGAGCTTGTAGGCGGTGTCGGCGAGGACGAGCCAGTCGCGGGTCTGGGTGATGGTGTGGGCGGCCTGCGGCAGCGCCGCGCCCTCGACGTCCCAGCGGTGGACGCGGGTGCCGGTCCCGTCGTAGCGGATCACCGAGACGGCGCCGGTCAGCACGTCGCGGCTGACGCTCCACAGGCAGCCGCGCTCGGGGTCGACGACCGGGTGCGCGGTGGTGGAGATCAGCGGCAGGACGGCGTGGTCCATGGCGGGCTTCCAGTCGTCGCGGTGCCCGACCTCGGCGACGAAGTCCAGCGTGACCGGGTCGACCTCGACGGGGCGGCCGGCGTCCCAGGTGGCGAAGAGCCGGTCGCCCCACGGGAGCGGCGCGGTGTTGGCGGCGTTGACGAACCCCCACGGCGAGTCGGTGCCGACCGGGCCGGCGGTGAACAGGTCGGGCCGCCTGCCGCGCAGCCGGACGGACGGGGTGCCGATGACGCGGGCGCGCCAGGGGAAGCGCCCGTCCGGGCCGGGCCGGAGCGGCATCCGCGCGATGATCCCGTCGCCGAAGAACGCGTGCCGGGGGCGGGTCCGCTGGTCGGAGGTGCTGACGACGTAGTGGCCGCGCACGTCGTCCGGCCAGGCGCCGGCGACGACCTCCAGGTCCATGTCGGTGGTGTCCTGCGCGCGGAGGATGGAGCGGGGAACCGGCATCAGCCCTCCCAGGGGTTATTGGCTCCACGCCAATCAACAGGCCGGTGCGCGGCATCGTCAAGAGTGCGGCGTTTTCGACCGCGATGCGTGCCAATACCCTGGTTCGGCACGGCCCGCCGGCCGTGCCGAGACGCGGAGAAGCAGGCGATGCGCATGGAGGCCGGACCAGCGGTGTCCGAGGACGTGGTCGTGCGGGTGGCACGGCCCGAGGAGTACGACCTCGTCGGTGAGCTGACCGTGGAGGTCTACGTGCACGGCGGGCTCGTGTCGCCCGAGTCGTCGTACGTGAAGACGCTGTGGGACGCCGGTGACCGGGCCGCCAGGGCCGAGCTGCTCGTCGCCGAGGTCGGGGGCGAGGTCGCCGGGGCCGTCGCCTACTGCCCGCCCAGCAGCCCCTACGCGGAGCTCGCCGGGCCCGACGAGGCGGAGTTCCGGATGCTCGCCGTCCGGGAGAAGGCGCGCGGGAAGGGCGCCGGGCGCGCCATGGTCACGGCGTGCGTCGAGCGGGCGCGGGCGGCCGGGCTGCGCGGGCTGCGGCTCTCCACGCAGCACAACATGGGCGCCGCGCAGCGGATGTACGAGCGGCTCGGCTTCGTGCGGACGCCGGAGCGCGACTGGGCGCCCGCTCCGGGTGTGGACCTGCTGACCTACGCGCTGTCGTTCTGAAGGGCGCCGTGCTCGGCGCACCGGGCCGTCCAGCCGAGCGGGGTCACCTGGACGATCATCCGGCGGCGGCAGTGCGCGCAGTAGCGGGGCGGTTCCATCTCGCGGGCGGAGCGGCACGTGGCGTGGTCGCCCTCGGCGGCGGGCTCGCCGCAGCGGTCGCAGTACACGGCCCTACTTTAGGACGGCCGTCACCGCGCCGGACGCATGCGGCCCACGAGCCCGGTGTCGTAGGCGCCGGTCGCGAACTCGGGGCGGTCCATGAGTTCGCGGAGGAAGGGCAGGTTCGTCGGCGGGCCCTCGATGCAGAACGCGTCGACGGCGGCGCGGGCCCGGGCGAGCGCGTGGGCGCGGTCGTCGCCGCGGACGCCCAGCTTGGCGAGCAGCGGATGGTACGTCGGGGTGACGGTGCTGCCCTCGGCGTAACCCGCGTCGATGCGGATGCCGTCGCCGACGGGCTCCTCCCACACCTTGATCTCGCCGGAGCCGGGCAGGAACTCCCGCGGGTCCTCGGCGTGGACGCGGAACACGATGGCGTGGCCGCGCGGGGCCGGGTCGGCGAACGAGACGGGCTCGCCGGCGGCGACGCGGAACTGCTGCTCGACGAGGTCGATTCCGGTGGTCATCTCGGTGGCGACGTGCCCCGACGGCAGCCGGGTGCACATCTCCAGGAACGCGAACTCCCGCGCGGCCGGGTCGACGAGGAACTCGACGCTGCCGATGCCGCGGTAGCCGACGGTCTCCCCGGCGCGGACGGCGGCGGCCAGCATCCGGTCGCGGAGCGCGGGGTCGAGGTTCGGCGACGGGGTCTCCTCGACGATCTTCTGGTAGCGGCGCTGGACGGAGCAGTCGCGCTCGCCGAACGCGACGACCGTGCCGTCCGCAAGGCCGAGGATCTGCACCTCGATGTGCAGGGCGCCCGGCACGTACCGCTCCAGCAGCACCTCGCCGTGCCCGAAGACGCGGTCGGCGGCAGCGCGGGCGGTCTCGTAGGCGGTGCGGAGCGACGGCTCGTCGTGCGCGATGGCCAGGCCGACGCCGCCGTCGCCCGCGGCGGGCTTCACCATGACGGGGTAGCCGATGCGTCCGGCCTCCTCGGCGGCCGTGCCGGCGTCCGGGACGGGCTCCCACACCCCGTGCCCGACCGGGACGCCCGCCGCCTTCATGAGGTTCCGGGAGTTGATCTTGTCGTTCATGCGGGCGATGGCGAGCGGCGGCGGGCCGACCCAGACCAGGTCGCGCTCGGCGGCCTGCCGGGCGAGCGAGGCGTTCTCGGCGAGGACGCCGTCGCCGGGGTGGATCGCGCCGGCGTTGGTGCGGTGCGCCGCCTCCAGGATCGCGGGCACGTTGAGGTAGCTGCGGCCCGGGTCGGCGGGGCCGATGAGGACGGCCTCGTCCGCCTCGGCGACGAACGGCAGGTCGGCGTCGGCGTCGGAGTACACGGCGATGGCCTTGAGGCCCATCGCGCGGGCGGTGCGCAGGATCCGGCCCGCGATCTCCCCGCGGTTCGCCACGAGCACGGACTCGAACACTGCGGACTCTCCTCACCGACGCCCGGGACCGGCGTCCCGTCCGCCCCGAGACTAGTCCGGATCGTTGACCTGCGGCGTGTTGTTGTTATCCAGCGGCTCATAACAACAACACGCCGCAGGTCAACGAAGCGGGGGGTTAGGCGAGGGTGAAGAGGCCGGCGTCCGCTACGGCCCTGCCGAAGGGGCGGGCGAGTTCGGCGAGGCGCTCGCAGCCGTCCTCGCCGAGGGCGGCGTAGGCGGGCAGGGCCAGTTCGTCGGTGCGGTCCTCGATGCGCTGCCGGAACGCCTCGCCCTCCGGGGTGAGGGATTCGCCGTCCAGCAGGCCGCGGGCGCGGAGGCGCTTCGCGGTCGCGTCCCACTGCTCGGCGGGCCAGGCCCGGGTCGCGGTGAGGAACGCCTTGGGCATCGTGCCGGTGGCGGCGTGCAGGACGAGCGCCTCGACCGGGGTGACGCCCTCGGCGGTGAGGACGGCGATGTGGCCGTCGCCGCGGAACTCGCGCAGGAGGGTCTGCGCCCACCAGAGCCGGAGGACCGGCTCGTCCGGCCAGGGCAGCGACGCGTGCGCCGCGTAGAGCGGCCGGCCCTGCGCGTGGTCGGCGGCCGCCTCGGCGGCGCGGCGGGCGAGGGAGGCGGTCTCCTCCAGGTCCGGCAGCCGGTCGATGCCCGCGCGTCGGAGCGCGGCGCCGGCCGCCTCCTCCCGCGCGGCGAGCACCCGCTCCGGGGTCGTCTTCTCCCAGGCCGCCGGAAGCGCGCTGCGGACCACGGCGGGGCTGAAGTTGTAGAACGTCGCGATGACCACCTCGGCGGAGGCGCGCCCGAAGGCCGCCGCGCGCGAGGCGAAGTAGGCGGTCTGCGGGTCCAGCCCGAGGGCCGCGTACCGCTCGGGCGCCTCCGGCACGAAGTAGATCATCGCGTGCACCGGTTCCAGCCGCCGCCACGCCCGCCGTGCAGCTCGCATCCGCCCGCCTCCCTGTCGCCGACCGATCGGGAACCGAATCTAATTCGGGCCGGGACCGGCCGTCAACGCTCAGCGGCGGCACCCCTCCGTCTCCGTTGCGGGGGCCGGCTCCGCCGTCCGGAGGGGCGGGTCCGGGGCCGCACGCTCCCGTGCGGCCCCGACTCCCGGCGTCAGCTGCCGATGATCTTCGCGGCGGTCGCGGGCGGGACCTCGGCGTGGGTCGCGAACTGCATGGTGAAGACGCCTCGGCCGGACGTCATGCCGCGCAGATCCCCGACGTAGCCGAACATCTCCGCCAGCGGGACGAGTGCCCGGATCACCCGCGCGCCGGAGCGCTCGCCCGTGCCCTCGACGCGGCCGCGGCGGCCGTTGAGGTCGCCGATGACCGCGCCCAGGTGCTCCTCAGGGGTGGTGACCTCGACGGTCATCACCGGTTCGAGCAGCACCGGGGACGCGCGCCGGACCGCCTCCTTGACCGCCAGCGAACCGGCGATCTTGAAGGCGAGCTCGGACGAGTCGACCGGATGGAAGTCGCCGTCGGTGAGGACGACCCGCACGCCCGTCATCTCGTACCCCGCGAGGAAGCCGGTTCGGAGCGCCTCCTGGCAGCCCGCGTCCACCGACGGGATGAACTCCTTCGGGATGCGCCCGCCGGTGACCCGGTTGACGAATTCGTACCCGTCCTCGATGGGTTCGAGGGAGAGCTGCACCTTCGCGTACTGGCCCTTGCCGCCGGTCTGCTTCCGGTGCGTCAGGTCGACGCGCTCGACCGCCCGCCGGACGGTCTCGCGGTAGGCGACGCGGGGACGGCCCACGTTGGCCTCGACATGGAACTCCTCCTTCAGGCGGTCGACGAGGACCTCCAGGTGGAGTTCCCCCATGCCACCGATGACGGTCTGCCCGTCCTCGTCGCGGACCTGGAAGGACGGGTCCTCCTCCGACAGCCGGTGGACGGCCGCGCCCAGCTTCTCCACGTCGCCCCGCGACCGCGGCTCGATCGCGACCTCGATGACCGGGGCCGGGAAGTCCATGGACTCCAGGACGACCGGGTGCGCGGCGTCGCAGAGCGTCTCGCCGGTGGTCGTCTGCTTCAGGCCCATGACGGCGACGATGTCGCCCGCGCCCGCCGACTCGATCTCCACCCGCTTGTCCGCGTGGACGCGGTAGATCTTGCCGATCCGCTCCTTCCGGCCCTTGACGCTGTTGAGCACCGTGGCGCCCGACACCAGGCGTCCGGAGTAGATCCGGACGAACGTGAACCGGCCCAGGTGCCGGCCGGTCATGACCTTGAACGCGAGCGCCGACAGCGGCGCCTCGTCCGAAACGTCTTGGACATCCAGGGGCGACGGCAGGTACCGGACGACCGCGTCCAACAGGGGCTGGACGCCCTTGTTCTTGAACGCGCTGCCGCACAGCACCGGCGTCGCGGCCGACGCGACCGTCAGCCGGCGGATCGCCGCGTGGAGCTGCTCCTCGGACGGCTCGGCGCCGTCCAGGTACAGCGCCATGACCTGCTCGTCGTGCTCGGCGACCGTCTCGACCAGCGTGCGCCGCCACCGCCGGGCGTCCTCGGCGAGACCGGCCGGGACGTCGACGACCGTGTGGCGCCCGTCCGGCCAGACGTGGGCCCGCATGGAGACGAGGTCGACGACGCCCGCGAACCCGGCCTCGGACCCGATCGGCAGCTGGACGACCAGCGCGACGGCGCCGAGCCGCTCGCGGATCATCGCCGCGCACCGGTGGTAGTCGGCGCCGGCCCGGTCGAGCTTGTTGACGAAGCAGACGCGCGGCACGCCGTACCGGTCGGCCTGCCGCCACACCGTCTCCGACTGCGGCTCGACGCCCGCGACGCCGTCGAACACGGCCACGGCCCCGTCGAGGACGCGCAGGCACCGCTCGACCTCGATGGTGAAGTCGACGTGGCCCGGCGTGTCGATGAGGTTGATCGTGTGGCCGTCGCCCTCGACGGCCCAGTGGCAGGTCGTCGCGGCGGACGTGATCGTGATGCCCCGGTCGCGCTCCTGCTTCATGTAGTCGAGCGCGGCGGCGCCGTCGTGGACCTCGCCGATCCGGTGCGAGACGCCGGTGAAGTACAGGATCCGCTCGGCGGTCGTCGTCTTGCCGGCGTCGATGTGCGCCATGATCCCGATGTTGCGGACCTTGGCGAGAGCAAGGGCAGTGGTGGTCATCGGGATCCTCCTTCTCACTCGATGACGACCGCCGCCGGACAAGATCGTCCATAGCGGCATGCGCGACGGTAACCGCCGGGGCCGTGCGAGCGCCAAGGGTTTTCGGTGTCAGGGGGCGAGGCCCCGGTCGACGTCCGGGAGGGCCTCGATGACGCTGCGCAGGTGGGCGCGGGCCGCGCGCTCGGCGGCCTCCGGGTCGCCGGCCGCGATCGCGTCGATGATGTCGGTGTGCTGCGGCAGCGACGTCTGCGGGCGGCCCGGGTGCATGGCCAGCCGGAACTGGTGGCGGACGTTCTGCGCGCGCAGCCGCTCGAGGACGTCCGAGGCCGTCCGCTGCCCGCTGATCTCGCGGACGCGGCGGTGCAGGCGCTCGTTCAGCCGGGAGTAGCCGAGCACGTCGCCGGACGCCACGGCGGAGCGCATCGCCTCCCCGATCTCCCGCAGCTCGGCGGCGTCGGCGGCGGTGGCGCGCTCGGCGGCCTTGGCCGCGCACAGGCCCTCGACCACCATCCGGACCTCGGAGATCTCGACGGCCTCGGCGAGGGAGACCGCGCGGACGCGGGCGCCGCGGTTCTGCACGCGCTCGATGAGGCCCTCGTTGGCCAGTTCGGCGAGGGCGGCGCGGACGCTGGCGCGGCTGGCGGCGAACTGCTCGGACAGGTCCGCCTCGATCAGCCGCTGGTCCGGCACGAACCGGCCGCTCAGGATCGCCTCGCGGATCCCGCTCACCACGTCGCTCACCGGCACTCCCGAATTGTCGCCATTTTTGTCGCTGATCTAGGGTAGCCGGAGCGGGAGGTCGAGCGAGGGAGGGGAACGGCATGCCGGTCATCGCGGTGCTGGGACTGGGTGAGGCGGGCGGCGCCATCGCGGCCGGCCTCGCCGCGGCGGGCGCCGTCGTGCGCGGCTACGACCCGGCCGTCCCGGCGGGGGACGGCCTCGTCGCCTGCGGCGGCGAGGCCGAGGCCGCGACCGGCGCCGACCTCGTGCTGAGCGTCAACAGCGCGCACGACGCGGCCGCCGCGCTCAAGGCCGGTGCCGGGGCCGTCGGCGACGGCGCCGTCTGGGCCGACCTGAACACCGGCTCGCCCGGCCTCAAGCGCGAGCTCGACGCGATCGCGACGGGGCAGGGCGTCCGGTTCGCCGATGTGGCGATCATGGCACCGGTGCCGGGGCGCGGGCTGCGCACGCCGCTGCTGGTCAGCGGCGGCGGCGCCGCGCGGGTCGCGGAGATCCTCGCCCCGCTCGGCGCCGAGGTCCGGGTGCTGGACGGCGCCGCCGGCCTCGCCGCCGAGCGCAAGCTGCTGCGCAGCGTGTTCTTCAAGGGCCTCGCCGGGTCGGTCGTCGAGGCCCTCGAAGCGGCGCGGGCCGCCGGCTGCGAGGACTGGCTCCGCGCGAACATCGTCGAGGAGCTGGTCGCGGCCGGCGAGCACACCGTGGACCGGCTCGTCGGCGGCACGTACCGGCACGCCGTCCGGCGCGCCGCCGAGATGGCGGCCGCGGCGACCATGCTGGAGGAACTGGACGTCCCGCCGGCGATGGCCGCCGCGAGCCGCGACCTGCTGCGGCGCCTGTCCGGCTGACCGGCCCCGCCTACCCGACGGGCGGGGTGCCATGGGTGTGGAACGACTCGATCGTCTTCAGGCCCCACGCCTGGCCCTTGGCGCGCTCCGCCTCCGTCCAGGTGATCGTCTTCCAGTCCGGCGCGAGGACGAGCCGTGCGCACGGGTTGCACAGCTCGATGCGGTTGCCGCCCGGCTCGTAGACGTAGAGGAAGAACGTCTGCTGGATCGCGTGCTTGTGCGGGCCCGTCTCGATGAAGACGCCGTGGTCGAGGAAGATGTCGGCGGCGCGGAGGATGTCCTCGCGGGTGTCGGTCGCGAACGCGATGTGGTGGAGGCGGCCGTTGGCGCCCGTCCAGTCCCGCGTGTAGACGAGGTCGTAGGACTTGTTCGTGAACGTCATCCAGCGCGCGCCGATCGTGCCGTCGTCCAGCCGGATCTGCTCGGTGGCGTGCCCGCCGAGGACGTCCCGCAGGAAGTCGGTGCTCGGCACGACCTCGGCGGCCAGGAAGTTGACGTGGTCGAGGCGGCGCACGCACACGCCCATCGCCGGGTACGCCTGCGCCTGGTTCTTCAGCGACGGCGCCAGCTCGGGCGGCGCCTCGAACCACTCCGACTCCCAGTAGATCTCCATCTCGTGGCCGTCGGGGTCGCGGAACACGTAGGTCGGGCCGAGGCCGGGGTCGCCGTCCCGCCAGCCGATGCCGAGCCCGGCGTCCTCGATCGCCTTGACCCGCCGGTCGAGGGCCTCCCGGGAGGACGTGCGCAGCCCGGTGCGCCGGATGCCGGACGTGCTGTGCGCGGTGAGCTTGAGCGTGTGGTGCTCGTAGTCGTCCCACGTCCGCAGGTACACCGAGTCGCCCTCGGTGCCGACCTCGGTGAGGCCCATGATCCGGGTGAAGAACCACAGGCTCTTCTCCGGCTCGGGCGTCAGCAGCTCGACGTGGGCGACGTGGGCGATCTCGTGCTTGATGGTCATCGGGAACTCCGGGGGAAGACGGTGCCGTCGAAGAGTGCGCGGGCCGTGCGGACGATGCTGGAGCGCCGGACGGACGTGCCGTCCAGCTCGACCACCACGTCCAGGCGGCCGGCCGGGTGCTCGATGCCCATGGGCGCGCCCGGCGGCGGGACGTCCGCGAGGTCGTGCCCCACGGCGCCGTCGAGCAGCAGCGCGGTGGCGACGCTGACCGCGCCGAGGACGCCGATCGAGGTGTGCATGCGCAGCGGGATGAACGTGCGGGTGCAGATCATGCCGCCGGCGCGGGGCGGTGCGACGAGGGTCGTCTTCGGCACGGAGGAGGCCGAGACGTCGCCGAGCCCCATCAGCTTCCCGGCCGCGAGCCGCAGCGACTGGATCCGGTCGCGCAGGTGGGACAGGTCGGTCTCGTAGCCGGTGACGCCGAAGTCGGACGCGGCGGCGACGACGACCGGCATGCCGTTGTCGACGCAGGTGACCTCGATGCCGTCGATCCGGTCGCGGGGACGGCCGGTGGGAAGCAGCGCGCCGCAGGAGGATCCTTCCGTCCCCGCGAAGTCCAGATCGATCCGCGCCGCCGTTCCCGGGACGCCGGAGACGGCGGTGTCGCCGTCGTAGCCGACCGTCCCGCCCGGTGTGGGGAACGCGGCGGTGGCGATGCCGCCGGAGTTCACCATCCGGATGCGGACGCTCGTCCGGTCGCCGCCCGCGGGCACGAGCCCGCGCTCGACGGCGAACGGGCCGACGCCGGCGAGGATGTTCCCGCAGTTCTGCCGGTCGGAGACCGTCGGCTCCTCCACGCCGAGCTGCAGGAACAGGTAGTCGACGTCGGCCGCGCCGTCCGCGGACGGCGACACGACCGCGACCTTGCTGGTCAGCGGGTGCGCACCGCCGATCCCGTCGATCTGCCGCGGGTCGGGGGTGCCCATGATCCGCAGCAGCAGGTCGTCGCGTTCGGCCGGGTCGGAGGGCAGGTCGGCGGCGAGGAAGTACGCGCCCTTGGACGTCCCGCCGCGCATCAGCATGCAGCGCACCCCGGTCATGATCCGGTGTATTCCGTGTAGTCGACGTACTCGATGCCCATCCCGGGGAGCCGGTCGCGCAGCCCGTACCGGTCCAGGCCGAGTTCGCCCTTCTGGAAGGCGGCGCGGGTCGCGGCCTCCTTCTCCTCACGGGCCCGCGCGGCCCGCACCGCCTCGGCCGCCGACTCCCGCTCGACGCGCACGACACCGTCATCGTCGGCGAGGATCACGTCCCCGGGCGCGATGAGCTGCCCGCCGATCGTGACCGGCACGTTCACCGCGCCCGGCGTGGCCTTCACCGTGCCCTGCGCGCTGACGGCCGCCGACCACACCGGGAAGCCCATCGCGTGCAGTTCCGCGACGTCCCGCACGCCGGCGTTGATGACGAGCCCGCGCACGCCCCGCCGCTGCAGCGCGGTCGCGAACAGCTCGCCGAACATGCCGTCGGTGGACGGCGACGTGGTGGTCACCACCAGGACGTCGCCGGGGCGGCACTGCTCGACCGCGACGTGGATCATCAGGTTGTCGCCCGGCCAGGACAGGACGGTCACCGCCGTCCCGGCGATGCGCGACCCGAGGTGCACCGGCCGGATCGACGGGCCGAGGAACCCGGTCCGCCCCATGGCCTCGTGGACGGTCGCGACGCCGTACCCGGCGAGGGAGCCGACCGCGGCGGCGTCGGCGCGCGGCGGGTCGGTGACGACGACCGTCCTCATGACAGCTCCCCGGTGGTCTGCGGGTACAGCCGGACGAACGCCTCGGCCCGCGTGTCGTGCGGCAGCCCGAGGTTCGGGCCCGCGTTGCGCTTCAGTTGCACGCCGCGCCGCTTGGCGAGGTCGGTGTAGTAGTCCCACATGTGGACCTGCGCGGGCAGGCATTCCATCGCGGCGCGCTTCGTGTCGAACACGGAGGTGATGTCGAGCAGCACGTCGGGCTTGAACTCGCACTGCTCCGGCTGGTGCGGCTCGAAGAAGAACACCGGCGGGGCGCCGAGCGGCTCGCCGGGGGCGTCGTAGCCGATCGCCTGCGCGAGCACGCGGGCCTGCAGCGCCATCCGCGCCGCCGCCGGATGGTCGCCGTTGTAGGGGTCGGCGAGCGTGTGGGTCAGCACCACGGCCGGCTCGAACTCCCGGTAGATCCGGACGAGCCGGTCGACCAGCTCCGGCGACTCGGCCAGGGGGTAGTCGCCGGCGTCCAGGAACTCGATCTCGGCGCCCAGCACCGCCGCGGCGGCCTCGGCCTCGCCCCGCCGCAGCTTCTTGATCTCCTCCAGCTGCTTCCCCTCGCGCCAGGCGCGGGCGGACTCGCCGCGCTCGCCGTAGCTCAGGCAGACCACCTTGGCGCGGTCGCCGCGCGAGGCGGCCAGCGCGATCGCGCCGCCGGCGCGCCAGACGAAGTCGCCCGCGTGGGCGCTGACGACGAGCAGGGGACTGGGAGCCGCAGATGCACTCATGCCGGTACCCTCCACCTTGTCACCCAAATTGTCAACAATTCTGCCGACAAGTCAGGGGCGGGGATCGCGGACACTGTCCAGCAGCAGCCGGCTGAGGCGCAGGATCTCCTGCTGCGGGTCCCACAGGCCGGGCGCGTCCGTCCCGGCGCCGAGATGCGGTTCCTCCAGCTCGCACTGGATCCGCTCGGCCTCGGCGCACGCCTCCTCGGCCGGTGCGTCCGGCAGGTCGCCGACGATGCCGCCGAACCGGCGGAGCAGATCCGCGTAGGCATGCCGGAACTCCGGGGTCAGCGCGGGCCCGCGCTCCTCCTCACCGTCACCGTCGAGCCGGCGCAGCGTCCCGGCGATCGACCGGACGTACGCCGCCGCGTAGTCGATCGTGTTCATCTGGCGCGGCGCCGGCCACCGGTCGAGGGCGCCCTGCCAGCGCAGCGGATACCCCCGCAGCTTCGCGCGCGGGTTGGCGCGCAGCGTCTCCTCCCCCTGCTCCAGCGCGTACCGGGCCTGCTCCTGCACGCGGGCCAGCCGCGACTCGCGCTCGTCCCAGCGCGACCGCCCGTCCTCGGCCGCGGCGACCTCGCCGGCCAGGGCGTCCAGCGCGTCGGCGAGCGCGTCCCGCACCTCCCGGACGGCGTACTCGCCGCGCCGCAGGTACAGCGGCGGGAACAGCACCGCGTTCACGATCAGGCCGACGGACAGCCCGATCGCGACGTCGGCGAGCCGCGGCAGCGTGTAGCCGACGACCTGGTGGCCGCCCACCAGCAGCGCGAACAGTCCGGTGAAGGCGACCTGGGACGACTGGCCGCCGAGCCGCCGCCACCCCGACACCATCATGGTCAGGACGACGACGATGGCGATCCCGAGCGCGGTCGGGCCGACCGTCAGGCCGACCGGGATCGCGATGCCCGCGCCGATGACGAACCCGGCCCCGTAGGTCACGCTCTCCCGGACGGACCGGACGACGGTCGGGTACACGCCGAGCAGCGCGGCCAGCGCCGCGAAGTAGGGCTGCTGGTGTCCGACCGGATATTTGGCGATCAGCCACGCGATGACCGCCGCGACGACGGCCTTGAGGGTGAGCCGGGCGCGTTCCTCCCAGTAGCGGCGCCCCGCGAAGGGCATCAGATGCTTGCGCAGTCCTCCGGTCGGCACCGCATGGCCGTTCCCGCAGGTCGTGGTTCCAACCATGGGACGGTAAACAGAAGGCCACCGCGCGGCCCGCCGGGATGTGGGTGGCGGCGGGCCTCGCGGTGGCCGGTTCGCAGAGCCGATCGGCGCCGGGCGGTCAGCCCTTGGCCGGGTCCAGGGACGCGATGGCCTCCGGGGTGAGCTTGGCGGCGCGCTCGCGCTGCGGGAAGCGGCCCACGTCGATCCGGGCGACCTCCTTGGCGGTCCGGTAGTCGATGACCGAGATCTGGTCGTCCTCGGCGAGGGAGACGAAGCAGTCGCGGCCGTTCGGGCTCGTCTGCGTCCAGTAGGGCAGGGCGTCGGTCGCGTAGGTGACGGTGCCGTCGGTGCTCAGGCCGGGCCGGGAGACGATGGAGACGTAGTCGTCGATCGTCCCGGCGACGCAGAGCTTGGTCTCGTCGGCGTTCATCGCCATGCCGTGGTGCGCGGAGTTCTGCGGGTAGTCGTCCGGCTTCATCTTGGCGGCCTTGTCGCTGAACGGCATGGTCACCGTCCGGGTGGTCTTCCCGGCCGCCAGGTCGTACTCGATGAACCCGTTGAGGTAGGACAGCTGCGCGTACATCGTCTTGTTGTCGCGGGTGAACACCGCCGGGCGGATCCCGTACTCGAAGGTGTAGGTGCGCAGCGGCTTGAACGTCGCCGCGTCCACCGCCGTGACCGCCCGCGACCCCTTGAGCCCGTTCAGCAGCTTCGGCAGCGAGGTGATGCCGATGCTGGAGTTGTAGAGGATCGTCCCGTCGGGCGAGTAGTCGTTGGCGTGGGGGTAGGTGCCGGTCGCGAAGCTCGTCACGAGCTCACCGGTCGCGGTGTCGATGACCTCGGCCTTGCTCGCAGTGGTGGCCGAGACGATGAACTGCCGCCCGTCCGCCGACAGCGCGGCGTGGTCGGCCTTGAAGCCCTCGGTCTTGTGCCGCCACAGCATCTTCTTGGTGGCGATGTCGAACGCGACGGCGTCCGACAGCGCGCCCCGCGAAATGTAGAGGGTCCGGCCGTCCGGGGAGACGGCCATGTCGTCGACGAGCTTGCGGTAGCCCTGCGCGGCGTTGACGGCCTCGTAGCCGACGCGGTCCACGATGGACATCGAGTCCAGGCGTTCCTGCAGGTCGGGGACGACGTTGATGGAACCGAGGTTCCGGTAGGCGGCGGTGTCGATGAAGCTGACCGTGCCGCCCTGCCCGTTGCCGACGGCCATCACGTCGCGCAGGCCGGCGGCCTCGGCTGGACGGGCGGGCTGGGCGTTCGCGGGCAGTGCGCCGGACATCGCGGTCGCCGCCAGGGCGGCGCAGCCGAGCAGCGCGGTTCGTCTTCGGAGACGTCGGGAAGGCATCGCGTCCTCCAGTGCGGGGTGGGTCTCCAGTTTGAAAACGGCCGTGTTCGAACTTGGCTACTGGACAGTAATCCAGGGTGAGGTGCGACACAAGACCCGGATGCTGGAAAATGTCGTCGGGGCCGTGGGGAGGAACCAGTGGCGGGCAGGCGCGCGAGACCGACCGGCAGGTACGGGGGCAGGTCCGCGGACGAGCGGCGGGCCGAGCGCCGCCGCCGCTTCCTGGACGCCGGCCTGGAGATGTTCGGCCGCGGCCCCGGCTACCGGGGCACCACCGTCGCCGCGCTCAGCGAGGCCGCCGGCCTGTCCACCCGGCAGTTCTACGAGGAGTTCACCACCCTGGAGGACCTCCTCGCCGAACTGCACCTGGAGGTCAACGACATCGCCGAGCGCGAGGTCGTCGCCGCACTCCCGTCCGTCCAGGGCCTCGGCCTCGCCGAGCGCACCGCCCGCCTCTTCCGCGCCTACGCCGCCGCCGTCACCGGCGACCGCGCCCGCATCCGCATCGCGTTCGTCGAGATCATCGGCGTCAGCCCCCGGATGGACCGCCAGCGCCTCACCCGCCGCGCCCGCTGGGTCGAGTTCCTCTGCGCCGAGGCGGCCGCCGCCGCCGAGCGCGGCGAGATCCCCGACCGCGACTACCGGATCGCCGCGACCGCCTTCATCGGCAGCATCAACGGCCTCCTGCACGACTGGAGCGCCGGCTGGGTCGACGCCACCCTCGACGAGGTCATCGACGAACTCGTCATGATGCTCCTCGGCCGCCTCACCGCCCCCGACCGGGGCC
>NZ_SMJW01000080.1 GCF_004348335.1 Actinomadura bangladeshensis | reverse complement strand
AGACAGGGCTTGAACTGGTCAATGCCCTGGCCGTTGAGCATCGGGGGCGGTGGGGGGCGCATCGGAGCCGGTCGATGCTGGGATCTGTGCCGGTCGCTGGGAAGGTCGTCTACTTCGCGCTGCCTGTGGCCATGGCCTGGAACCCGCCTCGGCGGGACTGCCATGAGGCTGCTCGGGAACTACGGCGGTTGCTCGGAGCACGGGGGATCGGGCCGCTGCATCTGAGCGAGGGGTGGCGGATGGCCGTTCTGTCGGTGCGGGCGGAGATCACCGTGTGGGTGCGGGACGAGACGTTCTTCGTCACCTTGCCCGAGGCCGGTGCCGTCTGCCGTCCGGTCTGCGGCGTTGTCGAGGTGGCGGAGGGGATTGTCCGGTGCAACGAGGATCTCAATGCCCGGGTGCGGCCGCTGTGAGGCGAGGCCCCGGGCGAACGTGCCCGGGGCCTCTTTGTCACTCTTCGGTTGGTTCGTCTTCCTCGGGCGCCGGGCCTATCGGGCCGCTGATGGCGACGATGGGCTTGTCGAGTCTTTCGCCGGAGCCGTCTCGGCGGCCCATCGTGAGGTTCAGCATGGCCGGCTTGCCGTTGGCGGCCGCTGCGCGGAGCGGGGTCGGGGCCGCCCACGCCTGCAGCAGGACGTCCTCCCCCTTCAGGAAGCGGTGCGCTCGGACGCCGCCCGTCGCGCGGCCCTTGGACGGGAAGTCCGCGAAGTCGGCCAGCTTGATCGCGCCCGTCTGCGTGCCGGGCAGTGCCGAGGACGAGCCCGAGACCGTGATCACGCGGGCCTCGCGGTTCGGGTCCAACGCGCCGAACCACATGACGCTCGCCCCCGCGCCCAGCTTGATGCCCGCCATGCCGCCGGCCGCCCGGCCTTGAGGACGGACCAGGGACGCGGCGAAGTGCAGGAGTTGGGCGTCGGTCGTGATGAAGACGAGGTGCTGGTCTTCGGAGAGCAACTGGACGGCGCCCACCACGCGGTCGCCCTCCTTCAGGCCGATCACCTCGAACTCGTCGCGGTTCGCCGGGAAGTCGGGGACGACCCGCTTGACCACGCCGTGGGCGGTGCCGACGGCCAGGCCGCCGCCTTCCTCGCCCACGGCGGCAATGCCTACGACCGTTTCGTCCGGTTCCAGGTCGACGTACTCCGCCACCGGGGCTCCGCCTGCCAGGGAGGGAGGCGTCGCCGAGGGCGGCAGTGTCGGCAGGTCCAGGACGTCTATGCGGATCATCCGGCCGTGGGATGTCACCGCTCCCACCTGGCCGCGCGCCGTCGCGGGGACGACCGACGTCAGGACGTCGTGCTGCGCGCGGGGGCCGCTGTCGGGAAGGGGCGACGCGTCGTGGGTGCGGGCCATCAGGCCGGTCGACGAGAGCAGCACCGTGCACGGGTCGTCCGGCACCTCGAGCGGGACGGCCGTGGCCGCCGTCTGCCCCGAGGATTCGAGGAGGATCGTCCGCCGGGGCGTGTTGAACTCCTTGGCGACGTCGCCGAGCTCCTTGGAGACCACGCCGCGGAGCTTGCGCTCCGACTCCAGGATCGCGGTCAGGCGGGCGATCTCCTTGGCGAGCTGCTCCTTCTCCTTCTCCAGTTCGAGCCGGTCGTACCGGGTCAGGCGGCGCAGCGGCGTGTCCAGGATGTACTGCGCCTGGATCTCCGACAGCTCGAAGATCTGCATGAGGCGCTGCTTGGCCTGCGCGGCGTCGTCGCTCTGCCGGATGACCTGGATGACCTCGTCGATGTTCAGCAGCGCCACGAGCAGGCCGTCCACCAGGTGGAGGCGGTCCTCGCGCTTCTTGCGGCGGAACATCGAGCGCCGGCGGACGACCTCGATGCGGTGGTCGACGTAGACCTGCAGCATGTCGCGCAGGCCGAGCGTGCGGGGCTGGCCGTCGACCAGCGCGACGTTGTTGATGCCGAACGTCTCCTCCATCGGCGTGAGCCGGTAGAGGTCGGCGAGGACGGCCTCCGGGTTGAACCCGTTCTTGATCTCGATGACCAGGCGGAGGCCGACCATGCGGTCGGTGAGGTCCTTCAGGTCCGAGATGCCCTGGATCTTCTTGTTGTTGACCAGTTCCTTGATCTTGGCCTTGACGCGCTCGGGCCCGACGGAATACGGGAGTTCGCTGACGACGATGCCCTTGCGGCGAGGCGTGACGTTCTCGATGGAGACCGTGGCGCGGGTGCGGAAGGTTCCCCGGCCGCGCTCGTAGGCGTCCCGGATGCCGTCCAGGCCGACGATCTTGCCGCCGGTGGGCAGGTCGGGGCCGGGCACGAAGCGCATCAGGTCGTCGAGGGTGGCCTCGGGGTTGTCGATCAGGTGCCGGGCCGCCGAGATGACCTCGCCGAGGTTGTGCGGCGCCATGTTCGTGGCCATTCCGACCGCGATGCCGGACGCGCCGTTGACCAGCAGGTTCGGGAACGCGGCCGGCAGGACCTCCGGTTCGCGCTCCTGCCCGTCGTAGTTGGGGCGGAAGTCGACCGTGTCCTCGTCGATCGACTCGACCATCAGCATCGCTTCGCGCGACATCCGGGCCTCGGTGTACCGCATGGCGGCGGGCATGTCGTCGCCGCCGAGCGAACCGAAGTTGCCGTGCCCGTCCACGAGCGGCATCCGCATCGCCCACGGCTGCGCCATCCGCACCATCGCGTCGTAGATGGCGCTGTCGCCGTGCGGGTGCAGCTTGCCCATGACCTCGCCGACGACGCGGGCGCATTTGACGTGGCCGCGGTCGGGGCGGAGCCCCATCTCGTTCATCGAGTACAGGATCCGGCGCTGGACGGGCTTCATGCCGTCCCGTGCGTCGGGGAGCGCCCGCTGGTAGATGACCGAGTAGGCGTACTCGAGAAAACTGCCGCGCATCTCGTCGGAGACATCGACGTCGACGATGTTCTCTTCGAAGTCCGGCGGAGGTGGAGGGGCTTGGGATCCGCGTCGTGCCATGCCCCACATTGTGGCCGGTCCCGGGGACATCTTTCGCCCGCCCCACCGAGTGCGCCGTCCAACTCGGGGGATTGGTGCCGTTCCGTCACCTTCCCGTACCTGGCAGATTGAGGGTGGACGGTTTCCATATCCCCAGGTGGAGGTTCTCTTGAGCGGGCTGGCCGACTTCCAGAACTCGATCTATCTGCAGGGGCTCGGCGACGTCGTCCCGTCGCTGCCGACGGACCTCACGAAGCTGGAGGGCCTCGCGGAGCGCGCCCTGTCGGCGCAGGCGTTCGGATACGTGGCGGGATCGGCGGGCAGCGAGGCGACCGCGCGGGCCAACCGGGAGGCGTTCGACCGGTGGCGGATCGTGCCGCGCATGCTGCGGGACGTCGCCGACCGGGACCTGTCGGTGGAGGTGCTGGGCACCGCGATGCCGTCTCCGCTGCTGATCGCGCCCATCGGCGTCCAGTCGATCTTCCATCCGGACGGTGAGCTGGCCGTGGCGCGGGCGGCGGCGGCCGAAGGAGTGCCGATCGTGCTGAGCACGGCGTCCTCGTTCACGATCGAGGACGTGGCCGAGGCCAATGGGGAGGGCCCGCGCTGGTACCAGCTGTACTGGCCCAAGGACCGGGAACTCGCGGTGAGTTTCCTGGAGCGGGCCAAGGCCGCCGGCTACACGGCACTCGTCGTCACCCTCGACACGTTCACGTTGGCATGGCGCCCACGCGATCTGAATCAGGCGTACCTGCCGTTCTTGCGCGGGATCGGTGTCGCGAACTATTTCAGCGATCCGGTCTTCCAGAAGGCCGTCGGCGGTGAGATCACCGATGCCAACAAGGACACCGCGATCCTGCACTGGGTCGCCAACTTCGGAAACCCCAGCCTCACCTGGGACGACCTCATCTTCCTCCGCGACCACTGGGACGGGCCCATCGCGCTCAAGGGCATCCAGCATCCCGATGACGCACGCCAGGCCGTGGACGCCGGCATGGACGCGGTCATCGTGTCCAACCACGGCGGACGCCAGGTGGACGGGGCCATCGCCTCACTGGACGCACTGCCCGGCGTCGTCGAGGCCGTCCACGACCAGGCGACCGTGCTGTTCGACAGCGGGATCCGGACGGGCGCGGACATCGCCAAGGCTCTCGCACTCGGCGCCAAGGCCGTCCTGGTCGCGCGTCCGTACGCCTACGGGCTGGCGCTCGCCGGTCAGGCGGGAGTCCAGCACGTCCTGCGCTGCCTCCAGGCCGAACTGGAATTGACCATGGTTCTCTCTGGAATCAAGACTCTGGAGGGGCTGACACCCGACATCCTGGTGCGCGGGTAGACGGCCCCGTCCGTTCACCTGGCGGCGGCTCCGGGTAGGGGAACGGGCATGCGCTGGCCCGATCACGCCATCTGGTGGCACGTCTACCCGCTCGGTTTCGTCGGCGCCGAAAGCGAGGCCCCACCCGGAGGCACGTCCGCGGCGCACCGGCTCGCAAGGCTGACCGGCTGGCTCGATCACCTTGTCGGGCTCGGCTGCAACGGGCTCGCGCTCGGCCCCGTGTTCGCGTCCGAGACCCACGGCTACGACACCGTCGACCACTACCGCGTCGACCCGAGGCTCGGCGACGAGGACGACCTCAGACGGCTCATCGACGAGGCGTCCCAGAAGGGGATCAGGATTCTCCTCGACGGGGTCTTCAACCATGTGGGACGCGGCTTCCAACCCTTCGCCGACGTCACGGCCAACGGCGACGACTCCCCGTACCGCAACTGGTTCCACCCGGACCTGCGCACCTTCGAAGGGCACGACCGGCTCGTCACGCTGAACCACGCCGAACCCGAGGTCGCCGCCTACGTCACCGACGTCATGACCCACTGGCTGGAGCGCGGCGTGGACGGCTGGCGTCTCGACGCCGCGTACGCCGTCCCGCCACCGTTCTGGCGGACGGTCACAGACCGCGTCCGCGCACGCTTCCCGGACGCGTGGTTCGTCGGCGAGGTCATCCACGGCGACTACACACGCCTCGTCGAGCACACCGGATTCGACTCCGTCACCCAGTACGAGTTGTGGAAGGCCATCTGGAGCTCACTCAACGACCGCAACTTCTTCGAACTGGCCCACGCGCTGGACCGGCACAACACGATGCTCGACACGTTCGCCCCGCAGACCTTCCTGGGCAACCACGATGTGACCCGCATCGCCAGCCGCCTGGTCCGGAAGGAGCACCGGCAGCATGCATTGGTGATCCTGCTGACCATTGGTGGCGTCCCGTCCATTTACGCCGGTGACGAGTTCGGTTTCGAAGGCATCAAGGAAGAACGCGTAGGCGGGGACGACGCCATACGGCCGGCCTTCCCGGAACGTCCCGACGAGACCACCGGCTACGCCTCGCCCCACCACCGGCTGCATCAAGACCTGATCGGCCTAAGGCGGCGCCACCCGTGGCTGGTCCGCGCCCACACCACGGTCGCCACCTTGACCAACACGGCTTTCTCCTACACGGTGGGCCACGGCGCAGAGCGACTCGCGGTCGTCCTCAACCTGGACGACAAGCCGGCCACCACCGATCTGCCTGCCGCCGACTGGACGTGCGCAGCCGGTGAAGCGAGCTTCACCGCCGACGGCGCCACCATCCCGCCGACCGGATGGGCGATCGCCGAACCATGACATTTGTCATGGCCCACCCGTGGATTCCTCACAACCGCCTTCTGACGCCTGTGACTGCACGCCCGCGCACCCGGCGGCCAGCATGGATGCCATGAAGGCACCCGTGATCGAGGTACGCGACCTGGACTTGAACGAGGCCGTGCGGAACGTCTCGTTCACCGTGGCCGAGGGCGAGGTCTACGCACTGCTGGGCCGGTACGGCTCGGGCAAGACCACCCTCCTGGAAATGCTCGCCGGTCTACGCCGCCCCACGAGCGGAACCGTCCGGTTCCGGGGCGCGGACCCCTACAACGACCGTGACTCCGCGCGCGCTGGGGCCGTGTGGCGTGACGGTGGCCTGTTCCCAGGGCTGACCGTCACCGAGGTCATCGACACGTGGCGGCGCTGGACCCTCGACCCGATCACCCGCGAGGAGGCCCTGCGCCTGGCCCGCCTCACCCACGTCGCCGACGTCCCGTTCGAGCAGCTCACCCCCGGGCGGCGGCGCATGCTCGACCTCGCGCTCGCCCTGGTCGGGCGGTCGGACGTCCTGCTCCTCGACGAGCCCGCCGCCGGGCTCGACGCCGGCGACGCGCGCGAGGTGTGGTCCGCCCTGCTGATGCTGGCCGCCGACGGCGTCAGCGTCGTGATCACCACCCGCGACCCCGACGAGGCGTGCCGCGCCGACCGGGTCGGGATCCTGGACGAGGGCCGCCTGGTCACCGCGCGGGACGCCGTCCGGCTCCGCGCCGCCTGACCGGCCGCGCACCCCCGACCGCCACCGACCCGCCGCCATCGTGACGGCCGCATACGCTGGGCGCGTGCAGCCCGGCATCCCGCGTCCCACCGTCATCGCCGCGATCATCGTGGGGATGACGGTGCTGACGATGTCCGGGCTCCTGCTGCCGGCGCTCTGGTACGAGGTCGCCGAGCGGCGGGAGGCGGGCCACCTGCTCCTCGCCCTCACCGGCGTCGGCGCCGCGTTCGGCCTCTACGGCCGGCTGCTGTGGCAGAACCTGATGCGCCGCACCGCGCCCGTCCACCGGCTCGGGCTCGCCGCGATCGCGCTGATCTGCTGGGCGCTGCCGCCGCTGCTCGACACCGGCCCCGGCTGGGGCAACGCGCTGCTCGTCCCGGCCGGGCTGATCGCCGTCGTCCTGCCGGTGCGGGAGGCGGTCGCCGTGACGGCGGCGGCGGCCGTCGCGACCCCCGCCTACGGGCTGCTGCTCGGGCTTCCCGTCCTGGGCGTCCTGTACGAGATCGCGGGGGTTCCGCTCGCCGCGTTCTCCGGGTATCTCACGGTCTGGCTGTTCCACGTCGTCCAAGAGCTCCGGGAGGCGCGGGCCGAGCTGGCCCGGTCGGCCGTGGGGGAGGAGCGGCTCCGCTTCGCCCGGGACCTGCACGACGTCCTCGGCCACAGCCTCCAGGCGGTCGCGCTGCGCGCCGAGGTCGCCGAACGGTTCGTGGAGCGCGACGACGGGCGCGTCCGCAAGGAGCTGACCGAGATCCAGACGATGGCGCGGGACGCCGTCCGGGACGTGCGCGAGGTCGTCCGCGGCTACCGGACGACGTCCCTGCGCACCGAACTGGACGGGATGTCCGCCGTGCTGCGCGCCGCCGGGATCCGGTGCGAACGCCCCGAGGTGTCGCCGTCGCTGCCCGCGCACGTCCACGAGCCGCTCGGCTGGGTCGCCCGGGAGGCCGCCACGAACGTCCTGCGGCACTCCAGCGCCACCTGGTGCGAGATCACCGTCCGGGCCGGCCGCGACCGCGTCCGGATGGAGATCGTCAACGACGGCGCCCGGCGCCGCTCCGGCGCGGCCGGCAGCGGCCTGGCCGGGCTCGCCGAGCGGATCGGCGCGGCCGGCGGCGAGTTCAGCGCGGGCCCGGCCGGCGACGGGACGTTCCGGGTGACCGCCGCCGTCCCCGCGGCCGCCCCGGCGCGAGCGAAGGGTGAGGCATGATCCGCGTGCTGCTGGCCGACGACCACCTCCTGATCAGGGAGGCGCTCGTCCTGCTGCTGGAGACCGAGGACGGCATCGAGGTCGCCGCCGACGTCGGACGCGGGGACGAGGCCGTCGACCGCGCCCTCGCCCTCAAGCCCGACGTCGCCGTCCTCGACATCGACATGCCCGGCCTGGACGGGCTCGCCGCCGCCGAGCGCCTCGCCCGCGACCTGCCCGGCTGCCGGCTGGTGATCGTCACCGCGCACGGGCGCCCCGGCAACCTGCGCCGCGCCATGGCCGCCGGCGTCCGCGGCTTCCTCGGCAAGGACGCGCCCGGCCGGCGGCTCGCCGAGGTCATCCGGCAGGTCGCCGCCGGCGCCCGCTACATCGACCCGCAGCTCGCCGCCGACGCCCTCGCCGCCGAGGAGTGCCCGCTCACCCCCCGCGAACTGGACACCCTCCGCGCCGCCGCCGACGGCGCCCCCGTCTCCCGCATCGCCCGCGACCTCGGCCTGTCGGAGGGCACCGTCCGCAACTACCTGTCCGCCGCCGTCACCAAGCTCGGCGCCGCCAACCGCCACGCCGCCGCCCGCACCGCCCGCGACCTCGGCTGGTTCTAGCGGCGGGCGACGACCAGGGAGCCGCGTTTGGTGACCGGGAGCGGGGTGTGCAGGTGTGCGGCGGCCTCGGCGGCCTCCGGGCGGGGGACGTGCCGGGCGATCAGGTAGTCGCGGATCGCGGCGCGGTCGGGGAGCGTGATCAGCGGGGCGTCCCAGCGCTCCACCTCGACCTCGCCGAACACCTCGCAGACGCGGTCGGGGGCGTCCTCGGCGTCGAACGGGCCCGGTTCGGGACACCAGACGGGCGCCAGTTCGGGGCTGTCGTCCCGGCAGGTCGCCGAGGCCAGCAGGAGCCCGCCGGGCGCGAGGACGCGGCGGGCCTCGCGGAGCGCCCGTCCCGGGTCGCCGACGTGCTGGAGCATGTTCACGGCCACGGCGGCGTCGAACGTCCCGTCCCGGAACGGCAGGCGCAGCGCGTCCGCCCGCACCCGTGCGCCCGGGTGGGCGCGCAGCAGGGCCGCGGACGCGTCCAGGCCGACGAGCCGGAGGGGCGGCGGGTGCGGGAGGGCGGCGCTGAGGGCGCCCTCCCCCGAGCCGATGTCCAGGACGAGGGAGGCGCCCGCCCTCAGCAGTTTCGCGGCGATGTGGTCGTGCAGGCTCCGGGCACCGATCAGGTACTTCCTGACGACCCGGCCGGCGAGACGGAAAGGCTCGGGGTCGGAGTCATCACCGGGTTCGAGGGCCATGAAGTGAGTCTGCCCGGTGACGCGCAGGGAAAAGCGTTGTCAGGCGGTGGCGCCGCCGTCGATGACGAGGTCGTGACCCACCACGTGGCTTGACGCGTCAGAAGCGAGCCATAGGACGGTCGAGGCGACCTCGGACGTGTCCGCCACGCGTCCTGCCGGGATGGCCGTGCGCATGCGGGCGGCGCGACCGGCTTCGCTCTCGTTCGGCAGCAGCGACATGGGGGTGTCGCTCGCCCCGGGGCTGACGGCGTTGATGCGGACACCGTCGGCGATGTGGTCGAGCGCCGCCGTGCGCGTCAGGGTGCTGACCCCGGCCTTGGACGCCGCGTACGCCGCCATGCCCGGACGCCGCCCGTGCGCGCCGATGTTGGACGAGACGTTGACGATCGTCCCGCCGCCGTGGGCTCGCATATGGGCGATCTCGTGCTTCATCGACAGGAAGACCCCCGTCAGGTTCACCGCGAGGACGCCGCCCCAGGAATCGTGGTCGATGTCGGCGACCGGCCCGACCGGGCCGAGGATCCCGGCGTTGTTGACCGCGACGTGCAGGCGGCCGTGGCGTCCGGTCACCGTCTCGACCATGCGGGCGGCGGACGCGGGGTCGGCCACGTCGGCGACCACGTGATCGGCCGTGTCCGGGCCGATCTCCTTGACGGCGCCGGCGAGCGCGGTCGCGTCGCGTCCGGCGAGGACGACCGTGGCGCCGTCACGGGCGAAGGCGCGCGCGATGGCGCGGCCGATGCCGCCCGCGCCGCCGGTGATGAGGACGGTCGTGCCGCTGAAGGCCATGGTGGGCTCCAAATTCTAGATCGATCGGTCTTGAATAAGAGGGAAAAGAGGCCCGGCCGGTTGGCCGGGCGGGAAGGGGTCAGTCGAACAGGGCGAGCGCCTCGCGCGCCGCGTCCCGGAGGCGGCCCCCGTCGGCGGGGGCGCGGCCGAGGACCCGCATCCCCTGGAACAGGACGAGCAGCAGGCGCGCCAGGGATCGCGGGTCCTTGCCGGGCGGCAGTTCGCCCTGGGCGCGGGCGCGCGTCAGCGCCGCCGTCAGGGTCGCCTCCAGGTAGGCCCAGCTCGCCTCGACGAGCCGGGCGGCCTCGGCGTCGCGCGCGGCCAGCTCGACCGCGGTGTTGACCACCAGGCAGCCGCGCCGTGCCTGGTCGCCGGCCGATTCCTCGGCGTAGCGCTCGATCAGCGCGCGGACCGCCGGCAGGACGGGCCCCGGCTGCGACAGCTCCTCGGCGAACTTCGGATCGGTGTCGCCGAGGTAGCGTTCGAACGCCTTCAGGTACAGCTCGTGCTTGCCGCCGAACGTCGCGTAGATGCTGGCGCGGGCGATGCCGAGATGCTCCACGAGATCGGCCATGGAGGTCGCCTCGTAGCCGCGCTCCCAGAAAAGCTCCAGGGCGCGGCCCAGCGCGAGATCGGGGTCGAACTCCTTGGACCGTGCCATGGCGGCACGGTAACCCGTTCAAGAACGAACGGTCAAATATCGGCTCTGCGGGCGGGGACGGCCGGGCGGTCGAGGTCCATGGCGTCCAGCACCGAGCCGTCGGCGGCGAGCGCCTCCACGACCGGCCCCCGGCGGGCGCCCCACACCACGACGACGTGCCCGTGCTCGGGGACGTCCAGGATCCGGGTGCCGACCCGGATCCGCGCCACCTCCGCCGAGGCCCGCAGCCGCGCCTCGTTCACCCACTTGGCGCCCCACGGCAGCAGCCGGTTGGAGTTGCGGACGGTCCGGCCCGACCCGTACTTCAGCAGGTGCCGGCCCATCTCCCCGGACGAGCGGCGCGACAGCGGCTCGGCCGGCGCGAATCCGCCCGCGCCGCCCAGCTCCCGCCACTCCCCGTCGCGCTTGTGGAACGTCCAGCCCTCGACGAACGCCGACGCGTCGCCCCACTGATGCAGGAACGTGACAACGGCGACGTCGCCGTCCATGTCGAGTCCGAGCGGAAGGAAGTCCCGTCCCTGCTCGAAGGCGGCGGGAGCGGGAACGGGCAGGCCGTCCCTGAGGAGCCGCATGCACTCCTCGTGCACCTCGTGGTCGTTCATGTTCGGGACCTCTGGATCATGCAGGCAGGACAAAGGGCCCTCCCGCGAGAGGGCCCCCACGTGGCACTCACTCTAGAGGTCCGGCTCGTCTGGTTTCACCCATCTGACGTACTCCCTTTCATGCTTTGCCGAGCACCGTTCACCGGAACGTCGATCAAGGCGGCACGCTGGGTGAACGCCCCCCCGGCGCCCGGGGCCCCGCCGCGCCCTCCCGGCCGGGCCGGGCGGGCCGGTAAAGATCATTGTGACGCCCGGACGCGGCCGCGGGGTCTCGCCACGGCGGTGCCGCCGGGACCCGGCGCGATCGACGTCACACCTTGCGGAGTTGCCGCCAGGCGTGTGAAGCGGGTTAACTGCTGACATGTCCTCCGTACGCCCGTGCCGTGAGCACCGCCCGCCGATGTCGCGGGCCATGCGGCGTATGTGTTGCCGGCGAATGTGTGACCACTGAGGGCCCCTGCCTGAGTCTCGCGCCCCGAAGCGAGCCCGTCCGCCGCCCCCCTGAGTCGCCGATGTTCTTCGAACGCCACCTGCTGAGCCACGCCCCGTTCCCGCCTGGCCGCTCCTAGACGCCCTCCCCGAGCGCCCGCGCGCCGCGCACTGACATGCCGTGCCGTGGCGCCCGCGCTCGCGCGCGTCCGCGCGCCGTCCCGCCGACCGTCGCCGCTCGTCCGGCGCCCGTGCCCGCATGGATGTTTTCCTGTGATTCAGATCGAGAAACTGAGAAAGAGCTACCGCGACCGCGGCCGCGAGGTGATCGCCGTCGACGGGGTCGATCTGACCGTCGCCGAGGGCGAGGTCTTCGGCGTGCTCGGACGCAGCGGCGCCGGCAAGAGCACCCTGCTGCGCTGCGTCAACCTCCTCGAACGCCCGGACGCGGGCCGCATCGTGGTCGGCGGGCAGGACCTGCTCGCGCTGCGCGGCGCCGGACTGCGCCGCGCCCGCCAGGGCATCGGCATGATCCACCAGCACTTCGGCCTGCTCGGCAGCCGGACGGTCGCCGGGAACGTCGCGTTCCCGCTGGAGGTCATGGGCGTCCCGCGCGCGGAGCGGGCCCGGCGCGTCGCCGAGCTGCTGGACCTGGTCGGGCTCGGAGAGCACGCGAAGGCGTACCCGGCGCAGATCTCCGGCGGGCAGAAGCAGCGCGTCGGCATCGCCCGCGCCCTCGCCGGACGCCCCAAGGTGCTGCTGTCGGACGAGGCCACGTCCGCGCTCGACCCGGAGACGACCGCGTCGATCCTGGAGCTGCTGCGCGACCTCAACCGGCGGCTCGGACTCACCATCCTGCTGATCACCCACGAGATGGACGTGGTGAAGCGCATCTGCGACTCGGCCGCGGTCATGCGGGACGGCCGGATCACCGAGTCCGGGCCGGTGAACCGGCTGCTCGCGCGGCCGGGCTCGGAACTGGCGCGGGACCTGTTCCCGCTGCCGCCGGCCGAGCCCCGCGACGGGTGGACGCTCATCGAGGTCACCTTCACCGGCGGCTCCACCGATGAGCCCTTCGTGTCGGCGCTCGCCCGCAAGTACTCGCTCGACGTGAACATCCTCGGCGGCGCGGTGGAGACGGTCGGCGGCGAGCGCGTCGGACGCCTCCAGCTCGAACTGCCCGGCGACCCCGACACGAACGCCGCGCAGCTGGCCTTCCTCCGCGACTCCGGCCTGACCGTCGACGTCAGAACCCCCACCGGCACCAAGCCCGCCGACGCCGCGAGCCGGGAGGATGCGCGATGACCTGGGACGAAGTCGCCCCGCTGCTGTGGCCCGCCACCGTCGACACCCTCTACATGACGGGCGTCGCCACCCTGTTCACGGTCGTGCTCGGCCTGCCGCTCGGCGTGCTGCTGGTGGTCACCGAGCGCGGCGGGCTGCTGCCCGCGCAGCCGGTGAACCGGGCGCTCGGCGTGGTCGTCGACATCGGCCGGTCGCTGCCGTTCCTGATCCTGATGGTGGCGATCATCCCGTTCACCCGGATCGTCGTCGGCACCAGCATCGGCAACGCCGCCGCGATCGTCCCGCTGACGATCGGCGCGATCCCGTTCTACGCGCGGCTCGTCGAGATCGCGCTCCGCGAGGTCGACCCGGGCGTGGTCGCCGCGGCGGACGCGATGGGCGCGACCCGCCGGGAGATCGTCGGCAAGGTCATGCTGCGCGAGGCGCGGCCGGGCCTGGTGTCCGGCCTGACCGTCACCGTCATCGCGCTGATCGGCTACACGGCCATGGCCGGGACGGTCGGCGGCGGCGGGCTCGGCAACCTCGCCGTCGTCTACGGCTACGAGCGGTTCGAGACCAAGGTCATGGTCGCCACCGTCGCGCTGCTCGTCGTCCTCGTCCTGCTCATCCAGGCCGCGGGTGACCTCGTCGCCCGCCGCCTGAACCACCGCTAACCCACAGAAAGGCACTTGTCGTGCTTCGCAAGATCACTGTCGCGCTGGCCTCCGTCGGTCTCCTCGTGGGGCTCACCGCGTGCGGGAGCTCGGAGGCGTCCGATGATCCGGACGCCCCGCTGAAGGTCGCGGTCAACCCCGTCCCGCACGGCGACATCCTCGCCTACGTCAAGGACGAGCTGGCCGCCAAGGCCGGGCTCAAGATCGAGATCGTGACGTTCAACGACTACCAGCAGCCGAACACCGCGCTGAAGGAGAAGCAGGTCACGGCGAACTACTTCCAGCACGTGCCGTTCATGGAGGAGTTCGAGAAGCAGACGGGGACGAAGCTGACGTTCGTCGCGCCCGTCCACCTGGAGCCGCTCGGCGTGTACTCGAAGAAGGTCGAGAGCCTGCAGGACGTCCCGCAGGGCGCGGAGGTGGCCGTCCCGAACGACCCGGCCAACGAGGGCCGCGCGCTGAAGCTGCTCGCCGCCAACGGGCTGCTCACCCTGAAGCCGGACGCGCCGGCGACCGCGACGCCGCGCGACATCGCGACCAACCCGAAGAACCTGAAGTTCAAGCCGGTCAAGGCGGCGCAGCTGCCCCGGTCGCTGGACGACGTGGACCTGTCGGTCATCAACGGCAACTACGCCATCGAGGCCGGTCTCGCACCGAACAAGGACGCGCTCGCCGCCGAGAAGGCCGAGGGCAACCCGTACGCCAACGGCATCGTCACCCTGCCGGAGAACAAGGACGACGCGCGCGTGAAGAAGCTCGTCCAGCTGCTGCAGGGCCCCGAGGTGAAGAAGTTCGTCGAGGACAAGTACAAGGGCTCGGTGCTGATCGCCTCCTGACGCACCGGTCTCCGTCCGGACGGCGCCCCGCCGCGGGAGCGCCGTCCGGACGCAATCCCGCGCGGTTTGTCCGCAGGTCCTGATAGGACATGTGCCGACGAACACGCAAAAGGGGACCCATGGGCATCTACCAGCACCTTGAGGAATACGCCGGCCTGCCGGTGCAGACGTTCAACGAGGACACCCGGCCGGAGGACGAGGGCGCAGGAGCCGTCGATCCGACGGTCGCGGAGGAGCTGCCGGCGGCGGGCGAGGCCGCCTGGTTCGTCGGCACGTCCTTCGACGAGGAGGACTTCGGCGACGTCTTCGCGCGGTTCCTCCGGGCGGTCGACACCACCGAGGTCACCGCGCTGATCATCGGCTACTGGGGCGCCGAGTACGACAGCGGGGCCGCCGACCCGGTGGCGCTGCTCACCGGGGCGGCCGCGTCCTTCCCGAAGCTGCGGGCCCTGTTCCTCGGCGACATCACCGGCGAGGAGTCGGAGATCTCCTGGATCGAGCACTCCGACATCACGCCGCTGTTCGCCGCGTTCCCCCACCTGGAGCGCTTCGAGGTGCGCGGTTCGCAGGGCCTCGCCATCGACCCGGTCAAGAGCGACGCGCTCAAGGTGCTGCGGTTCGAGTCGGGCGGGCTGCCGGCCGCGATCGTCCGGGCCGTGGGGGCGAGCGAGCTGCCGAACCTGGAGCACCTCGACCTGTGGCTCGGCGAGGACAACTACGGCGGCGACGCGACGGTCGCCGACCTCGCGCCGCTCCTCAGCGGCGAGCGGCTGCCCGCGCTGCGCCACCTCGGCCTGGAGGACAGCGAGATCCAGGACGAGATCGCCGCCGCCGTCGCGGGCGCGCCCGTCGTCGCGCGCCTGGAGTCGCTCAGCCTCGCGATGGGGATCCTCACCGACCAGGGCGCCGAGGCGCTGCTGGCCGGGCAGCCGCTCACCCACCTGCGCAAGCTCGACCTGCACCACCACTTCCTGTCGGACGCGATGGTCGAGCGGGTGAAGGCGGCGCTGCCCGGCGTCGAGGTCGACCTCGGCGACCAGGAGAAGCCGGACGGCGACTGGCGCTTCATCGCGGTGTCCGAATGATCGACGAGCGCCTCTCGACGTTCGCCGGGCTCCCCGTGCACGCCTTCGACGGGGACCCGGAAGGCGGCCCGCTCCCGGCCCCCGCGGAGGCCGCCTGGGGGATCTACCACCACGTCCACGACAACGGCGCGTGGGGCGCCGAGGTCCCCGAGAACTTCGACCGGTTCCTCCGGGAGGTCGACACGACGCAGGTCACGCACCTCGTCATCGGCTTCTGGGGGTTCGACTGCAGCGAGTTCGACCCGGTGGAGCGGCTGGTGGACGCCGCCGACCGCCTGCCCCGCCTCCGGGCGCTGTTCCTCGGCGACATCCGCGACTGGGACCTGCACCTCTCGTGGATCAAGCACACGGACGTGTCGCCGCTGTTCGAGGCGTTCCCGGAGCTGGAGCACTTCGAGGTCCGCGGTTCGGACGGGCTGTCGTTCGCGCCGCTGGGCGGCGACGCCGGCGCGCGGCTGCGGACGCTGCGGTTCGAGGCGGTCATGCTGCCGGCCGAGCTCGTCCGGTCGGTGGCCGACAGCGATCTGCCGGGTCTGCGCCACCTCGACCTGTGGATGGGCGACGGCCAGCGGGACGGGTTCGCCTCCGCCGCCGACCTCGCGCCGATCCTCGCGGGGGAGCGGCTGCCCGCGCTGCGGCGCCTCGGCCTGGAGAACGCCGCCGCCCACGACCGGATCGCCGAGGCCGTGGCGGACGCGCCCGTCGTCGCGCGGCTGGAGTCGCTGAGCCTCGCGCTCGGCACGCTCACCGACGCGGGCGCGGAGGCGCTGCTGTCCGGCCGCCCGCTCGGCCACCTCGCCGAACTCGACCTGCACCACCACTACCTGACCGAGGAGATGGGCGCGCGGGTGCGGGAGGCGCTGCCGGGCGTCCGGGTGGACCTGGACGATCCGCGGGGCCGGCCCGAGTGGCTGAAGTCCCAGTGGCGGCGGATCGAGTACGACATGAGCGGCTCCTACATCGCGGTCGCCGAATGAGCCTCGTCGTGGTGGGGACGCCCGGCGACCGGCGCCCCGCGCTGTTCGCCGCGGCGTGCCGGTCCGCCGGGCTGCCCGAGCCGCGCCTCGTCCCGTGGACGGACGTGCTGCGCGGCATGCCCCTCGACGCGCGCGCGGGCGACGTCGTGCGCATCGACTCGCCGGGGGAGGACGGCGAGGCCGACGCGCTGCTGCGCGGCCCCGGTGATCCCTCCCGGGTGGGCGGCGGTGCACGCTGGTACCGGACGTTCACGGCGGCGCTGCGGCGGCTGTCCGCGGAGGCGTCGGCGGCCGGGGCGCGGGTCCTCGGCGACGTCGAGGAGATCGCGGTCATGTTCGACAAGCGGCTGACCCACGCGCGCCTCCAGGCCGCGGGGGTGCCCGTTCCGGCCGCGCTGCCGGGAATCGACTCTTACGGATCGCTCCGGTCCCGGATGGACGAGTCTGGGGAGCGCCGGGTGTTCGTCAAGCCGGCGCACGGCTCGTCCGCGTCCGGGGTGGTCGCCCTGCAGACCGCGCCGGGCGGCCGGGTGCGGGCCGTGACCTCGGCGTCCATGACGGGCGGCCGGTTGCTCAACTCGCTGCGCGTGCGCTCCTACGAGACCGAGGAGGAGGTCGCGGCGCTGATCGGCCTGCTCGCACCGGACGGCCTCCACGTGGAGCGGTGGCTGCCCAAGGCCACACTGGACGGCCGCGTGTTCGACCTGCGGGTCGTCGTCATCGGCGGTGAGCCCACGCACGCGGTCGTCCGGACGAGTCGCACACCGATGACCAACCTGCATCTGGGCGGAGCCAGGGGAGACCTGGAGGCCGTGCAGCGCGCGCTCGGCGAGGACCGGTGGCGGCGGGCACTCGACGTGTGCGCGCGGGCCGCAGCGTGTTTCCCGGGCAGTCAGATGGTCGGTGTCGACCTGCTTGTCGGGGCGGGCCTGAAACGGTTCGCGGTGTGCGAGGTCAACGCGTTCGGTGACCTGCTCCCCAGGCTGACCGGTCTGCCTGGTGGCCCCGCCGAGGGGCTCGACACCTATGCCGCGCAGGTTGGGTTGCTGCAATGCGCGATATGAACGCGATCATCGGCAGCCACGATCTGCTGCTGGTGACGCTCGACACGCTGCGCTACGACGTGGCCGCCGAACTCGCCGCGTCCGGCGAGACGCCCACGCTGACCGGTCTGCTGCCGGGAGGCGCCTGGGAGCGGCGGCACACGCCGGGCAGCTTCACCTATGCCGCGCACGCCGCGATGCTGGCCGGGTTCATGCCGACGCCCGCGTCCCCTGGGCCGCACCCCCGCCTGTTTGCGGGAGCGTTCCCGGGGAGCGAGACGACCGCGTCCGGTACGTGGGCGTTCGACGCCGCCGACCTGCCGTCCGGGCTCGCCGCCGCCGGGTACCACACGGTGTGCGTGGGCGGCGTCGGGTTCTTCAACAAGCTGACGCCGCTCGGATCGGCGCTGCCGTCGCTGTTCGCCGAAAGCCACTGGGAACCTGAATTCGGCGTGACCGCCCCTGAGGCCCTGCCCAACCAGATCGACCGCATCGCCCAGATCACGAGGCGGCTGCCCTCCGCTCGGCGGCTGTTCCTGCTGGTGAACGTCGCGTCCCTGCACCAGCCCAACTGGTTCTACCTGCCCGATGCCACGCGGGCGGACGGGGACACCCGCGCCAGCCACGCCGCCGCCCTCCGCCATGTCGATGCCCACATCGGCCGCCTGTTCGCACTGATGCGCCGTCCGTGCTTCGTCATCGTCTGCTCCGACCACGGGACGGCCTACGGCGAAGACGGCCACACCGGGCACCGCATCGGCCACGAGGTCGTCTGGACCGTTCCGTACGGGGAGTTCGTTCTAACGTGAAGCCTTACCAGGGATACGTGTACGCGTACCCGCACAAGACCGCCTACCGTCCGCTGGAACCTTCCCCTCCGCTGAGCGATGTGTGGGCCGGGGAGTCGCTCGATTCGCTCTTCCTCTACCTCCACGTCCCCTTCTGCGAGATGCGGTGCGGCTTCTGCAACCTCTTCACCCGCACTGGCGCGCCCGAAGAACTGACCAGCGCCTACCTGGACGCACTCGACCGGCAGGCGACCGCCGTACTCGACGCCCTGGACGCTCCCGCCTTCGCCACGGCCGCGTTCGGCGGCGGCACACCCACCTACTTCACCGCGCCTGAACTGGAACGCCTCTGCGACATCGCAGGACGGTTCCAGGGCTTCGGCTCGATCCCGCTGGGCGTGGAGACGTCACCGGCGACCGCGACCACCGACCGGCTGACCGTCCTCGCCGAACGCGGAACCACCCGCATCTCCATCGGCGTGCAGAGCTTCCTGGACGACGAGGCGCGCGCGGCCGTCCGGCCCCAGAAACGCGCCGAAGTGGAGGCCGCGCTGGACCGCATCCGTGTCGTGGGCTTCCCGACCCTCAACATCGACCTCATCTACGGCATCGACGGCCAGACGGCCGCGACATGGACGCACTCCCTGGACGCGGCTCTCGCGTGGCGCCCAGAGGAGATCTACCTGTATCCGCTGTATGTCCGACCGCTGACCGGCCTGGGACGGCGCGCCCAAGACTGGGACGACCAGCGCCTCACCCTCTACCGCATCGGCCGTGACCACCTCCTGGCCGAGGGCTACGAGCAGGTGTCGATGCGGATGTTCCGCCGGCCGGGAGATGCCGCCAACGGCACCGAGTACTGCTGCCAGACCGACGGCATGGTCGGCTTGGGGTGCGGGGCGCGTTCTTATACGTCCTCGCTGCACTACTCGTTCGAGTACGCGGTCGGCGCGAGCCAGGTGCGCTCCATCATCGACTCGTATGTGAGCGAGACCGACTTCACGACCGCCCGCGTGGGCTTTTCCCTGGACGGTGACGAGCAACGCCGCCGCCATCTGGTCCAGTCGCTTCTCCAGGCGGCGGGCGTCGACCGAGCCGCGTACCGCGCGCGCTTCGGCACCGACCCGCTGGACGACTTCGCCGCCGTTCTCGCACCGTTCGGGGAGCGTGGCTGGCTGGAGACGTCCGGCACCGTCCTGCGGCTGACGCCGGAGGGGCTCGCCTACTCCGACGCCATCGGCCCTGCGCTCTTCTCGTCACGCGTCCAGAGCCTCATGGACGCATACGAGGCGCGCTGATGGACCACCTCACGATCCTCTACCGGGGCCCGCTGGCGAGCTGCGACTACGACTGCCCCTACTGCCCGTTCGCCAAGCGGCGCGACACACCGACCCGGCTACGGGCCGACCGTGCCGCCCTGGAACGCTTCACCGCATGGGTCGCGGCCTGCGGCCATCCGGTATCCGTCCTGTTCACGCCGTGGGGCGAGGGGCTGGTCCGCTCCTGGTACCGGCAGGCGCTGACGACGCTGAGCCACCTGCCGCACGTCGAACGGGTCGCGATCCAGACCAACCTCAGCCACCGCGTCTCCTGGACGGCCGGCGCCGACCTCACCCGGCTCGCGCTGTGGGCGACCTACCATCCGGGCCAGGTGCCCTACGAACGCTTCCTCGGCAAGTGCCGCGACCTGGCCGACCGCGGCGTCCGCTTCAGCGTCGGGATCGTCGGGCAGCCCGACCACCTCGACGCCGCCCGGCGCCTGCGCGCCGACCTGCCCGCCGGCACGTACCTGTGGGTCAACGCCGCCGAAGGCCGCGTCTACGACGACGCCGAGGCCGACTCCTGGACGGAGATCGACCCGCTGTTCCCGCTCAGCCGCCGCCCGCACGCCAGCCGGGGACTCCCGTGCCGGACCGGTGAGACGGTCGTGTCGGTGGACGGCGACGGCACGGTGCGCCGCTGCCACTTCGTCCCGTCCGTCTTGGGCAACCTCTACGACGGGACGTTCCGCGACGCCCTGGCCCCGCGCCCGTGCCCTCTGGACACATGCGACTGCCACATCGGGTACGTCCACCTGGAACCCTTGGGCCTCTACGAGACCTTCACCAACGGCATCCTGGAGCGAATCCCCACTCTCCGCGCCCTCACTTGACCGAGGGTGGTCACTCCGGCGGAGTTTCGTGATGCGGCATGTGGCGAGGGACGGGAACGGGGTACGGCAGGAGCCGGACACCGGAGTGCGAGCGGAGGCGGTGCAGGGCGGGTGCTGGGAGCGCATGCTCGCGTCGGCGGCGAACTTAGGCGGTTCCGTGGAAGATCGAGATCGACCCCGATTCGTCCTCGCGCTGGAACCGGTCGAGGGCGCGGTGCGCGCCGCGCGCGACACGGTCCGCGCGGCGCTGGAGGACTGGAACCGCCAGGACGTCCACGGCGACGTCGAACTCATCACGAGCGAACTGGTCACGAACGCGATCCGCCTTGCGAACTCGGTCACGCTCGTCCTGTACCTGCCCGACGACAAGACCGCGATGGTGGAGGTGTGGGACGACAACCCGGAGGGGCCGTCCGCGCCCATCGTCGACTCGCAGGCCGAGGGCGGCCGGGGGCTGCTGCTCGTCGGCGCCCTGTCGAACTCGTGGGGCTGGCGCGCCACCGCCGACGGCAAGGTCACCTGGGCGCAGGCCCCGGCGCCCGGGTGACCGCGGGCGCCCCCTGGTGACTGGGGAAGTGCGACCAAGGGGCGCCCGCGGGCTCAGGTCTGCTTCTCGGGGGCGTAGTCGGCCTCGTCCACACCGAAGGTCCAGGCGACGCCCGCGCGCGCGGTGCGGGTCCCGGGCGGGACGCGCAGGTAGTAGGTGCGGTGCGTCCCGTCGGGCTCGGGCGTGGAGTTGACGACCTCCACCATGACCACGGGTTCGTCGCCGGGAAGCTCGATCGACCACAGGACGCCCGTCTCGTCGCGGTGCAGGGGGCGCGCACCCGTCTCGGCCAGGTAGCGGTCGTATCCGAAGATCTCCAGCATCACCCGGCGCAGCTCGGCGTTCGACTCCGACGAGATGCGGGCCGCCGTCAGGTCCGTCAGGGAGGAGACGAAATCGGGCGGGACGGGCATGCCGCGCCAGGCGTGCAGCGCGAACCCGTCCGGATACGCCAGCGCGGGGCCGTCGCCCCTGTGCAGCCGTCCGGGCTCGTCCCGGTGCAGCTCGCCGGGACGTTCCGACAGGATCACCAGCCGCTCGTAGGGCCACCACCAGCCCGCCGAACGGGCGACCTCGGCGAGCCCGGCGAGCGGGCCGTCCAGCCGTCCGAGCGACTCGAACAGCGCCAGCCACGGCGCGTCGTGCTGGCCGAGGACCGCGTCCAAAGCGGCGGCGCGCAGGAGGGACGCGGCGCGCTCGCGGTCGGGGGCGGGGGAGAGGTTCCCGGCCGCGAGGGAGCGGGCGTGGGCCTGCTCCCCGACGGCGGCGCGGACCCTCGTCACCAGCGACTGGACCTGGTTCCAGAGCAGGCCCCCGGTGTCGGCCCAGGTGCGCGGCCACTGCTCCGGCCCCTGTTCGGAGCAGGCCGCCGCACGTTCCGCCTCCCAGGGGCGGGTCCGCACGTCCGCGAGGACGCCCCGACCCGCGGTCGCGTCGCCCAGATCCGCGCGGGCCTGCTCGATCAGGTCGCCGAGCCCGGCCTCCTCCAGGGCGTCGCCGTGCCCCGCCAGGACGGCCGCCGCGACGGCGCCGCGCGCGGGGGACGGAACCCAGATGTACCGTTCGGGGGCGTCCAGGCCCGCGGCCGCGTAGGCCGCGGCCGCGCCCGCCTCGGCGCGGGCGCGGTCGGCGGGGCCGGTGCCGAACGCCGCCGACTGCCAGTCGCCGACCACGTAGTGGGTCTCGCGTACCGTTCCGGTGAGCATCCCGCCCCCTAGTCGGCCACGACGCGGACGGCGCCGGGCAGGTACTCGCGCTGGCGGATCACCCGGTACCACCCCTTGGGGAGCGTGATCGCCGCGTGCTCCTCGTGGACCAGCCGCCCGCCGGACGGCAGGTGCAGATGGTCGGGCGCGAGCGGGTCGGGGACGCGCAGCAGCGAGCCGGGCGCGGACAGCGCGTGCGCGTGCCCGGTCGCCTCGCCGAGCGCCAGCACCATGCGGCCCCGCCCGTCGCGCGGGGCCGGCGGCAGGTCGCGGACGGCCCGCGGGACGGCCTCCTCGGGCACGGGCAGGATCAGGATGTCTCCCTGTCGGTACATGCGGCGAACGTAACCACCGCCACCGACAAAATGCGGAAACGCGAGAAGCCCCGGGCCCGCGCGGTGGCGGGAGGTCAAAAGCCCCGGGTGCGGCGGGCCGCCGGGCGGGCCCACCGGCCGGACCCGCCGAGGCCGACGTGCTGGAAGGCGCGGACGAACTCGCCGCCGAGGTTCACGCCGGCGCCCAGCGCCAGCGCCACCGAGATGGCCCCGATGAGGCTCAGCACCCCCGTGTTCGGCGAGCCGGTGTTGAGCTCGACCATGCCGCGGTAGAGCGCCGTCCCGGGCAGGAGGGGGCCGATGGCGGGCACCACGAACGGCATGACCGGCTGGTTGTGCCGCCGGGCCAGCCAGTTCGCCAGGACGCCGACCACGGTCGCCGCGATCGCCGCCGCCAGCACGGGCGGAACGTTCCACCCCCGCGCGAGGACGTACAGCACCCAGATCAGCGCTCCGCCCAGGGCCGCGGCCGTGAGGACGTACTTCGGCGCGGCGAGGGAGATCGCGAACGTCACCGAGATGGCGGCGGCCGCGATGACCGCGACCGGTCGCAGCTCCGCCGCCGGTGTGGGCAGATGCCCCACGTCGATCGGCACGCCCAGGTTGACCGCGAGGTAGACGACCGCGCCGAGCCCGGCGACGATCGCCGCGATCATGAAGAAGACCTCCAGTACCCGGGCCCCGGCGCTGACCAGGTCGCCGGTGATGCCGTCCTGGATGCTGGCGACCAGCGGGCGCCCCGGCAGCAGCGCCAGGATCGCCCCGGTGACGATCGTGGCGGCCTGCCCCGGGTTGCCCATGGCCACCACCAGCGCCGCCGCGCCGGCGCCTATCGCGGCGGCGACCGTCAGCTGGAAGAACTCCGCGATCCCGCGCCGCGCGAGCGCCGCGGCGGTGCGGTCGCCGAGCAGCGTGGCGATGAACGCGGTGGTCGCCACGAGCGGACCGCCCCCGGACAGGACACTGCCGGACGCCGCGATGAGCCCCAGCGACACCACCATCAGCCAGGCCGGGTACGGGGCGCGGCCCGACTTGATCTCCCTGAGCCGGCTGTGGGCCTCGTCCAGCTCCAGCATGCCGATCGAGGCGTCCTGGACGAGTTGGTGCAGCGCGGTGAGCCGCCAGTAGGCGGGGGTGCGGCGCCGGATGGCGCGCGACCCCGTCATCGGCGGCGCGCCCTTCCCCGGGTGGGCCGAGACCAGAAGGCTGGTAAGTGTGACCTGCACCTCACAGCGGGGAAGCTCATAGGCCACGGCCAGGCTGAGCATCGCCTCATTGACGCGTTCCGTGGTCTCGCCACTGGCCAGCAGGAGTTCGCCCACGCGCAGCACGAGGTCGACCGCCCGGGGGTCGACGGCCTCGCCGGGTTCTTCTTCGGGCGGTTCCGGGGGAGACCCGTCCATCAGGACCTGCCATGTCCGCCGCAAGCGTTCGGCCGCGCGCATCCCCCCGCTCGTGCCCCCTGCCCCGCCTCGTCGCCCGTGTCGCCGATCTCGCCTGGCAGGCTACCCATGGCCTGCCTGCTCCAACGCCCCGGCTCCCCGCCTGGTCGTCCACAGAACGCGATTCTGGTGCGGGCTCTTCCGCGGCGCTGGTACGAAGGACGCATGAGCACTCCAGACGGGCTACGGGACGATGCCGAGCGGTGCCTGCGCGCCCTCGCCGGCGACCACGCGCGCCTCCGCGACGACCAGTGGACGGCGATCCGCGCACTCGTCGTCGAGCGGCGCCGGGCCCTGGTCGTGCAGCGCACCGGCTGGGGCAAGTCCGCCGTCTACTTCGTGGCGACCCGGCTGCTGCGCGAGCGCGGCGCCGGCCCGACCGTGATCGTCTCGCCGCTGCTGGCGCTGATGCGCAACCAGATCGAGGCCGCCGACCGGGCCGGCATCCACGCCCGCACGATCAACTCGTCCAACACCGACGACTGGGACCAGGTCTTCGCCGAGGTCGAGCAGGGCGCGGTGGACGTCCTGCTGGTCAGCCCGGAGCGGCTCAACAACCCCGACTTCCGCGACCTCGTCCTGCCCAAGCTCGCCGCCGGCGCCGGGCTGGTCGTCGTCGACGAGGCGCACTGCATCTCCGACTGGGGCCACGACTTCCGCCCCGACTACCGGCGGCTGCGCACCCTCCTCGCCGACCTGCCGCCCGGCATCCCGGTGCTCGCCACCACCGCGACCGCCAACGCCCGCGTCACCCAGGACGTCGCCGAGCAGCTCGCCGGCGACGACGCCCTCGTCCTGCGCGGCCCGCTGGAACGCGAGTCCCTGCACCTCGCCGTCGTCACCCTGCCGACCGCCGAGCAGCGCATCGCCTGGCTGGCGGAGCACCTCGCCGGCCTGCCGGGTTCCGGCATCATCTACACGCTCACCGTCGCCGCCGCCCACGAGATCACCGGGCACCTCCGCGACCGCGGCTACGAGGTCGCCGCCTACTCCGGCCAGACCGAGCAGGCCGAACGCCTCCGCGCCGAGCAGGACCTCCAGGACAACAAGCTCAAGGCCCTCGTCGCCACCAGCGCCCTCGGCATGGGCTTCGACAAACCCGACCTCGGGTTCATCGTCCATGTCGGCGCCCCGCAGTCGCCGGTGGCCTACTACCAGCAGATCGGACGCGCCGGGCGCGGCGTCGACCGCGCCGAGGTCATCCTGCTCCCGGGCCGCGAAGACCGCGACATCTGGGCCTACTTCGCCGGCCTGGCCTTCCCGCCGGAGCCCACCGTCCGCGCCACCCTGGAGGTCCTCGACACGGCCGACCGCCCGCTGTCCACCGGTGCCCTCGAACCGATGGTCGACCTGACCCGGTCCCGCCTGGAGATGATGCTCAAGGTCCTCGACGTGGACGGCGCGGCCCGCCGCGTCAAGGGCGGCTGGACGTCCACCGGCGAATCCTGGGCCTACGACCGCGAACGCTATGAGCGCGTCACCGCCGAACGCCGGCGCGAACAGCAGGCGATGCTCGACTACATCGCGACCCCGTCCTGCCGCGAGGAGTACCTGCGCCGCCAACTGGACGACCCGGACGCCGCCCCCTGCGGCCGCTGCGACAACTGCACGGGCCGCCACTGGCCGACCGACGTCACCCAGGAGGGCACCGCCCAGGCCCGCAACCGCCTGCACCGCCCCGGGGTCGACATCGCTCCCCGCCGCATGTGGCCCACCGGCGTCAAGGACGACCTCGGCGTCTCCGGCCGCATCAGACCCGACCTCCAGGCCGAGACCGGCCGCGCCCTGGGCCGCCTCACCGACATCGGCTGGGGCAACCGCCTCCGCGAACTGTTCGCGGCCCCCGACACCGACGTCCCCGCCGACCTGGTGGACGCCGTCGTCAAGGTCCTGGCGGCCTGGGACTGGCCGGCCCGCCCCACGGCGGTGGTGACGATCGGTTCCCGCTCCCGCCCCCGCCTGGTGACGACCTTCGGCCGGCGCATAGCCCAGATAGGCCGCCTGACCTACCTGGGCGAACTGACCCCCGTGGGCGACCCCGTCCCCCGCCGCCACAACAGCGCCCAGCGCCTCCGCTCCGTCTGGCACGCCCTCGCCGTCCCCGAAGACCTGGCCACGGCCCTCCGCACCGACTCGGGCCCCGTCCTCCTGGTGGACGACCGCATGGAGACCGGCTGGACCATGACAGTGGCCACCCGCCTGCTCAAGGAAGCAGGCGCCGAAACGATCCTCCCCCTGACCCTCGCAACCCCCGGTTGATGTGGCGCGGGTGGACGGGGCGGGGCTACTCGGCAGGCGTGTAACCGGTCTGCGAGAAGGCGCCCTTGGTAAAGGCGAGAATCTTGGCCGGACGCACCGCGAAGACCAGCGCGACACCCCCATCAGCGTGGGAGAAGCCGTCGTCGGTCGCGTGGAACTGCCATTGGCCGTCCCACTTGCCCGCCCAGGCGGCGGCGAGCCGTTCGAGGACGGCGCGCTCGGTGACACGCTCGGCGACGCCCTCGACGACCACATCGAGCCCCTCGTCCCAGCGGCTGCAGCCGGTGGTCAAGGCCACCTGCGAGTTTCCGTCGAGGTTCACGGCCTTCTGCTCCTCGGGACCTGTCGTGAAGTAGAGCGCCTCATCGAGCCACACGGCCACGAGGGGAGTCACATGGGGCCGCCCGTCGGAGCGGACGGTCGTGATCCAGGACAGTTGTGCGGACTCCAGCGCCGCCCGGGTCGTCGCCCAGGGCACCGCCCGAGCTGCGGGATCGCTGAAACGCTCGTCGAGCCGAGGCATGGGTTCCTTCATGATCATTCCGATCGGTTCTGTGCGGGCAAGAGGTCACCGACGATGCGGTCGATACGGGACGCCGCCGCCATGTCGGGGCTGAAGCGGTTGCGCATCACCGCGACGGCCACGCCGGAGTCGATGTCGGCGTAGGCGGCCGAGCCGTTCATGCCGACCATGCCGAGAGTCGATCCGGGCCGGGAGAGGACGCCGCCGGGGCGGAAGGTGCTGAAACCAAAGGCCCACGTCGCCGTCATACCCATGACCTCGTCCAGGCCCTCGTAGTGCACCGCGGCCATATCGGCGAGCCGAGCGGGCGAGACCAGTTCGACCCCGTCGACGTGGCCCAGCAGGGCGGCGTAGACACGGGCCGCGCCACGCGCGGTCATGGTGCCGCCCGACGGAATGTCCGAGCGCAGGACATCGGGCCGATTGGCGAAGCGGGCATCAGGCCGGATACCCGGCGGAACGGCCTTGTCCTGCGGCGATCCAGGCTCTGGTTCGCCCGGCGCGTGCCGCGGGGGCATGTCGTTTGGGCGGGCATGCTCTGGCTCCTCTGGGCGGCGGTTGCGTGAGTTGCCTGGTTGTGCGGTCTTCGTATGGACCTGCGTGCGCCCAGATATTCATCGGTCGGGGTCCTCGGTTCCTTGGAACCGCGGTCTGGTGTCGCCGGGTGCTGTTGGTACCGGCCGGCTCTGCGGGTGTTCGTGGCACGTGGGGTGCCGAGGGGCCGGGTCGGCATACCCGGGGGCGTTGTGCTCGGGTGGGGGATCGTCGGCCGCCCGCGCGCCCCCGCAGGGCGCGGGCGGGACGATCGTGCCGGCCCGTGCGCGCGGCCCCGCGCACGGGCCGGCGGCCTGCCCCGGCGCCGCGGCGGAGAAGGGCCGCGGCGAACGGGAGTCGGGGCGCCGAGCGGCGGCCCCGGCGGCCGGCACCGCCGGGGCACGCCCGGAACGCCGCCGTCCTGCGTGGGACGGATGACGGCGGCGGGGAGCGGCTCGGGAGAAAGTGTCCTAGAGATTAGAAAACTCTGTCCACTTGTTTGCAAGAACATCTTGAGATAAGTTCAGGGGGAAATGTCATCATTTCCCGCTGAGTTGGCCGTACGGCCATTTCTGCGGGGCGGCGGAACGGGTAGTAATGTCCCTCAGCGTGTCACCGAGTCTCGATGCCCTTGTGGACTGCCCGTCCGGGCTGCTCGACATGACGTTCGATCAGCTGCGGACCCTCCTGGTGGTGCACGAGACCGGGTCGGCGCTGCGGGCCGCGCGGGTTCTCGGGCGCGAGCAGTCCAGTGTCCAGAAGCAGCTCGACATCCTGAACCGCAATAGCCAGATGCTGTGCGGTGAGGTGCTGACCGTCCGGCAGGGGCGCGGCAAGGACTACCTGTTCACCCCCACGGGCGAGACCACCGTCGAGCGGGCGCGCATGACGTTCGACAAATGGCTTGAGTCCATTCATCTGAGCCGCCGCCGCCTCGGGCGGATGCTGACCGTCGGCACCACCGAGTTCACGCTGCCGATCGTGTCCCGGGCCTGGAACCGGGTTTCGGAGGAGTTCCGGCAGCGGGAGGTGGAGTTCAAGGTCGCCCACGTCCGCACCAAGGACGTGTGGTCGCGCCTGGAGAACCGGCAGGTCGATCTCGTGTGCGGCAGCATCGTCAGCACCCCGGAGGGCGACCTCCGCCTGAAGGAGTACGAGGTCATCGAGTACGCGCGGGGCCAGGCGCTGCTGCTGACCAACCTGCCGGAGAACGAGCTGCCGGACAGGCCGGTCGAGACGAGCGGGCTCGGGCGCGTCCCGCTGGTGCTGCCGCCCGCCGGCCTGGTCGCCGATCTGCTCGCCACCTGGTACGGGACGAACTTCCGGGAGCGCCTCAACGTCGTCGCCGACATCGACGACGTCCACTACGGGCTGTCGCTGCTGCGGTCGGGGTTCGTACGCGGCTGCATGATCGTCACCGGGTCGATCGGACGCGGCATGGCCGCCCAGGACGACCCCGATGCGGCCCCCCTGCGCGCCATCCGGCTGCATGACGACCTGGAGCCCAAGGCCGAGCTGATGACCGGCGCGTTCGTCCGGCGCGCCGACCTGGAGCGCTACGACGCCGGCCACCCTCTCAACCGCCTCTGGGCGGCGGTCAAGGAAGACGTCCGCACCTACACCCCGCTCGCCTGACACCGCAACGGCGGCGTGAGATCGCCTGCGTCGCCGCCGGGCGTTCCAGGAGGTCGCCCCCCTGGGCCGGCACACCCCTCTACTTGATCTGGTTGTCGACCACGTCGAGGGTGGGGCGGGCGCCGAGGTGCTTCATGGCCTGGGCGGCGAGGCGGCAGCCGGCGGTGAGGGCGTCGGCGGGCTGCTTGCCGTCCAGCCAGGGCGGCAGGAAGCCCGCGACGAACGCGTCGCCGGCGCCGGTGCCGTCGATGACCTTGTCGACGGGTTCGGCGGCGACGGTGACGGGCTCGGGGCGGCCGTTGGTGTACCAGAGGGCGCCGTCGGCGCCGTTCTTGATGACGACCTGCGGGTACCAGGCGGTCAGCACCTTGGCGGCCTGCTCGGCCGTGTCGCGGCCAGTGAGGATCTCGGCCTCTTTGGCGTTGACGACGAGCAGGCGCGCGCCCTGCGTCCACTCGAGGAAGGGCTCGGCGCCCATCCGCTTGAGCGGGGAGGACGAGCCGCCGTCCACGGAGACGGACATCTGCGCCTTGCGGGCGAGGTCCAGGGTGTGGATGGCGGCCTTCCGGGAGCCCTCGTTGATCAGCGAGTAGCCGGACAGGTGCAGGTGGGTGCCCTGCGTGAACAGGTCTTTGCAGCGCTCGATGTCCTCGGGGAGGAGCGCGCCGTTGGCGCCGGGATCGGACAGCATCGTCCGGTCGCCTTTGTGCGTGACCATCACCACGCAGGTGCCGGTGGGACGCTCCTGGTCCATGACGAGGCGGGCGTCGACGCCGTACCCCATCATCTCCATGTCCCGGTTCCGGCCCGCGATGTCGGAGCCGCGGCGTCCGACGAACGCGGTCTCGACTCCTTCCAGGGCGAGCCAGGCGGCCACGTTGGCGCCCGAGCCGCCCCCGTGGGTCGTCACGGCGGCGGGCGTGTCGCTCCCCTTTGCCAAGGGGAACGCGGCACGCGCCACGGTGTCTGTCATAAGATCGCCGACCACGACCACGCGCGTCATGGAGTCATCACCTCGATCAACACGGCCCGCGCGAGCGGCAACACTGGGCGTGTGGTCGACCGTAACAGCTCTTGAGCCCGGATTAGGTCTCGAACGCGCAGCGAAACCCGGGGAAGCCCGTTTTTTCCCACGCGGGGCCTGAGGGGTCCGTGCCTTACCCTCGGGTACGTGACCGAGGGTTATCCGGATCAGTGGGAGGCCGACGTCGTCCTGAGCGACGGCGGGACGGCCCATCTGCGTCCCATCCGGCCCGATGACGCCGGCCTGCTGCGCTCGTTCCACGCGCGGCTGTCCCCGGAGTCGATCTACTACCGGTTCTTCTCGCCGCGCCCGCACCTGTCGGACCGTGACGTCGAGCACTTCACGACCGTCGACCACGACCGGCGTGTCGCGCTGATCGCCACGATCGCGGGGGTGATGGTGGCGGTCGTCCGCTATGACCGGCTCGGTGAGCGGCCGGAGACGGCGGAGGTCGCGTTCCTGGTGGAGGACGCGCACCAGGGCCGCGGCCTCGGCGCGGTGCTGCTGGAGCACATCGCGGCGGCGGCGCGGGAGCGCGGCGTGCGGCGGTTCGTGGCGAGCGTGCTGCCCGACAACCGGCGGATGACGCGGGTGTTCCGGGAGGCCGGCTACCGGGCCGAGCAGCGGTTCGAGGAGGGCGTGATCGAGCTCGTCCTCGACCTGGAGCCGACCGAGACCTCGCTGGAGGTCATGACGGCCCGCGAGCACCGGGCCGAGTCGCGGTCGATCCAGCGGCTGCTGTTCCCGGGGTCGGTCGCGGTGATCGGGGCGAGCCGCGCGGAGCACAGCGTCGGGCAGACCGTCCTGCGCAACCTGCTGGGCGGGGACTTCACCGGGCCCGTCTACCCGGTGCACCCGACGGCCGTGGCGGTCGCGGGCGTGCGGGCGTACGCGTCGGTCCTGGAGATCCCGGACGATGTGGATCTCGCGGTCGTCGCCGTCCGCGCCGACGCCGTCCACGAGGTCGTGGAGCAGTGCGCGGGCAAGGGCGTGCGCGGGCTGGTCGTGGTGTCGTCCGGCTTCGGCGAGGTCGGTGAGGAGGGACGCGCCGCCCAGAAGGAGCTGGTGAGCCTGGCACGCGCCTATGGGATGCGCGTCGTCGGCCCCAACTGCCTCGGCATCGCCAACACCGACACGGACGTGCGGCTCAACGCGACCCTGGCGCCGACCATGCCGGGACGGGGGCCGGTGGGCTTCTTCTCCCAGTCCGGTGCGCTGGGCATCGCCATCCTGCAGTGGACGGCCGAACGCGGCCTCGGCCTGTCGACGTTCGTGTCGGCCGGGAACCGGGCGGACGTCTCCGGCAACGACCTCATGCAGTACTGGGAGGAGGATCCGGCGACCAAGGCCGTCCTGCTCTACCTGGAGTCGCTGGGCAACCCCCGCAAGTTCGCGCGGCTGGCGCGCCGGCTCGGCCGCCGCAAGCCGATCGTGGCGGTGAAGAGCGGCCGCAGCACGCAGGGCGTCCCGCTCGGGCACGCCGCGCAGGCCCTCACGCTGCCCGACCACGCGGTCAGCGCGCTGTTCGAGCAGGCCGGCGTCATCCGGGTCGAGGACCTGGCGGAGCTGTTCGACGTCGCGCAGGTGCTGGCCTACCAGCCGCTCCCGGCCGGCGACCGCATCGCGATCATCGACAACTCCAACTCGCTCGGGCTGCTCGCGCAGGACGAGGCCGTCGCGCTCGGCCTGGACGTCCGGCCGCGCATCGACCTCGGCCCCCGCGCGGACGCCGACGACTACGAGGCCGCCCTCGCCGGCGCGCTCGCCGACGACACGGTCGACGCCGTCGTGGCGCTGTTCACGCCGCCGACGATCGGCGGGTACGACGTCCGCGTCCCGCAGAAGATCCTCCGGCTCGCCGGCGGCAGCGGGAAGCCGATCGTGGCGACCTACCTGGGCAGCGAGGGCATGCCCGCCGAGCTGCGCGTCCCCGGCCCGGACGGGATGCCCGCCGAGGGCTCGGTACCGTCCTACGCCTCGCCGGAGGACGCCGTCCGGGCGCTGGCGTACGTGATCAGGTACGCGCAGTGGCGGCAGCGCCCCACGGGGCGCACGCCGGTGTTCGAGGACGTCGACCGCGCCCGCGCGCGCGTCCTGGTCGCGGGCTGGCTCGGCGACGGCGACGGCGGCCCGGTGGACGTCCCGCCGAAGCAGGCCGCCGAGCTGCTCGCCTGCTACGGCATCGAGGTCGCGGGCGGCGGCGACGGCGTGCCGACCCGCATCGTGGTCCGGGAGGACCGCTCGTTCGGCCCGCTGATCTCGTTCGGCATCGCCGACGAGACCGCCGAGCTGCTGGACGACCGCGCCTACCGCCTGTCGCCGCTCGCGGACGTGGACGCCGCCGAGATGATCCGCGCGATCCGCACCGCCCCGCTGCTGCTCGGCCACCGCGGTGCCGAACCCGTGGAGGTGGCGGCGCTCGAGCAGTTGCTGCTGCGCGCGTCCCGCCTCGGCTACGACCTGCCCGAGGTGGCGCGCCTCGAACTGGACCCCGTCATGGCGGACGGGGGCGGCGCCACCGTGCGCCGGGCGGCGCTGACGCTGGAGCGCCCCCTCGGCCCCCGCGCCGAAATGGGCCCCCGCCGCCTCTGACACCGGCCCGGGGGCGCAAGGTCAGC
>NZ_SMJW01000007.1 GCF_004348335.1 Actinomadura bangladeshensis | reverse complement strand
GGGTGATCGTCACAAGGACCTGTGGCGGACGCTCGTCGTCGGCGCCGAGGGCGTCCAGGACGACGACGAGCGTCCGCCACAGGTCCTTGTGACGATCACCCATGCGGCGGGACGAGATGCGGCGGAGGCGTTCGACGGAGAAGTAGTCGGTGTACCGGTCGCGGGCGGCCTGGAGTTCGGCGCGCTGCTCGGGGGTCGCGTCCGGCGGGTCCTGGACGAGCAGGGCGTTACGGCCTTCGGCAACGAAGAGGAAGATGAGCTGGTAGGCGAGCCGAAGCAGTTCGTGACGAAGATCTTGGCGGGTGAGGCGGCCATGTGCCAGGTCGTCCCGCAGCTTCGGGGTGACTTCGAGGAAGCCGGTGCCGAGTTCGTTCAGGGCGAGTTCGACATTCTTCCTGAGCTGCTCGCGGGCGCGGCTGCCGGTTTCGATGCCGTGGGCGCGCCAGCGTTCGAGCCAGCAGTCGGCGACGGTGGGTTCGCCGCCGTCGTCGCGGGGCAGCAGCTCGAACCGGGACGAGTGCAGCAGGGCGAAGAGCTGGACGAACTCCGGGTACAGGTCGCCGTCGAAGATGGCTTCCAGGTCGAACTGGACATAGGCCGATCCGACGAGGGCGGACGAGTCGCGCAGGATCCGCAGGACCCGTCCGTTGGACAGCACGGCCCACAGGTGCGGGTCGCTGGCGTTGAGGAACTCCTGGAGCATCGACTGCGGGGCGCGGCCGGTCTGCCCGTGGGCTTTCGTCTGCCGGTCCAGGTCGGTGTTCCAGCCGAGCAGGTGGACGGCGACGTGCTCGCCCCACTGGTGGGAGACGGGATACGTCTTCTCCCCCGCCGCGATGCCGCCGCGCACATAAGCCAATCGTCCGAAGCCGAGTTCGTCGAAGAGGCGGAGCAGCCAGCGTTCGCGGGTCTCGGTGACGGCGGAGTCGGTCGGCGGCAGCGCGTCCAGGCGTTCGCGGAACGCGCGGTAGGCGCCCTTGAGGTAGTCCCATTTGCGGCTGGCGGCCTCGCCGATCCGCTCGCCGGCGGCGAGGTGGTAGTCCTCGGGGCGGTTGCCGGGCAAGTCGCGGGCGGCCGACCGGATCCGCTCGATGAGGTCGGCGGAGAGGAGCCCGCCCTCGATGTGGACGGCGTTGTAGGGCGAGCCGGTCACCGAGCGCCTCCCGCGGGCAGGTAGACGTAGACGCCGAGGACGTCGGCGTGGTCGTGGGGGCGGACGTCCAGGCCGCGGCGGATCGCGCCGACCGATGACCGGACGCGGCGGTGCGCGGTGGCGAGGCGGTCCGCGAGGTCGCCGGCGCGGGCGTCGAGGTCGGCCTGGACGGCGCCGTGCGGCGCGGGTTCGCCGGGGGCGGGCGGGTCGCCGAGTTCGGCGATGGACGCCTGCACGGCGCGCTGGACCAGTTCGGGCAGCACGTTGGCGTCCGGTCCGGCGGCGAGCAGCGCGGTGACCTCCGCGTCAGTGAGCCACTCGCGTCCGTCCGGCGTGGAACGGTAGGCGAGGATCTGGGCGTCCTCGGCGACGAGCGTGCGGGGCTCGGGTTTCGGCTCGCCGGGACGGGACGGTCTCGGCAGCGTGAGGTGGAAGCGGTAGCGGACGAGGAGCAGTGTCGTCCGGGACGTGACGGCGGTGGTGCGGATCGCGCCGCAGCGGCGGGCGGGACGTTCACGCTCCTTCAACTCTGGGTCGAGGGCGGCGTCCACAACGTAGCGGGCGAGCGCCACGACGGCCGGGTCGGTGCGCACCAGGGCGTGCTTGCCCGTGGGGGCGGGCACGTCGTGCAGGAACTCCAGCAGGGGCGGCTTCGTCTCGTCCTCGGCGGCGCCGATGAGGCCGAGGGTGTGGCGGGTGCCGATGGGCAGGCCCTGGGTCTGGACGGTGAAGCCGTCCTCGCCGACCTGGACAGCGCCGCCCATCGCCGCCAGGGACTCGCGGACGAAGCGGGCCACGTCGGTGTGGCGTCCGAGCGCGGTGCGGGCCTCGGTGGCCTCGCGCTGCACCTCGTCCAGTTCCTTGACGCCGGAGTGCGCGTACTTGGTGAGCACTTTCGACTCGCGGGCAGCGGCGCTCTCCCAGGAGCGGTGCAGCTTGTCGCGGGCCTGGCCGACCTCGAGGTCGAGGGCGAGCTGGTCGGGGTCCTTCTTGTGCAGGAGGAGACCCTCGACGAGGGCCTTGACGACCGTCTCGCTGCGTTCGGGGACGGGCACGGCGACGCCGGTCTGCTTGGCGATGGTGGCGTGCTTGCGGATCAGGACGTCCAGGACGACGCCGTCGATGCCGTTGTCGGTGCCGAACAGCGTGATCGCGCGGACCTTCGCGCTGCGCTGCCCGAACCGGTCGACGCGCCCTTCCCGCTGCTCGTGCCGGGTCGGGTTCCAGGCGAGGTCGTAGTGGACGACCGCGTTGAAGTGCTCCTGGAGGTTGACGCCTTCGGACAGGCAGTCGGTGGCGACGAGCACGCGGCGCTTCGACCGCCGGGTGAGCTGCTCGATGCGGTCGATGCGTTCGGCGGGCGGGAGGGTGCCCGTGACCGCCTCGACGCCGGCCTTGCGTCCGAGGGCCTTGCCGAGGTGTTCGGCGACGTATTCGGCGGTGGGGATGTACTTGCAGAACACGATCGGGTCGTAGCCCTCGATGAGCAGCGCCTTGACCTCGTCGATGAGCTTGCGGAGCTTCGCGTCGTGCTCGACGCCCTCGCGTTCGCGGGCTTCGGCGGCGAGGGCGCGCATGCGGGCGCGGGCCTTCGCGGTCAGTTCCTCGTGGTCGGCGCCGGGTGCGACGTCGACGCCTTCGAGGGCCTCGTCCTCGACCATGTCCAGGACGCCCTGGGCGCCGAGCGCGTCCGCCTCGGGGACGGTCTCGGCGGCGTCGGCGGCGGAGCGGGCGGTGAGGGTCGCGGCGGCGGCGCGGGGCGAGGACGCCACCGAGCGCAGCAGGGCCAGCGCCGACCACCAGCGGACCTGGCGCCGCACCTCGCGGGTCACCGGGTCCTGGACGGTCTCGCGGGCGTAGGACAGGACCTTGTCCATCAGGTCCGCCTGGCCATCGTCCTGCTCGTACTCGACGGGGAGGAACATCTTGTCCTTGGGGAAGCGGGTCTCCTCGTCCAGGTAGCGGCGGATGTCGCGGCGGCGGCGCTGCACGAAGTGGCGGGCGAGGCGGTCGCGGCCCTTCTCGGTCTCCAGGTCGACGGTGGCCAGTTCCGGGTCGAGCAGGCCGATGAGGTCGCGGAACGCGTCCTCCTTGCCGCTGTGCGGGGTGGCGGTGACGAGGATCAGGTGCCGGGCCGGGTCGGCGGCGATCTCCTTGAGGAGGTCGTAGCGGCGCTGCCGGAGCGTCGTCCCGGCGCCGCCCGCCGGGACGCAGGTGTGCGCCTCGTCCACGATGACCAGCTCCGGGCAGGCGCGCAGGAACTGGGCGCGGCGCCGGTCGCCCTTGATGAAGTCGGTGGACACGACCGTGTACGGGTACTTCTCGAAGATCGACTCGTCGGCGCGCATGCCGCGCTGGAGCCGCGTGACCGTGGACGGCAGGACGAGCTGCGCGTCGATCGCGAACTTGTCGCGGAGTTCGGCCTGCCACTGCTCGGCGAGGGCCGGGGAGCACAGGACGGTGAGGTGTTCGGCCTCGCCCTGCTCGATCAGCTCCTTGGCGATCAGGGACGCCTCGATGGTCTTGCCGATGCCGACGTCGTCGCCGATGAGGAGGCGGACGGTGTCCATGCGGAGGGCGAGCAGGAGGGGGAGCAGCTGGTACTGGCGGGGTTCGACGGCGATCGCGGCGAGCGAGCGGAACGGGCCGGCGGCGGAGGTGAAGCCGATCCGCATCGCGGTGCGGAGCAGGCCCGCGGCGACGCTGTCGCCGATGTCGCGGGGGTCGCCGGTCGGGCGCGGGAAGGTGGCGGGCTCCACCTCGGCGGCGAACAGGCCGGTGGTGAACTCGCGGTCGCCGTTGAGGGGGCGGGCGACGATGAAGCCGCCGGTGGACTCGGGGAGGACGACCCATTCACGGCCGCGCGCGGCGATGAGAGAGCCGGGCGTGTAGGCGGGGGCGGCACCGGGAGCGGCGGGCATCAGGCGTTGCCCCGTCCGGTGCGTCCGGTGCGTCCGGTGCCGAAGACGCTCGGGTACTCGCGCACGATGTCGTTCCACTCCTTGTCGTAGCCGAACCGGACCACCAGCCAGCCGAGGTCGAGCAGGCGCCCCTCCGCCTGGACGTCGCGTTCCCACACCGTCGCGTGCTCGTGGTGGGGACCGTCGACGTACACGGCGACGGGCCCGGCGGGCAGCCGGTACACGAAGTCGGGGCGGGCGAGGGCGTCGGCGACCAGCGTCTGCGCCTCGTCGGGGAGACGATAGTCGCTGTCCTTGAGGAAGGTGACGAACCGGCGTTCCAGTTCGCTGCCGGACGCGTCGGTGAGGCCGGTGGCGTGCTCGTCGGCGGTTCCCTCCTGGGCGGCGCGCCCGCCCGTCCAGGAGCCGGCCAGTTCGGCGAGCAGGCCGACCACGGCGTGCCGGTCGATGCGCTGGTGGAACACCTGGTTGGTGTAGGAGAGCAGGCAGTCGTAGCAGCCGCGCTCGCAGCGTTCGCGGGCACCGGGCGCCGATCCCTCGTCCCGGAGGGTGCCGGGGTCGATGTGGATGATGCGCAGGGCCTGCTTGGCGACCTCGGCGAGCATGCCGCCCTCATCATGGAGGCGGCGGAGCGCGCCGGCGCCGCCCTCGGCGCTCTCGACGAACAGCATCCGGCCGCGGCCGTCGGCGTCGGGGAGCGACTCGCTGCTGAGTTCGGCGTCCTCCAACTGGAACAGGGCCTCCATGCCGCGTTCGAGGGCGAAGCGGAGCGTCACCGCCTCCGGTTCGGACACGGGGCGGGTGAGGCGGAACACGCAGATGTTCTTGTGGTCCTCGACGAACGGGACGACCTTCACGGCGCGGGTCGCGTCCTTGAGCGCGGCGAGGCCGTCGTCCTCCGGGGTGAGGTCGGCGGCGCGGGTCTCGCTGAGCCAGCGCCCCTTGATCGGGTCGAGCCAGAAGCCGACGTCGCGGGAGTCCTTGCGGCGGCGGCGGCCCCGGTTGATGACGCGGATCGCGGCGGCGTCCCCGTAGACCAGGTCGGCGATGGGCTCCCCCTGGGCGTTCTCCACGTCGGCGCGGAGGCGGCCGGGGCGGGTGCCGTGCTCGCTGAAGCGGTACACGGTCTGGAGCTCGAAGCCCGCGCGGCGGCGCTCCTCCTCGTCGGAGGAGATGCGCTGGCGGCGGACCGTGTGGACGGTCTGGAGATGCATCATCTGGGACAGGCTGCCGCCCAGTTCGGCGTCGCACTCCTCGCACCTGTCCGTGCCCGCCTGGCGGGAGTGCCAGTAGCCGCACGACCCGCAGATCCGGGACTCGGTGGTGGCGACGTCGCCCGCCTCCGCGCCGGCCGGGACCTGGACGCTGGCGACCTGGTAGCGGGCGCCCTCGTGGTAGATGAGCGCGCCCGGCCCGAACTCGCCGACCGCGATGAAGCGGGGCCGCTGGATGTAGGTGCCGCGGCGCCGCTCCCCCGGGATGTAGGCGGCGAGCGGCAGGCGGGGGAAGGAGTAGCCGGGCAGGAAGCCCTCGGACGCGAAGTAGCGGTAGGTGTAGAAGTCGCTGAACTGCTGCTCGCTCTCCTCGTTCTTGAGGAGTTTCAGCTGGTTCTCGGCGTCCAGGCGGCGGCGCTGCGCCTGGCGGCGGGCCTTGGGGTTCGTGGAGTGGTCGACGACGCGCCGGTTCTGCTCGCGCTGCTCGTCCAGGGCGGCCCGGTAGAGCTGCCGCCAGCGGTGGCAGGCGGCGTCGAAGCGTTCGGCGGCGCCGCGGACGACGTCGCCGATCCAGTTCTCGTGCCACCAGACGGTGTCCTCGATACCGGGTTCGCCCGGGGCGGAGAGGTCGGCGAGGACGCGTTCCGCGTGGGCGGCGGCGCGGCGGCGGGCGCCTTCGTCCGCGAACTGGTCCACGAGGTGGGAGTGGATGTCCAGAGTCGGGTTCTCGCCGGAGATGTCGAGGACCTCGTCCATCCGGGAGTGCAGGGACGCGCCCGTCTCCGCCAGCCAGATCGCGTGGACATGGGAGCGGAGGAGGTCCTCGTTGGCGAGGTCGAGGCGGGGCGGTTCGACGCTGCCCGCCACCATGTCCTCGGAGCGGCGGAAGTAGTACTGGTCGTGGGCGCGGCCCGTCGAGCAGTAGGTGGTGACGAGGGCGGGCTGGCCGCTGCGTCCCGCGCGCCCGGACCGCTGCGCGTAGTTCGCCGGGGTCGGCGGGACGTTGCGCATGCCCACCGCGTTCAGGCTGGCGATGTCGACGCCCAGTTCCATGGTCGGCGAGCAGAACAGGAGCGGGAGTTCGCCGTCGCGGAACGCCTCCTCGCGGCGGATCCGGTCCTCGTTGGTGACCTGCGCGGTGTGCTCGCGGGCCTCCATGCCCCGGAGCGCGCCGGCGGTCTCCTTGTAGAGGTCGCGGAAGAAGGCGTTGACGCGGACGTCCGCCCCGGGGTCGACGACCTTGCGGAGCGGGTCGGGGGCGCCCGCCTCGCCGTCCCCGGCGCGCCAGATGAGCGCGGACGCCTTGAGCCGGTAGCCGGGGACGCCGTCCAGCTCGTCCACGACCGCGAGGACGCCGGTCTTCTCCAGGACTTTGAGGAGGCTCGCGATGATCTGCTGGGCATCGTCGACGGTGGGGGTCTCGAGGAACTCCTTCGGGCGGCGCAGGTAGCGGCCGAGCGCGCTGCGGCCGGTGAAGTGCACGCTGCCGCGGCTGCCGCCCCGTCCGGCGGGGACCGGGTAGACCGTCCGGGCGGGGACGCGGGGCTCGTTCTCCGGTAGCGCCCACTGGCCCGTCAAGAGCTGGTCGGACAGGCTCTGCACGCGTTCGTAGCCGTGCTGGGTGAGGACGTCGATGTCCACGGCGAGCTGGCGGCGCATCTCGTCCAGGAGCAGATGGGCGAGGGCGGCGCGGTGCGCGGGCTCGTCGGCGCGCAGGAGGGGGTGGGCGTCCTCCCAGCTCTCCTCGTCGGCGGCGATCTCCTCCAGGTCGGCGTAGCCGAAGCGGATCAGGCCGGTCTGCTCCAGGTTCGGCATCGTGACGCGCCAGCCGCGTTCGAGGTCGCCGTAGAGGCGGTAGGAGAGGACCTGCCGGAGCGCCCGCCTGACGTTCTCCTTCTGGCTGAACTTCACGCCGGGGTTCTGCGCGAAGTCCGCCATGCCGAGGCCGAGCGCCCTCTCGACGGCCTGGGCGATGGTCTCGTGAGTGAGCCCGTGCCCGCCCGCTTCACGGGCCGCGTGGTAGAGGGCGCCGCGGACCTGGGTGACCTGCACGAAGTCGTTGAAGAAGCCCGCCTGGAGGCTGGCGTCCTGCCGGTTGTCGACGAACGTGAGGAGCTTCTTCGCCTCGTCGTCCAGGCCCTGCTGGGTGCGCAGGCTCCGGACGACGCTGGAGCTGATCACCGAAACGGCGGAACTGCGTCCCTCGGCGGCGTAGGAGGCGAGCTTGGCGAAGTCGCTGCCGCGCGTCTGCGCGTACGAGACGCGGCAGCGCAGGCAGAAGCGGAACGGGGTGGAGAAGTAGGCGGCGCGCAGGCCGTCGCCGGGGGCGCGCTCGCCGCCGTCCACGCCGAGCCAGACCTCCTTGGGCAGGTGGTCGCGCAGGCGCGGCAGGACGTAGGGGGTGCCGCCCTCGTCGGTGTCGAACCAGGAGTCGGGGAGGCGGCCTTCGCCGAGGGGGTTCTCGACGGGCCAGGGATGGCCGGTGCTGATGTAGAGGTAGCCGTTGGCGTCGTCTCCGCCGGCGGCGTCCTGCTCCTGGCGGGGCGTGTAGTACACGCCGTCCGCCTTCTTCGTGCGGGCGACGACGAGGTACTCCTGGCCGCACTCGCGGCAGAACGCGAGCGGGAGCAGGCTCTTCTCCCGCTGGCCGGGGACGCTGACCTGGTACTGGCCTGTGATGTGCCGTTCGTTCTCGTTCTCCAGGCTGACGTAGACGGTGTCGCCCTTGGAGAGGAACTGGTGCAGGCGGAACGCGAACAGCGGCCAGCCGGTCTTCGGGTGGCGCGCGTGCGACCCCTGCTGGAGGGCCGCCGAGATGGCGTCCTGGCAGCGCTCTCGCGGCTCACCGGTCGCGTCCGCCAGCTCCTCGGCCGCGCTCGGGAGGGTCCGAGGGCGGCGGCGGACCAGCCGGTCGCCCTCCTTGGCGAGGCCGAAGGTGGTCTCGATCCAGCCGGCGAGGGGGTCGCGGGCCAGGGCGGCGTAATCGCGCGGGGGGCCGTCGAGGACGGTGCCGACGGCTTCGCGGAGTTCGGCCTTCGTCGCGTTCTCCCGGCCGGTGGCCCGGCGCAGGGTCTCACCGATCACGCGCTCGGGCTCGACCCGGGTACCGAACAGTCTGGTCGCGACCCCGGCGACCTTCTCCTGGGCCTCCTCGAACGTCACGCTGGTCGCCATCGTCGCGGACGTGCCGACGCACTGGAGCACGGGGGCGTGGCAGGCGTCCCTGAGGCGGCGGACGAGCATCGCCACGTCCGCGCCCTGCCGGCCCCGGTAGGTGTGCAGCTCGTCCAGCACCAGGAAGCGCAGGCCCTGCGCCGCCCCGACCAGCTGGAGTCGCTCCACCGGCCTGGTCAGCAGGTATTCGAGCATCACGTAGTTGGTCAGCAGGATGTCCGGCTTGGCCCTGATGATGCGGTCGCGCTCCTCCGTGCCGTCCTGACCGGTGTAGCGGGCGAACGTGACAGGGCGGTCGTCGGCGGCCACCCCCCACGTCAGGTACTTCTCCAGCTCGTGGAGCTGGCTGTTCGCCAGGGCGTTCATCGGGTAGACGACGATCGCCTTGATCCGCCCCGGTTCCGGGTCGCGCAGCACCGAGTCGACGATGGGGACGATGTAGGACAGGCTCTTGCCCGATCCGGTGCCGGTGGTGAGGACGTAGCTGTCCTTCTTGCGCGCCGCCTTGATCGCCTCGTACTGGTGCCGGTGCAGGGTGAGGGTGTGCTCCCCCTCGTCCTCCGGGTGCTTCTTGGCGCGGAAGAAGCGGGCGCAGTACGGGTGGAGCGTCTCGTCCTCGACCAGCTCGGCGACCGTGCCGGCGGGCTCGAAGTTCGGGTTGAGCGACAGCCACGGATCGGGCCAGCGGACCTTGTCCCTCTCCTCGTCCCGCAGGTGCTCGGCGATACGCTCGTCGCGGACCTCGACCAGTGACGAGGTGAAGGCGGAATAGTCCCTGATCAGCCGGTCGTGCACCCCGAAGACGTCCATACGCGCCGCCCCTCCCGTCCCCCGCCGAGTGTCCCTGAGTTGACGCACCTCACGGACCATCGGATGACAAGCCTGCCGCAAACCGTAGGCCGCCACCGCTTCACCCGTCAACCTCCTCACCAGAGGGACCGCAGGTTGATCGAGTGCACACTCGTTCATGTCGTCCGCTGTCCGTCCGGGCCACGCTCATCGCGGGTCCCCAGAGGATTCCGGGTTTGTCCGGAGGTGGACGGGGGTTGTACGGGGTTCAATCATCCATGGGGGCGGGATGCTCCTAGGATATTCGGACCTGACGGGGTGTCAGGGCTGGTGGAAGGACGGTGCGGGGTGGCTCAGCTTGCTATTGCGGATTCGTTCATGCCGCAGTACGCCAAGTTGGAGCCGAAGGTGCGCAGGGGTGTCGAGGCGGCGATCGCGAAGTTCGCCGAGCACACGCATGCGGGGCTGCACCTGGAAAAGCTCAACAATGCCAAGGATCCGCGGATCCGGACCATCCGGATCGACCAGTTCTGGCGCGGGGTGGTGCTGGCGCCGGAGACGGGGGACGTCTACTGCCTGCTGGCGGTGAAGGCCCATGACGAGGCGATCGCGTGGGCGCGGAGCAGGAAGTTCTCGGTCAACCGGGCGATCGGCGTGTTCGAGGTGCGGGATCAGGTCGCGCTCGAGGAGATGTCGCCCGCGCTGGAGAAGGTCGCGGAGGGAACGAACTTCCGGCTGCTGGGGCATGTCTTCGACAAGGATCTGGTACGGCTCGGCATCGATGCGGAGCTGATTCCGCTCGTCAAGCTGCTGACGGACGAGTCGCATCTGCAGGCGATGGAGAAACTGCTGCCGGAGCCGCAGTACATCGCGCTGCTGGCGCTGGCGCAGGGCATGAACGTGCAGCAGGCGTGGGACGAGGTCGCGCAATGCCTGCCTGTCGAGGAGAAGCCCGCGGCCGTCGATCCCGACGACCTGGTGACCGCCATGCGCAGGACGCCGGGGAAGGTCGTCTTCGTCAACGGTCCCGAGGAGCTGCGGGAGGTTCTGGCCCATCCCTTCGACACCTGGCGTATTTTCCTGCATCCGGTGCAGCGGCGGGTGGCGCTCCGGGTTTCTTATAGCGGGCCCGCCCAGGTGACCGGGGGTGCCGGGACGGGGAAGACCGTCACGGCGCTGCATCGCGCGAAGTTCCTCGCGAGCAAGGGCGGACGCGTCCTGCTCACGACGTTCACGCGGAATCTGGCGGAGGCGCTGGAGAAGCAGCTTGAACTGCTCGTGGACGATCCCAAGGTGCGCGAGCGGGTTCACGTCAAGAATGTCGATTCCGTTTCCTACGGGATCGTGGGGCGGCGTCACAAGCCCGGTATCGCCGGGTCGGATGTGCTCGACCCGCTCTGGGAGGAGGCGGCCGAGGGGACGCCGTTCTCGCCGTCCTTCCTCAGCCGGGAATGGGAGCAGATCATCCTCGCTCAGGAGATCGAGAGCGAGGATGACTATCTCGCGTGCACGCGCACCGGGCGCGGGGTTCCGCTGGGGAAGGCGCAGCGGTCGGTGGTGTGGCGGGCGATCCGCGTCGTGGTCGACGGGCTCGCCACCGAGGGGAAGTCGACGTTTCCGCAGCTTGCCAATGAGGCGGCGGATCTCGTGGACGGGCCCGAATACGACCATGTGATCGTCGATGAGGCGCAGGACATCCATCCGACACAATGGCGGCTGCTGCGGCGGCTGGTGGCAGTCGGACCGGACGACCTGTTCATCGTCGGGGACCCGCATCAGCGGATCTACGACAGCCACGTTTCGCTGACCAGCCTCGGCATCAATGTGCGCGGACGCAGTACGAAGTTGAAGATCAATTACCGGACGACGCAGGAGATCCTGGCGTGGTCGGTGCCCTTGCTCGGGCTCTCGCCGGCGCAGGGACTCGACGATTCCGCCGACACGCTCGACGGGTACCGGTCACCCATTCACGGGCGGCGGCCCGTCGTGGAGGCGTATCCGGATCCGGACGCGGAGATGGACGGGCTCGTGGCGCAGGTCCGGGGCTGGCTCGACGACGGGGTGGAGCCCAGTGCCATCGGGATCGCTCACCGGTACGGCTGGGTCGCGAAGAAGGCCGCGAAGCGGCTGAAGGACGAGGGGATCGCGGCCTATCAGGTGCCCAGCAAGACGCCGGGTGTCCAGGTCGGCACCATGCACCGCATGAAGGGGCTGGAGTTCCGGTGCATCGCGGTCATCGGGGCGGACGAGAACTCGCTTCCCGCGGCGAAGGCCATCACGCCGGAAGACGAAGACCCGAAGGCGCATGCGCAGGACGTCCAGAAGGAGCGCTGCCTGCTGTTCGTCGCCTCAACGCGGGCGCGCGACCACCTGTACGTGTCGTATGCGGGAGCGCCTAGCCCGTTTCTGCCTGGGTGAGGTCTTGCAGGAGCGTCCGTATCGCCGTCGCCTGCGGATGGTCGTCGCCGCGTAGGCCCGTGATGTGGGCCAGGAGTTCGGTCAGTTCCTTGCGGGCCTGGTCCGTTTCCCCGGCGGCGAGCTTCAGGCGGGCCACGCGTTCGCGGAGGCGCAGGACCAGCGGATCCCAGGGACCGGCGTCGGAGAGGTCGTCCAGGAGTTCGCGCAGATGCGCGAGCGCCGTGTCGGTGGCGCCCAGGTGGGCCTGGCTGACGGCCTCCTGTTCGCGGCAGTTCAGGACGTGCGGGTCGTCCGGGCCGTACCACTCGGCCAGGGTCACGGCCGCGGCGCGGTAGGCGTGGACGGCCCGGCGGTAGTCGCCGCCCTGGAAGAGGACGTCCGCGAGGTCGAGGCGCAGCCCCATGTACTCGGGGTCGTCGTCGCCCAGCGCCAGGCGGGTGGGTTCGGTCAGGCCGGAGAGGAGCTCCGCCGCCTGCGTGTAGCGGCCCGCTTCGGCGAGGTCGGCCGCTTCCGCGCGCGCTTGGACGACCTCGCCCAGCGTGGGCAGCTCCACGGGTTCCTCTTGGCGAGGTGACGGGACGCTCCCGGATATCTGGATTCGGCTGACGGCACCGGCGTACAGGTGTTGCGGTGCGATCGCGTCCACGATTCCTGGGAGCGGGTGCAGGGACGAGACGAAGTGCAAGAGGCGGTGGTACACCTCGTCGGCGTTGGTTGGACGGTCACCCGGCTGCTTCGCGAGGAGTTGAAGGACGAGTGCGTCGAGCGCCGGAGGAACATCGGGGTTGAGCACGCGCGGTGGGGTCGGAGCCTCGTCCTCATGGCGGCGCAGCACCTCGTATGGCGTCGTCCCCGCGAAGACCTGGCGGCCGGTGAGCATCTCGTAGAGGACACAGCCGAGGGAGTACAGGTCGCTCTGCGGGCTTGGGCTGCCGTACACCTGCTCCATGGCCGTATAGCCCGGCGTGTAGGGCGCGCCCAGGCCGGTGGTGGTCCGGCGCACGTCGCCCGGCCCGAGACCCACCGCGGCACCGAAATCGAGGACTTTCACCGAGCCGTCCCGGCACAGCATCAGGTTGCTGGGTTTGAGGTCGCGGTGCACCAGCGGGCGTTGGTGCGCGACGTTCAGGACGGCGCACACCTGGGCGGCTATGAGCGCGGCCCACGAGATGGAGAGCTTCTCCTCGGCGTCTAGGACGTGGTCGACGGTCGTGCCCTCGACGTACTGCATGACCAGGTAGAAGCATCCGTCGTGGCTGCCGAAGTCGTAGACGGTCGGGACGCCGGGGTGCTCGAACCAGGCGGTGCTCCGCGCCTCCTGCTCGAACCGCCCGACGAGCGACTCGTCCGAGACGCGGGTGAACTTGACGGCCAGGCGCCGGTCGAGGAAGCGGTCGTAGGCGCGCCACACCTCGCCCATCCCGCCGCGCCCGATCGCCTGATCGAGCTCGTACCGCTCGCGTTCCCCGAGGAGATCGCCCCGCCGCAACGCCCACCTCCACTGGCCCGTGCAGGCAGCGTACCGGCGGCGGCCCCCGGAACCTACCGGGGTCCGCCGGACGGGCGGAGGGTGCCCGCGCCGAGCCCCTCCAGGCCGAGGCGCAGGACGTCGGCGCCGAGGCGGTAGGTGTCGCGGAGTGCGGCCTCCAGGTCGGTGAGCCTGCGGAACTCCCGCCCGATCTCGGCCTGCTCGTCCAGGCCGAGGCGGGGCAGGCGGGCGCGGCGGACGTCGAAGCGGGCGGACGAGGTGGAGCTGCGGAGCCGGGCGCCCTGCGCGCCGAGCAGCAGCCATCCGGCGACGAAATCGGGGTCGGACCGGGACGGTTCCGCGCGCACGAGGGCCAGGCCGGGACCCAGCACCGGCCCCTCCTCGGTGATGACGCGCGCCACGGGGTGACGTGCGGCGAGCGACACGACGACATCGCCGGCCGCGACATGCACATGCTCGTCGTCAGGTGCGGCCGTGCCCGTGGGGTCCTGGCCCAGCGCGATGTCCTCCAGGGTCAGGACCGGCACGTTGCCTTCGCCCAGCCGCACCTTGGCGGGAGGACGGAGTATCTGCAGCACGCCCGCCTTGGCCAGCTCACCGACCGTCGTCATGGGGACGTCGGCGCGCGCGCGGGCCTGCGTCAGGGACGCCAGTTCGGCGACAGCTCGCGGAAGTTCTGCGGCCTTCGTCTCCAGAAGCTCGCGTGCGGCGACGAACGAGCCTTCCGCCGTGGGCGCGCTCCGCTGCGGGAGGTAGCGGGCAGGGGTGAGGTCTACCTCGTCGTCCAGGAGATCGATGATGCGTACGACGACGCTTGAGTCCGTCCCGGTGGGCTTGCCCTTCTCGTAACGGCGCCAGGCGTCCAGGGCCGTCTTCCGGAAGTTGTCGGGGTCGGCCGACGTGTCGACCATCAGGACGTCGTCGGCAGGGGCGCCGCCAGGGGCCGGACGACGCAGAACCCACACCGCCAGCGCGACCGCCATGTTCGGCACCGCGCCGGGAGGCAGGCCGATCACGGCGCGGAGCGTCCCACGGCGAAGCAACTCGGAACGGACGCGGCGTCCGGAACGGCGGTTCGCGACAGCGGGGGGCATGAGCAGAACGACATGCCCCCCCGGCTCGACATGGGCGAGGCCGTGCTGGAGCCACGCCAGCTCCGATTCCATGCGCGGTGGCAGCCCGTACTCCCAGCGCGGGTCGCCGGTCAGTTGCTCGTAGCCCCAGCCCCGGTCGTTGAAGGGCGGGTTGGAGACGACCAGGTCGACGGTCCGTCCGGGGAAGGCGTCGGCCAGCAGGGAGTCACCCGGGCACACCTCGGCCGGGGCGCCGCGTAGCGCGAGCTGGATCGCGGACATGCGCGCGGTCGTGTCGTCGATCTCCTGCCCGAGGAGCTGCCGGACGTCCTCGAACACCTCGTCGGCGGCCTTGAGGTAGGTGCCGGTCCCGCAGGCCGGGTCGAGGACGGTCCGCGCCGGGCCCCCGAGTTCCAGCATCAGCCGGACGACCGGTTCCGGGGTCAGGTAGACGCGGCGGCTGTGGTGCTCCAGGTAGCGGGTGCGCAGGAACTCGAAGGTCTCCACGGCGCCGAGCTCGTCCACGAGCTGGGAGAGGGCGCGGACGAGCGGCACGGCCGACGGCGGTGTCAGGCCGGGGGCCGCCTCCACTCCCCCGGGCAGGGCCTGGACGACCTCGGGCAGGGCGGCGGCGACCTCGTCGTCGGGGGCGTCCGGCAGCTCGTCCCAGCGGGCGGGGTCGGCGCGCAGGTGCAGGAGGAACGCGCCGGCGAAGGTGAGGACGTCGGCGAGGTCGCGGCCCTCGGACGCTGCGGTGCGCAGGGTCTGCCAGACGCGCTCGCGGACGGGCGAGTCGGCCAGTTTTCCCTGGCCGCGAAGCCAGTCCTCCACCTCGGTGAGGGAGAACGTCGGGCTGACCGCCGTCCCGCCGACGGGCTGCGGGAAGTCGTCGTGGCGGCGGCGCCAGTTGCTCACGGCCGCGCGGCCCACCGCCGCGAGGCGGGCGATGTCCGCCGCGGTCACCGTCGCATCGTTCGGCACCAGCGCTCCTTTCAGCCGACGTTCAGGGTCGGCATCACCCTAGCGCCTATCACGGCGGTTGATCTGATTCACGTCCCCGCCGCCGACAGCGCTCGATCTCACACGTGCTCGATTCGATTCGTTTGTTGATTGCGTTCACAGCTCCTAGTGTGGTTTGCTGTGTACAGACCGAGGCGATGCCGGCGGCGTCGTCCTTTCCCCAGGCCAGAGAGCGGAGGTGGCGATCCGTGCATGTCCCGACGATGCCGCTGCACGAGTTCGACGACGCGCAGGGACGGATGCCGGCGGACCTCGCCGCACGCACCCAGCGGTTACGCGCCGCCGCGACGCGGGCCCCGATGTGCCCGTGCTGCGCAGTCGCCCGCCGGCTGCTGTGGCTGTGCTTCGCCGCCGTCCGGCACGGCGACGACCCGATCGCGGAGATGCTCGCCGGTGAGGCCGAGCACTACGCCGACACCGGGGAGCACCACCCGGACTGCCCGCACCTGCCGCCGCCCCCCGCCCGGGGCCGGAGGCCGGTGGAGGGCCGGGTGCCCGGGTGGCCGCCCGGCCCGCTCGTCGCCGCGACCGACGCGAGCTGGAAGCGCGGCACCTGCGGCCTCGGCTACGTCGTCGGCGACGGCCGCTGGGGCATGCGCGGCTGGACGTTCGGGCCGCAGGACCCGACCGGCCCCAGCCGGGTCCTGGTCAGCGAACTGCGGGCCGTCGGCCTCCTGCTCGACCGCGTCGGCGACGACGGCCCGGAGCTGACGCTGCTGCTCGACAGCCGGCCCGCGCTCCGCTTCCTGCGGGCGTGGCGGCGCGGCGACACCGGCCTGCTGCCGGACGGCTACGACCTGCGGCCCCGCCGCGGCGCCCCGCCGTCCCTGGTCCGGCTGGCCCGCCGCGTCGCCGGACGCCCCGGGCTGGCGTTCGAGCACGTGAAGGGGCATTCCGGCCATCCGCTCAACGAGACGGCCGACTCCCTCGCGTCCATCGCCCGCCGTAACGCGGCCGAGCCCTTCGACTGCGCCGCCCGTGCCGAGGGCCTCGTCGAGGCGTTCCTGCGCGCATGGCACGGCACCTCCGACCGAACCCCCGGCGAACTCGCCGCCTGACTCTTCTGGAGAACGAGATGAACCCCCACCAGCCCTACGGGCAGGGCCCCGTCCCGCCGCTTCCCGCCTACGCCGTCCCGCCGCCGCGGAAGCGCGGGAAGGGCTGCCTCTACGGGATCATCGGCGCCGCCGCCGGGCTGTTCATGATGGTGTCGTGCGTCGCGGTCGTGGCCAGCTCGTCCGATACGCCCGCCGCGTCCGACTCGGAGTCCCCGGCCGCCGAGAAGAAGCCGGTGGAGAAGAGCGAGAAGAGCGAAAAGGGCGAGACGAAGCCGCCCGGCGAGAAGAAGGTCGTCAACGGGATCGGCCGCGAGTACCGCGACGGCAAGTTCGCCTTCACCGTCACCAAGGTGAAGAAGGGCGTGAAGAAGGTCGGCAACGAGTACTTCGGCGACACCGCCCAGGGGCAGTTCGTCTTCATCTACGTCACCGTGAAGAACATCGGCGACCGGTCCCGGACGTTCAGCGACGTGAACCAGACGCTCATCGACTCCAAGGGCCGCAAGTTCGAGGCCGACCCCGAGGCGTCCACCTGGACGAGCCAAGAGTCCAAGTCGTTCTTCGAGCAGATCAACCCGGGGAACTCGGTCAAGGGCACGCTCATCTACGACGTCCCGCGCGGCACCAGGCTGAAGGCCATCGAGCTGCACGACTCGATGTGGTCCGGGGGCGTCACCGTCCCGCTCGGGAACCGCTGACGCCGGGGCCATGACGTGCGCGCCACCGTCATCTTCGCGGGCCGCGACGAGATCGCCGGCCGCCTCCGCGACACCCTCTGGGAGGCGGCCCGCGCGGCCCTCGCGCAACGCCCCGAGCCGGTGATCCGGGACATCCTGCTGGACGGCGGGCCGTTCCCGCTCGGCCACGTCCTGGGGCCGGCCGACACGGGCGCGGCGGAACTGGTCCGGTCGGCGGCGGGGGCGGTCCGCCGGCTGGTCCGGGAGGCCGGCACCGGGGAGGCCGAGTCCCACGTCCGGCGCTCGCCGGTGACCGCGCGGGTCGTCGAGGCCCTCCTCGCCGCCGTCCGCGACCGCTTCCTCCTCCTGGACGTCGGCGAACTGCACCGCGACCCGTCCGGCTGGCCCGAGTCGTGGACGTGGGAGACCCGCAACCGCGCCGAGTTCGACCGCGTCCTCGCCCGCTTCGAGGGCGACCGCCCCGAACACCACGGCCGCCTCCTCACCCCCCTCGTCAAGTTCATCGAGACGTCCGCCCCCTGAACGCGGACCCCTATCCGAGGATGTGACTTGTCCGAACTCTGCTGGGCCCTGACCGTCCCTCAGCCGGCCGCGTGGGCGATCAGCCACGGCCACCAGACCGTCTACAACCGCCCGTACTCGACGGAACAGCGCGGCTGGATCGCCATCTGCGCGGGCTCGACCATGGACGGCGACCTGAGGCGCCTGACCAGCCGGCTGACCGGCCGCTCACCAGAGAGCCTCGACGCCCTGTGCGGTGAGCGGAACACGATCGTGGCCGTGGCGCGGGTGGCGGACGTGTGCGACGAGCGGTCGTGCGACTGCGGGCCCTGGGCCGACAAGCGGTTCATCCACTGGAAGCTGGCGGACGCGGTGCCGCTGGCCGACCCCGTCCCCGCCCCGCACAACCTCGGGCACTGGCGGATGCCTCCCGACCTCGCGGACGCGGTGGAGCGAGAATGGCGGCTCACCGAACGCGCCGTCGTGGGCGGCACGCCCGCGCAGGCCCCGACCAGGGATTTTCCCGCCCTGCGGGACGAGATGCTGCCGCTTCCCGGGGCCGCCGAGGGATACCGGCACGTGCTCCTGCTGGGCACCACGGGGGCGGGGAAGACGACGGTCGTCCGGCAGCTGCTCGGCACGGACCCGGAGACCGAGCGGTTCCCGTCCACCTCGACCGCGAAGACCACCGTGGCCGACACCGAGATCGTCCTCACGGCCGGAGGCCCGTTCCGCGCCGCCGTGACCTTCGCCGGCCGCGACGAGATCACCGGCCACCTGCGCGACAACGTCTGGGAAGCGGCGCGGGCGGCGTTCGAAGGCCGTCCCCGGGAGGTGATCCAGAACCGGCTGCTCGACCACGTCAGCCAGCGCTACCGGTTCAGCTACCTCCTCGGCCGCGCCGCCCTCCCCGAATCCTCGGACGCCGACGACATCGATGACGAGTTGGACGACGAGCTGGACGACGATGCTGAGGCCGCCGCGTCGGCGGCACCGGCCGCACCGGCTTCGCGCACGGCCGACCCGCGCACGACGGAGCTCGTCCAGAACGCGGTACGCGCCGTCCAGCACGCGGTCGCGACCGAACTGGCCGCCGTCCAGCGGGACGCGACCGGATCCGGGAACGAGGACCGGCCGCTTGAGGAGTACATCGAGGACGAACTCGAAACGCGCGTGCGGCGCTCGGATACCTGTGCGCTGATCGTCGACGCGTTCCTCAACGCCATCGAGGACCGCTTCGAGCTCCTGACGGAGGGCGACCTGCATCGCGCCCCGGACGGGTGGCCGCTGTCCTGGTCCTGGGAGTGCGCCGACCGGGCCGAGTTCCTGCGCGGGGTCACCAGGTTCTCCAGCAACCGGGCGGCGCTCTTCGGCCGGCTTTTGACGCCCCTGGTGAACGGGATCCGGGCGGCGGGGCCGTTCCGCCCGCACTGGGCCGAGCACGGGGCGCGGCTCGTCCTGATCGACGGGGAAGGGCTCGGGCACACGCCCGGCTCCGTCGCCGAGGTGTCCACACCCCTCCGCAAGCGCCTGGACGAGGTCGACGCGATCGTGCTCGTCGACAACGCCCAGCAGCCGATGCAGGCGGCGCCGGTCGCGGTGATGCGGACGGCGGCGGCCACGGGGAACGGCGAGAAGCTGTTCTTCCTGTTCACCCACTTCGACCTCGTCAAGGGCGACAATCTCGGCTCGTTCTCCGACCGCGAGAGGCACGTCCTCGGATCGGCCGAGAACGTGCTGAGCGAAATCCGGGAAGAGCTCGGACTGGCCGAGCGGATACTGCGCCGCCGCCTGGACGAGGCGCGCTACTTCGTCGGCGGCATCGAGCAGGTCCTCGACCCCGGACGCATCGACCCGCGCCGGCCGAAGGCGTCCCGGCGCACGATGCGGCAGCTCAACGGCCTCCTCGAAGCGCTCACGAAGGAGGCGGTCCGGGGCGGGACGGGGCAGGCGCGCCCGGTCTACGAAAGCGGGCAGCTGACGGACGCGGTCGCCGAGGCGGCCCGGTCCTTCCACACCCGGTGGCGCTGCACCCTGGGGCTCGCCTACTGCCCCGAGACGCCGAAGAAGCACTGGAGCAGCATCAAGGCGCTGACGCGCCGCCTCTCAGAGGGGCACACCGACGAGTACAAGGACCTGCGCCCCGCGGCGAGCCTGCGAACGGCCCTGGAGTACGCGGTCTACCGGATGATCCAGAGACCCGTCCGCTGGACCGGATCCGAGCCGGACACCGACGAGCAGGAGATCATCGTCGGCGACATTTCGAGCGCCGTCACGAAGCGGATCACGACGCTGGTCGACCAACTGATCACGCACGACCCCCGCCCCGCCTGGACGCGCGCCTACATGGAGCACGGAAAGGGCTCCGCGTCTCGCCGCGCAGAGATCCTGAGCACGGAAATCTACGAAGAATCGATACCTCCGCCACTCCCCGAAGAGCCCTACCAGAACCATTTCTCGCAAACAATACTGGCACTCTTCAAGGACGCCGCCGCAGAACTCGATTTCCTTCTGGACTGAACTGATTCCTCACACACTCCGATACGCCGAGTGCCGTCGGCGAGTACGGCGAGGCCGCGGCCGCCGACTACCGGTACGCGCGCAAGGCCGGCGTCGCCGAACTCGCGGCCCGCAGCAAGGCCGAAGGCCGCTGCACCGGCTGACCGCCGCCGGCATGCTCGCGTCCGCCGGCACGGATTTGCCCCGGAGACCGGCACCGGCGGACGCCCCGCCCGCCTGCACCGCCTCGCCGACGACAGCACCGTAACGATTTCGCGGACGCACCCGGTAGCGGCAATGCGGACATACCGAAACCCGAACACGTCATCGACATGATGCCGGAGGACACACGTTTACCTAAGCAAAATGCATCGCAGTCGCATATAGGGGCCGAGACCTCCACAGCCTCGCTAACTACCGGCACGAGAAAAGTTGCTCAGCGCTTTGACGCATGGCACTCCATGGTGAAAGATGTCTGGTCAAGTCCCCGCGCTCCGTTACTTCCTCGCTCCCCCCATGGAGGTACTTGTGCCGCCCACACGTTCGGGGCTGCCACCAGAAGCGCGCGCCTGGCCCGGACTCGAGAGCACGGGGCCCGACCTGGTCGTCGGCGACGTGACATCGCTCGCGCGGCGGCTGGAAAGACAGCTGGAGACCGTGATCTCCACGGCCACCGCACACCTGCGCGCGGCCGGCTCCGCGCCGCCCGCGGCGTTCGGACGCTGGGACGCCGCCGTCCAGCTCGCCGGAACCGCGGCCACCGCCCACGCCGCGATCGGCGACCACCACCTGCGGTTCGTCCACGCCATGCAGGCCGTCGTCAAGAAGCTGTACGCGACGGCGAACGTGTACGACAGGCACGAGGCCGAGATCGAGGCGAAGATCCGCGAACTCGACCGGCTGGTGAGCGGGGCGCCGCCGTCCGTCCCGACCAGTGAGCCGAGCCCCGGCGTACCCGGCCCCGGACCGACCTGGCCGGAGGCGGAACGGTAGCGATGACCGAGCACATGACCTCCTCGCTGCGCAATGGTGCTCCGTCCGGCTCGCCCGCCTCGTACACGTCCAAGGAAGAGATCACATCATTGCTCCGCGGCACCGCCCCCGCGGCGGTGACCGCCTCCGGCCAGAGTTACGTGGACCTTGCGAACGCCTATGACCAGGCGATGACGGACCTGCGCCGGTTCGCCCATGACCTCGCGAACGCGTGGAAGGGGCCCGCCTCCAACGCCGCCCAGCACCACCTGCGCGAGTTGTTCGTCGCCGCGTTCGAGATCTCCTCCCGATCGTCCGAGGTGGGAAACGCAGTCAGAACCCACGGGACGAGCTACCTGGCCTGGTACCAGCAGAGCATGCCGACCCCCAAGAGCGTCGAAGAGGCGCGCCAGTGGATGCAGGGCGCCAACGCCCGCGCCACCCAGACCTGGAACGCCATCCCCGCCGACATCTCCACCGGCCTGCCGAGCATCAGCACGGACAGGCGATTCGACTACGGATCGCCGAGCGCGAGCGTGCGGACTGACGGCCCCGGCGGAACCCTCCCTGCGGAGGGATCGGGAACTGGGCACGCATCCGGATCGGCGAGTTCACACGAAACGGGCGGCGGCACCCGCGGTCCTGGCGTTGCTCCGGGTTCGGTTCTCGACGGCGTGAGCAGCGACAGCTCGCCGGGCACCGGTGAAGCTCAACAACCCGGCAGCCTCGGCGGCACTGACCTGGCTGCTCTCGGGACGTCCGGCGGCGCCGGCAGCCTGCCGGGTTCCGGCTCGTCCGGTGGGATCGGCCCCGCCGTCGGCGGCGGCCTCGGTGCGGGTGGCGGCCTCCCCGGAGGTGCCACCGGAGGTGGCGGCGGTGTTACCGGCGGAACGACCGGTGCAGGCCCAGGTCTGCTTCCCGGCGCCGGTGGTCCTGGCGGGGCACCCGCACACGGCGCGACAGGCAGGACGGCATCGGCAGGCCGTCTTGGCTTGCCCGGCGTCGGATATCCCGGAGGCTCAGGACGCGGAGGAGACCACTCCAAGGAGCACAACCGGAGAACGTGGCTGAGCGAACAGGACGTCTGGTACGACGATCGGGAGGTCGCACCGAGGGTCATCGGCGAGGTGACACCCGAGCCCACCGAGCCGCAGAAGACCTCCGGTGACGAGCCGACCGAGCAGGAGGCCCTGTTGCGCAGGGTCCTCGACAGGCTGGAGCGGTTGGAGGCACGCGAGGCCACCGCCCCGCCGCATGCCGAAGAGCCCCGGATCGAGTGGACGGATTGACTCCCCCGGCATGGGCCCGGCGCGTCTGCGCGGGCGCGGCGGCGACCGCACTGGCCTGGACCGCCGCGGCGGCCCCGGCCTCCGCCGCTCCGGTCCCGCGCAGCGATGAGTGGTGGTTCCACGCATGGTCGGTCGAGACGAAGGTGTGGCCGCTCAGCAAGGGCGCCGGCGTGAAGGTCGCGGTGATCGACGACGGCGTCAACGCGCGGCTCCCCGAACTCTCCGGTGCCGTCCTGCCCGGCCTCGACACGGCCGGCGGGGATACCAGGGGGCAGGCCGACTTCGACGAGCAGGGACACGGGACGTCCATCGCCGCGCTCATCGCGGGACGCGGCGGCGGACGCACCGGATACGTGGGGCTGGCGCCCGAAGCGGAGATCATCCCGGTGCGCCTTCCGCACGGTTCCGCGACCGAGGACAACATCTCTGAGATCGCGCAGGGGATCCGGTTCGCCGTCGACCACGGGGCCAAGGTCGTCAACATGTCGATCGGCGGAACGTCGGTTCGATGCGAGGACGATCTCCAGTCCGCCATCGCATACGCGATCGCGCATGATGTCGTTCTGGTCGCAGCGGCCGGAAACGACGGAGACGGCACGAACGCCGCGGAACAGCCGGCGAGGTGTCCGGGAGTGCTCGCGGTGGGGGCGGTGACCAAGGCGACGAAGCCCTGGCACAGGACCCAGCGGCAGAACTATGTGACCATCTCGGCGCCCGGTGCGCAGATGGGGCTTGTGGGCAAGGACGGCACCTACTACCCCGGCTCGGCGGGCACCAGCGGGGCGGCCGCCCTGACGTCGGCGGCGGTGGCGCTGATCCGGTCGCGGAATCCCGGCATGTCCGGGCGGACGGTCGTGCAGCGGATCCTCGCCACGGCCATGCCGGTCGGCACCAAGAAATGGGACCCGCGGACCGGCTACGGGGTGCTCCTCGTCCGCAACGCAATGGACCCCGCCACGTACCCGGTTCCGTCCAGCGCGCCCAACGCCGTCTACGAGGCGTTCGACCGCTGGAAGGCGTCCACGTACCGAGCGCCGTCACGGCAGCCGGTGGCGGCGGCGAAACCCGAAGGCGGCTCCGGCGGGCTTCCGGTGGCGACGATCGTCGCCGGGGCGGCGGGCGCGAGCCTGGTCGTCGCGGGACTGACCGCCGCGCTCCTCATCGTGAGCCGCCGCCGAAGAGTCGGCCGCAGTGCGTGAACGGAAGGGAAAGCCGGTGACCGAGACTCGGAAGTTCGACCCCGCGCATCTGCGGAAGACGGGCACGTCGGCGGACGCCCTGGGCGCCCACGTCCAGAAGTCGCTGAAGAATTTGGAGAACGCCCACCAGGGCGTCGCGGCGGGTGCGGACGGTTTCGCGTTCGCGGGCGCACTGGCGAAAGTCTTCCAATCCTGGGACGAACGGCTCGGCGCGCTGCGCGGCGAATGCTGGTCGATCGCCGAGACGTTCCGGACCAACGCGGGCAACGACGAAGCGACCGAGCAGGGGCTCGTCGACGGGATGAACAAGAACTTCAACGATCTGCTCAATGTGAAGGCGGACGGCTGACGTGGTGTCGATGCAGCAGCTCCAGAAGCTGGACCTGGGGCCGGTGAAGTCCGCCGGGGACGGCTGGGGCCGGCTGATGAACGAGCTGGAGGCCGGACGTGACACCGCCGACCGCCGGTTACTGGCACCCCTGCACGGCACCTGGCAGGGGAAGGACGCCGAGGCCGCTTTCCAGCGGCTGACCCGGCTGAGCCGCAATTTCGAGTACGGAATGGCGGAATCGGGGGACGTCCGGACACTGTTGGCCTCGATGTCCGCCGAACTCGGCGCCCAGCAGAAATCACTGCAACAAGCCCTCGGCGAGGCGGCCGGGCTCGGGTTCACCGTCAGCCCCGACGGGCGGCTCGGCTATCCGGCCTCGCCGCCCATGCGGCACGGCGGCACTGCCACCGGGGCCGGCGGCCTGCCCCTCGGCGCCCAGGGCGGCGACAACCGGGCCCGGGCACAGGCGATCGCCGACCAGATCCGCCGCGCGGTGACCCGGGCGACCGCGATCGACGAGAGATACGCGGCCGCGCTCGCGAGACTCGCCGCCGCCCCGGACCTGCGGGTGACGGCGAGGACGTGGCTGGACGCCCGAAACGACGGGCGGCTGGTGGCCGGGCTCGCCGACACCGGCCTCCGGCTCCGCCTCCCGGACGGCAAGGACCCGAAAAAGACGGCGGAATGGTGGCGCGGCCTCACACCGGAGCAGCGCCAGGAGTACATCACGGCGCACCCGGACGAGATCGGCGCGCTGGACGGACTTCCCGCCGACGTCCGCGACCAGGCCAACCGGCTCGTCCTCCAGGAAACGCACGCGGACGTCCAGCAGCGCCTGAACGCCATGGGAAAGCCGCCCGAGCAGTTCCTCAGCGGCCCGACCGGCCCGGTGACCAACCCGCTCTACCAGATCTGGAAGGACGAGCACGACAGGCTCGCGGGCCAACTGAAAGGCATGGACGCCATCCAGACGAACCTGGACATGGCAGGCCAGAAGAACCTTCCCGAGGGCTACCTGCTGGGCTTCGACACGCGCGGCAACGGCCACGCCATCGTCGCCAGGGGCAACCCGGACACGGCCGCCCACACCGCGGTCTACGTCCCCGGCACCTATGCGAACCTCGCCGGGATGGAAACCGGTTTGCACCGCGGCAATGACTTGTGGTTGACGTCGAATCAGATGAGCAAGGGCGAGTCCGTATCCACGATCACCTGGCTCGGATACGACGCTCCTCAGAGCATTCCGCTCGAAGCCCCTTTCCGCCACTACGCGGACGAAGGAGCACCCCTGTTGAACCATTTCGTTGACGGGACGCGCACCGCCCACCAAGGCGGTACCGCCCACCTGACGATGATCGGTCACAGTTACGGGAGTACCGTCATCGGCTCCGCCGCGGTCCATGGACATCTCGGCGCCGACGACATCATCTTCGCGGGAAGTCCGGGCGTCGAAGCGGGCCGCGCGTCAGAACTCGGGATCGGGGACGACCATGTCTACACCGATCGAGCACCCGGCGACCCCGTCCCCTACGGCGGAAACCACACCGAACTACCCGGGCGGTTCCTGGGCATGGCATCGGTGCCCGGCGATCCGGGATTCGGCGGCAGGAGGCTGGATTACGGCATGGAGGGTAAGGGATTAAATCCCGCAACAGCGCACACGTCCTACTTCGACAAGAACTCGACCAGCCTCAGGAACATGGCCAAAGTGGTCACGGGAATTCAATGAGAACCGTCCGAATGAAGGGCGTACGAGGCCCCTTGACCGGGGTGGTACTGGCCGCCGTCACATTGACCACGAGCGGATGCCAAGCCATGAACGATATTGGATATGAACCGAAGGCCGCCGATCCGGAGACAGTACGGTCGCAGGTGGAGGCCCGTCTGGCCGGCATCAAGGAGATGGTCGATCTCCCGAAAGGGAAGGGCGATCCACCCGCCGCGTTGATCAACACTGAGGCGCAAGGCGTCGAGCGGGGCTACAGCATGACGGGTTCCTGGTCCGTCTGGGGCCTGCCGGATCAGGAGATCGGAGAAGGCTACGCACGCGTCCGCAAAGCGCTGCCCTCAGCGGGGTGGAAGGTCGTCCAGGAGGGCCGGGACGCGTTCTCCAAACAAGATCCGGAGATCTGGGCAGAACGCACTGACGATCACTCCAAGCTCACCATCGAGTGGATCAAGCCGCGCAACGACAAGGGCAGTGTGCTGCTGGCCATGATCAGTTCACGCATCTACGTGGCGCCCCCGGACGTCGACCTCAACACCAAGATCTGAGCCTGGGCGTACTCCAGTGGATTCATTGGAGGTTCGGGCGGCGGCCGGGGACGACGATGCCGTGTTCGTAGGCCAGGACGACGGCTTGGACGCGGTCGCGTAGGTGGAGTTTGGCGAAGACGCTGCCGACGTGGCTTTTGACGGTGGCCTCGGTGACGACGAGGCGCGCCGCGATCTCCTGGTTCGACAGGCCCTGGGCGACGAGGAGGAGCATCTCGCGTTCGCGCGGGGTCAGTGCGGTCAGCAGGTCCGGGGACGGCCGGACGGGGTCGGTGCGTCCGGCGTAGTCCTCGATCAGGCGGCGGGTGATCGACGGGGATAGCAGCGCCTCGCCCTGGTGGACGACGCGGATCGCCTCCAGGAGCCGCTCTCGGGGCGCGTCCTTCAGCAGGAATCCGGACGCCCCGGCGCGCAGTGCGCCGAACACGTATTCGTCGAGGTCGTAGGTGGTGAGGATCAGTACGCGCGGCGGACCGGCGGTCGAGCCGGGCTCGTCCGGTGCAGGACGGTCCGTGGCGGTGATGCGTGCGGTGGCCTCGACGCCGTCCATCCGCGGCATCCGGACGTCCATCAGGACGACGTCGGGTCGCAGTTCGGCCGCGCGCGCGATCGCCTCGTGGCCGTCCGCGGCCTCGCCGACGACCTCCAGGTCGGTACGGGTCTGCAGGAACAGCCGGAAGCCGATCCGGATCAGTTCCTGGTCGTCGACGATCAGCACCCGGATCGTCATGCGGGCTCCCCGATCGGCAGCCGTGCCGCGACCCGGAAGCCGCCGCCAGGGGCGGGGCCGGTCTCCAGGTCGCCGCCGAGCACCGCGACCCGTTCCCGCATCCCCACCAAGCCGTGCCCGCCGGGGCCCGGCTCGCCGGTTCCCGTCCCGTCGTCGTGCACCCGCACCTCCAGGTCAGTGCCGCCGTAGTCCAGCCTCACCGTGACCAGTGTCGCGCCGGCGTGTTTCAGCGCGTTGGTCAGCGCCTCCTCGATGATCCGGTAGGCGGACAGCTCCACCCCGCTCGGCAGGTCCAGGGGTTCCCCGGCGATCTCCAGCCGGACCGGCAGGCCCGCAGCGCGGTACCCGGCGACCAGGTCGTCCAGGTCGGCCAGTGCGGGCTGCGGCCGCGTCTCCGCCGCCTGCCGGTCGCGCAGCAGGACGAGGATCCGGCGCAGTTCGGCCAGGCTCCGCTCGGCGCTGGTCTCCACCTGCTCCAGCGTCCGCGCGGCCACCTGCGGTTCGGTCTCCAGGACGTCGCGGGCGCCGCGGACCCCGATCAGCATCACCGTCACCGAGTGCGCGACGATGTCGTGCAGTTCGCGGGCGATCGCGCCGCGTTCGCGCTGCGCCGCGATCAGGTCGAGCTGCTCCCGTTCGCGTTCGAGGGTGGCGGCCCGCTCCTCGACCGCCCGGACGTAGCGGCGGCGCGTCTGCATGTAGGCGCCGAGCATCCACGCGCCGACCGGCGCGGGCGGGGTGCAGATGCTGCAGGCGGCCAGGAACACGATCACCGGTGCCAGCACCGCGAGCGAGACGCGCCGGTCGCGTGTTTCGGCGAGCGACCACAGCGCGACGACGACGGGCGCGCCACCGGGCGAGTATCCCGCCGCGGCCAGCACGGCCGCCGACGCGACCGTCACAGCGGTCACCGCCACCCCGGACCGGCGGCGGGCCAGCAGCGCCGCACCGGTGAGGACGGTCACCGCGATCGGCAGGGGCACGGCGTGCGTGCCGTCGTTGAACAGCAGCCCCACTTCCACGAAGGTCGCCGCCACGGCGAGCGCGATGTCGAACAGCACCGGGCGGTGCGCGGCCTGCAAGCCCCGCACCGCCCGGATCCGCTCCGCGATGCCCACGCTCACGCCAGGTCGCGCCGTCGTTCGCACGCGACCGCGATCAGTACCGCGAGGACCGTCCAGACCGCGAACACCGCACCGGCCTCCGCGACCGTGAGCGTCGTGTCGTGGGTTCCGCCGGTCATGACGCCCGCCGCGCCGAACGGCGAGAGGTTTCCTTCCCGCTCCCACGCGCCGCCCACCAGGGGCTGCACCACCAGGGCCAGGATCAGCAGGACGACCGCGCCGACGACCGGGACGCGGATCAGCGCGCCGACCGCCGCGCCCAGCACCGCCGCCAGCACGAACGCCCCGACGTTGCCCGCCACGACCTCGGCCACCTGGGCGGACGTCAGGTCCGGGCCGGGCTGGTCCGCCAGCAGGGGCAGCGCCACGCCGACCGCGACCGCGTTGATCAGCAGCGCCAGCCCGAGCCCGGTCAGCGCGTACGCCGCGATCCGCACCGCCAGGACGGTTCCGCGGCCGCGCCGGGCGACCAGCGCCGTGGGCGCGGCGGTCCGGTGGCGGTACTCGCCGGCCGCGCCGACCAGCCCCCACAGCAGCAGGAGGACGGGGAGCCCCGCCAGCGCCTCCTTCTTCTCCGGGATCTCGTCGAGCGTCCCCGACGCCTTGGCGATGAGCACCGCGTTCAGGGCGGCGAAGGCCGTCCCGCCGATCGCGAACCCCCACACGGCGCGGGTGGTCACCGCCTTGAGCAGTTCCGCGCGAAGCAGGCCGATCATCGTTCCACCCCTCCGGTGAGCTCGAGGAACACGTCCTCCAGCGACTCCACCCCACTGATCGGTCCCTGGTGGACCAGCCTGCCACGGTCGATGACGACCACGTCGTCGACGGTCTGCGCGGCCTCCGCGAGCAGGTGGCTGGACAGCAGCACCGTGCCGCCCTTCGCGGCCCGTTCGCGGAGCATCGTCCGGAGCCAGCGGATGCCCTGCGGGTCGAGGCCGTTGGCCGGCTCGTCCAGCACCAGGATCTCCGGGTCGCCGAGCAGCGCGGCGGCGAGCCCGAGCCGCTGGCGCATCCCCAGCGAGAAGGCGCCGACCCGGCGGCGCGCCGCCCCCGTCAACTCGGCGACCTCCAGCACCTCGTCGGCGCGGCGGCGCGGCAGCCCCGCCGCCAGCGCCAGCGCCCGCAGGTGCGCGCGGGCCGTCCGGGCGGGGTGCGCGCCGCACGGCTCGATGTGGACGCCGATCCGGCGCGCGTCCGGCACCAGCGAGGCCACCGGCGCGCCCAGCACCGACACCGAGCCCGCCGACGGGCGCGCCAGCCCCACGACCGCCTTCATCGCCGTGGTCTTGCCCGCGCCGTTCGGGCCGAAGAAGCCCGTCACCGCGCCCGGCCGGACGGTGAACGTCAGAGCGTCGACCACCGTCCGCCGGCCGTACCGTTTCGTCAGCCCCTCGACCCTGATCGCCGGGGCGGCCTCCGTCTGTGATGTCATGCCGCCCAGCTTCGGCCGCCCGCGTCTCCCGGTCATCAGACCACGGTCGAAACCCGACCTCCGACCACGGCATGACGTACGCCGCGACGCCCCGGGGGCGGTTCTCGTCGATCAGGCGGGACGGTCCGTATCACCGTGCGAACAGGCGGTCCAATGCCGACCGGCTCGCATCGTCGGCGGCGCGGCTGATCATCAACCGCTGCTCCGGGTCCTGCAGCGGCATGAGGACTTCGAAATGCATGCTGAGCACACCGGCCTCGGGATGCCGTATCGCCTTGTCGCCGCGGCCGTTGACCTTGACGTCCCGCTCGGCCCACAGCCGCGCGAACTCCTCGTTGCCGGCGAGGAGGCCGGAGATGAGGTCGGTCAGCGCCCGGTCTTCCGGATGCGCGGCCCACGCGGCGCGGAGGCGGGCGACCCCCTCCCGCAGGACGCGTTCGCGGTCGATGTAGTACTCGCGCGTCTCCGGGTGCATCAGGCACAGCCACATCGCGTTGCGCTGGGACGGCGGCAGGGCGTCGAAGTCGAGTTGCAGCCTCGCCATTTCGCGGTTCCAGGCCAGGATGTCGAAGCGGTGGTTCAGCAGCATGGCCGGCAGCGGCGACAGGTCGTCCACCAGGCGGGCCAGCGGCGGGGCCGCGACGGTGGCCGGCTTGGCGGCGCCGCGGGGGCGCCGGCGGGCCAGGTCGAAGAGGTAGGCGCGTTCGTCGGGGGCCAGCCGCAGTGCGCGGGCCAGCGCCTCCACGACGTCCGCCGAGGGCCGCAGCCCGCGGGCCTGTTCGAGCCGCACGATGTAGTCGATGCTGACCCCGGCCAGTTCGGCGACCTCTTCGCGGCGCAGCCCCGGGGTGCGCCGGGACCGCCGGCCCGACGGCAGGCCGAGATCCCGGGGGTCCAGGCGCTCGCGACGGGTCCGCAGGAACGCGGCCAGTTCCTGTGTCGTGTCCACGGCGGTGCTGATCATGTCCGGTCCAACAGCCAGGGTGGGACCGCTGTTCCCAGGAAGTGCCTTCCCTTACCCCCGGCCCGCGCCGGTCACAGGCTTGTCCTCGAACCACGAACACAGGAGGACACGATGTCGCTCACCCTCGACACCTACCGGCAGCTGGGCCGGTCCGGGCTGCGGGTCTCGCCGCTGGCGCTGGGCGCGGCGACCTTCGGCACCGAGTCGGGCTGGGGCGCCGAGCCGGACGAGGCGCGCAAGCTGTTCGACGTCTACGTCGACCGCGGCGGCAACTTCATCGACACCGCCGACACCTACAGCAACGGCAGCTCCGAGCGTCTGCTGGGCGAATTCGCGCGCGGCAACCGCGAAAGCTTGGTGCTGGCGACGAAGTACACGACGCTGCGCCGGCCTGGTGACCCGAACGCCAGGGGCGCCCACCGCAAGAACCTGTTCGCGTCGGTGGAGACCAGTCTGCGACGGCTGAACACCGACTACATCGATCTGCTGTACCTGCACGTGTGGGATTTCACCACTCCGGTCGAGGAGATCCTGCGCGGCCTGGACGATCTCGTCCGGCAGGGCAAGGTCCTGTACGTGGGGATCTCCAACGCCCCGGCCTGGCAGGTGTCGCGCATGCAGGCGATCGCCGACCTGCGCGGCTGGTCGCCGCTGGTCGCGCTGCAGATCGAGTACAACCTGATCGAACGCACGGGTGAGCGCGACCTGATCCCCATGGCGCGCGAGATGGGGCTGGGCGTGGTTCCGTACTCGCCCCTGGCCGGCGGGCTGCTCACCGGCAAGTACGGCCGCGACGACCTGACCGCGGCGAACACCGCGTCCGCCGACGGCACCCGCAAGAGCTTCAACTTCGCCCTCGGCACGCTCACCGAACGCAACCTCGCCATCGCCGACGTCGTCAAGGAGATCGCGGCGGAGTCGGGTAGCACACCCGCCCAGGTCGGGCTGGCCTGGGCGCTGCGGCGCCCGGGTGTGACGGCGCCCATCATCGGCGCCCGCACCCCCTCGCAGTTGGAGACCAATCTGGGCGCCCTGAACGTCGACCTCTCTGCCTCCCATCTGGCCCGCCTTGACGAGGTCAGCGCGATCACACTCGGCTTCCCGCACGCCATGCTCGCCAGTGACCACATCCGCAACGTGACCGCGGGCGACATGAAGCTCGAGCACCGCCGCTGACCCGCGCCCGCCCCCGAGGGCGATGCAACGCCGCCCTCGGGGTGGTCGGACGCACTCTCGGCCACGACGACCGCTCCCCTGCCGGGCCGGGCGACCAGGCCGCGGAGCAGCCCCGGGGCCGAGGCCCGCCGGATCTCGGCCGATCAACGGTCAGGAGGGCAAGGGCGTCTCCCCGCTGCGGTGGTCATGGCGCCGGAAGTCCGCCGCCGCGCTCGAACGGCTTCCGGCGGGCCGACGCCGAAGCGGGCCCGCGGCGGGTGGCGAACGGCACCTGCGCGGACGAGTGAGAAAGCCATTTGACGAATACCCGGAGATCGGGGGTACCGGCGAGGCGTCCCGATTCCGGGGCGCCTCGATCAGTTCGAGCGGCCGTCGCAGTCGCCGGCCTCGCCCGGACGGCTCGGCGCGGGCGGCACGGCGTCCAGCCCCGCGCCCGTCGCATCCCGCGTCCCGCCCAGCGTGCGGCCCCCTGGCCGGAACGGGAATCGGCCGCGCCCGGCAAGAAAGGGGCTGTGCCGCCATCCTGGCCGCAAGCAATTCGAAGGCCGCAGTCTGAAGGCGCTGTACGGCCTTTTGTTCGCTGAGACCGTTCAGGTCGCCCACAGGTCCGAATCAGCCCGCGGCGAGGCAAAAGTTGCGCGCCTTGTTGCCTCAGGCGGCATACTGCCATCAACCGAATGTACGGGCCGGCGGATCCACCCTTCTATCGATTCAGACAAAGGCGCAGCTCATGGGCAATCCCACCCAGGATGCCGAGAATCACAACGAAGCGAGCAGAGCGAACGATGCACCCGAGGCGCAGCCGGCCTCGAGTCCATGGCTGCTGCTTGCGGTCATCGCGTGCGTCGCGTTCTGGACTGCCGCGATCTGGATGAACGGCCCGACCGCAATCGCCATCCTCGGGATTCTGGGTGCGGTGACCGGCGCGACCATGGCACTGGTCGCACTGACCTCTGGCAAGATCGACCAGAAGGTCGCGATGGCCACCCTATGGATATTGTCGTGCTGCGCGATACCTTTTCTCCTGCTCGGTGTGAACGACCGGTATCTGGCCGCCAAGGACGCCCGCCTGTCACCGCAGGATTTCACCGGCAGGCAGGCCGGAAGCTCCCTCCTATCGAAAATCACGTCGAAGGAGAAGCGGACGTATCTCGGCCTTACGTTCACTGTCACGCCACGAAACCGTCAAGCCCCTACTTGCGGAGACAGCATCCGGCTCTCGGTGCGCCTCTCCTGGCAAGCGAGTTCCGTGGAATTAGAACCGAACGTGGAGAAGGACATACGCCTCGGGTCACCGCCCGACGCCGAGCACCGTGAGGTCATCATGACAGTGCGGAACGTCGAACCCAACTCAATGTGCGCTGTCGATGTCCATGTACGAGGAAGTCTGCACAGATGATCCGAGAGAAATTGCGTGCCCGCATGACCAAGCCGGGGGCCGGGGTGTCGGCTCTGACGCTCACCGCTCTTGCCTGCCTCACCGGGTGCCACGGGCAGCCGCCCGTTGCGGCAGAGTCCTCGCCCAGCGCGACCCACGCGGCGGAGTCGCATTTCGGACGCGGAAAGAACATGACGGTCGGCATAAAACCGGACCAACCGCAACTCTCCCAGCAGAACGGATCCAGGTTCGATGGATTCGAGATACGGCTGGTCGACTACATAACAACCAATACGGGCACGAACCACGTTTTCTCTCCGGTCGTGACAAAAGACCGCGACGACAAGCTGAAGAACAAATCTCTCCCCATGATCGTGGCCACGTACTCCGACACCCCGGAACGCAGATCAAAAGTGCAGTTGGTGGGTCCCTATATACGGACACCGCAGGGCGTGCTCGTCCGCAAGAAGTACAAGGAGATCCGCAAATCCGCGGACCTCAAGGGGAAATCCGTCTGCACGACCACCGGATCGACCTCGCAGCAGGCGCTCCAAGCCCTCGGTGTCGCCATATTGTCCAAGGATCGCTTCGGAGAATGCGTCGAGCTTCTCAGGGGCAAGCAGGTTGAGGCGGTCAGCACCGACCTGCTGATCCTCTACGGATACCAGGAGACGTCGTCTGACGTCGTCGTCGCCAAGGACAAGGACGACAATGTCGTAGAGATCCCGGCGACCGGGCCGAACGAGTGGATGATCGGACTGCAGCCCGGAAACAAGGAAGACTGCAGGATCGTCCTCGCCCAATTGAAGGATTTCCTGTCCAACCAGAGGTGGGAGCAGAATTTCACCACATGGTTCTCGGACACGCAGGAGGACTACCCCGATTGGTCGACCCGCTTCAAGCCGGAGACCAGCTCCCTCGGCTGCGTGGGGCAGACCGGCTAAACGCCCCGCGGCTCCGCAGCGGGAGGGCCGCGGTAAGCGGCGAGGCCGTCCCGCCGGCCGGCGGCGTGCTCATCGGCCACGACCGCCTGCCTTAGAGGAGCCGGGGCTTGCTTATCCTGTCGCAGTCTCGTGGTCGATCACATTCACAATAACTCTGTGTTCGGTGATCGCCAACGGACAACCGGTGGGGCGGGTCGCGCGTCCCATGGTGCACATCCGTCTCGTGTCCTCATCCGGACCCGTTCGCACAGGAAGTGAAGTGTCAGAATCGTTTCGGTCCCTGGCTGAGACCTCGCTGCCGGGTCCTGTCAGGAGGGAGTGGACCGTATGGGGGACTCGATGATGGACGAGCTGCCGCGCACGCACCTGCGGACTGTGCTGGGCAAATGGCGCGACAACCTCATCGATCTGACGGGGCGGAACCGGCTCCTGAACTTCCGGCACACCCGCACGGCCACGCTCGCCATTCGGTCGCCCGCGGCCGGTCCGCTGCTCATCGGGCTCGACTCGGGACTTCGGTTCGCCGAGCTGCCCGAGGACGACGCCGAGGACGAGGGGCTGGTCACGCTCGCGGACACCGCCGGGATCGTCACTCAGAAGAACACCCGGCTCGCGCTTGACGCCTCACTCCGCAAGCTCTACCGCGACTCCAACCAGTTGTTCAACGACACCGGGCTGTGGACCCTGCAGCTCGGCGTGGCGTTCCTCAAGTGGCGCGAGCCCGGCGCGGAGGGCTTCAACCTGGCGCCGCTGCTGCTCGTCCCGGTGCGGCTCGACCGGCTCGGCCCCGGCGTGTTCAGGCTCGTCACGGAGCAGAGCGAGGACGTGGTCCCCAACCCGGCGCTGAGCGTTAAGATGCAGCAGCTCGGACTGGAGTGGCCCGACCCCGACAGCATGAAGGACCTGCCCGGCACGCTCTCGGTCGTGCGCGCCGCCGTCGCGGGGCACCCGGACTGGGAGGTCACCGAGGACGTCGTGCTCGCCACTTTCCGCTCCCACAAGGAGGCGATGTACCGGGACCTGCTCGACCACGAGGACCAGGTCCTGGCACATCCACTGGTGCGGGCCATCGGGCTCGGCGAGGCCGCGCACCTGCCCGAGGACGCGCTGTACTTCGAGCCCATCGATGCCGAGAGGATCGATGAGCTCCAGCCGCCCGAGCTGACGCCGCTGGTCCTGGACGCCGACTCGTCGCAGCGCCAGTGCGTCGCGGCGGCGCTCGACGGCCGGTCGTTCATCATGGACGGCCCGCCCGGCACCGGTAAGAGCCAGACCATCGCCAACATGATCGCGGCGCTCATGCACAAGGGCCGCAGCGTCCTGTTCGTCAGCGAGAAGGCCGCCGCGCTGGACGTGGTGCGCAACCGCCTGGACGACGTGGGGCTCGGTGCGTTCGTGCTGGCGCTGCACAGCCACCACGCGAGCCGCAAGGAGGTCGCGAAGACGCTGGGCGAGGCCCTCTCCCAGCGTCCCAAGGCCGTCCGCGCCGGGACGGAGGAGGACCGGCAGCGGCTCCTGCGCACCCGCCGGGAGCTTTCGGCGTATGCGGCGGCGATGAACGAGACCCGGCCGCCGCTGAGGCTGACCCTGCACGACGTGATCGGCCGGCTGAGCACCCTGGCCGACGTCCCGGCACTGCCCACCGCCCTGCCGGACGGTCTGACCGCCGAAGGGCTCCAGGACGTCCGCGCGGCGGCGGAAAGGGTGGGCGGTGCATGGCGGCCGGTGGCCGAGGGGCCCGGCTTCGCATGGCGGGACCTCACCGGGGCCGGGCAGCCGCAGATGCGGCTGCAACTGCTGCGCGAGCGAGCCGACGAGCTCCAGCGGCACCTCGCGGCGCACGCCGATCTCACCGAGCCGCTCGGGCTCGGGGAACTCGGCGCCACCGAACGGCTGCTCGCCCTGCTCGACGCCACGGCCGGGCGTCCGGACGTCCCGGAGTCGTGGCTCACCGTCCCCGACCTACCGGCATTGCGGGACGAGGTGAGCGGGTTCACCGGACGGCTGGGCTCGCTGCGGACCTCGGTCGGCGCCCTCGCCCGCGAGATCGGGCCGGACTGGGACCGGCTGCCCCTCGGGATCGAGACCGAGGCGTCCGCTGAGGAGGTCGCGCTGGCCGGGCTCTCCACGGAGGGCCTTGATCTTTCGGGGCTCACCGAGGAGTGGCTGCGGGGGCTCGGCACCGACTTCGCTGAGCTGGCGGAGACGCTGCGCAACGCCCAGTCGTGGCTCGGCGACGTGGCCGCCGTCTACGGGATGCCTGCCCCGGAGACCGTCGACCAGGCTCTCGCAATGTGCAGGCTGACGGAGTTCGCGCGCCGGCGGCACCGTCCCGAAGCTGCCTGGCTGACCCGGGAGGGCCGGGATGCGGCGGCCCGCGCCGCCGCAGAACTCGAAAGCCGCGTGAGCGCGCTCGCCCAGGCCAGGGCCGCGGCGGGCCAGGTGTTCACCGAGGGCATCCTCACCGTGCCCGACTTCCCCGGGCTCGTCCGGCGGTTCGGCGAGGCCCACGGGCTCGGGAAGCTCTCCAGCGGCCACCGGGGCGACAAGCGGGTGCTCGCCGGGCTGACCGTGTCGGGTGAATGGACCAAGGAGGCCGGTGAACGGCTGCCGCAGGCGCTCGCCTGGTACGACGCGGCGATGGCCCTACAGCAGGCCGCCGCTTCGCAGGGCAGGTACCTCGGACGCTACTGGCAGGGCGAGCACACCGACTTCCCACTCGTACGGGAGCTGCTGGAGGGCGCCGAGGAGATCGGCCGGCTCACCGCAGGGCTGAACTTCCCGTCCGCGCTCGCCGAGCAGGTCGGTGCCGACGGCCGTCCCGATCTCAACGCCTGCGCCGCCGCCGACCATGCCCGCGAGCGGATCGACCGGTGGCGGCGGACGCTCATCCCGGCACCGCGGCCCGGGGGACGTCCAAGGCTCGCGGCCGGAACCCTCGCCGACGCCGCCGCCTGGTATTCGGCCCATCTCCGGCCGCTGGCGGCCGGCGCCGAGCTGATCGCCGAGGTGCGGCCGGTGCTCGCGGCGCCGGCGTCGCTCACGCTCGGGCAGGCGCGCGGCATCGCCGCCCGGGTCGAGGCGGTGCGCGCCGAACGCCGGGAGTTCTTGGCGCGGAAGGGCCGCGACGAGGAACTGCTGGGCGCTCTCTACGCCGGGCTGGAAACGGACACGACCGGGCTCTCGAGCGCCCTCGCTTGGGTCGCCGGTGTGCGCGCGGCGGACGAGGCCATGCCCGAGCAGGCGGCTCACGCACTTCTCGCGGCCCGCCCCGATGAGGATCTGCGCGGGGTGTGGGCCGCGTTCCGGGCCGCGGTCACCGATTTCGTCCAGCTTTTCGGCGCCGCGCGGCGGACCGAGTTGCAGGGGCGGCTCACCGGGTCCCCGGCGGCGCTCGATGAACTCACCGGCCTGCTCGCCGCGGACCGGTCCGGTCCCGACGAGTGGCGCTCCTTCGATGAGGCCCGCGCCGTCCTGCGCCGGTCCGGGCTGGACGGGCTGATCGTCCGCGCCGCCGGGAAGGGACTGGACGGGGCGGCGTTCCCGCGGGCCGTGGAACGGGCCGTCCTCGAAGCCTGGGCCGAGCAGGTCATGGCCGGCGACTCGCGGCTCCGCCCCGTCCGGGCGGTCGAGCGGGACAAGCTCATCGAGCAGTTCCGCGCCCTCGACCGCGCGCTGGTCGAGAACGCGCACGCCCAGGTGATCGAGGCGTGCAACGCACGCCGTCCGCGGTCCAACGTCGGGCAGGCCGCGACCATCCAGCGGGAGGCCGAGAAGAAGAGCAGGCACATGCCCGTGCGGACACTGCTCGACAAGACCTCCGACATCGTCCCGCTGGTGAAGCCCTGCTTCATGATGAGCCCGCTGACGGTCAGCCAGTTCCTGCCGCCCGGGTACCGCTTCGACGTCGTCATCTTCGACGAGGCGTCGCAGGTGCTGCCGCAGGACGCGGTCAACTGCGTGTACCGGGGCGACTCTCTCATCGTGGCGGGCGACCAGAAGCAGCTGCCGCCGACCGACTTCTTCGCCCAGGCCGACGACTCCGACGACGACGAGTACGACGAGGACGTCCCCGACTCCTTCGACTCCCTTCTCGACATGTGCAAGGGCAGCGGCCTCATCCGCAGCCTGCCGCTGTCCTGGCACTACCGGAGCCGCCACGAAGGGCTCATCGCGTTCAGCAACCGCCGTTTCTACGGCGGCGGCCTCGTGACCTTCCCCGGGGCGTTCGAGTCGGGCGAGGACGTGGGGGTCACGTTCACCAAGGTGCCCGGCGTCTACGAGCGCGGGCGCAGCCGCCGCAACTCGATCGAGGCGGACGCCGTCGCCGCACGCGTCCTACACCACTACCGGACGCGGCCGAAACTGAGCCTCGGCGTGGTCGCGATGTCGGACGCGCAGGCGCAGGCCATCGAGGATGCGGTGGAGCGGGCCCGCGCCGGGCACCCCGAACTCGAACGGTTCTTCGCCGAGGACCGGCTCAATGGGTTCTTCGTCAAGAATCTGGAGACCGTCCAGGGCGACGAGCGGGACGTCGTCCTCATCTCCGTCGGGTACGGGCCCGGCCCGGACGGTCGGCTCACCATGGCGTTCGGGCCGCTCAACCGGGAGAACGGCTGGCGGCGCCTCAACGTCGCCGTGACCCGCGCCCGGCGGCGCGTCGAGGTTGTCTCGTCCATCTCCGGCTCCGACATCCGGGAGGGCGCCAACAGGAGCCGCGACCATTTCAAGAAGTACCTCGACTACGCCGAGCACGGCCCCGCAGTTCTGGAGCAAGGGTCGCTCGCCGGCGACGCCGCGCCCGAGAGCCCGTTCGAGGAATCAGTGCTGGACGTCCTGGAGAGCTGGGGTTACGACGTCCAGCCGCAGGTCGGCGTGAGCGGCTACCGGATCGACATGGCGGTGCGCCACCCCGACCTGCCGGGCCGGTTCGCGCTGGGCATCGAGTGCGACGGCGCCATGTACCACTCGTCCAAGGCCGCGCGGGACCGCGACCGCCTGCGCGAAGAGGTGCTGCGCGGCCTCGGCTGGAAGCTGTACCGCATCTGGGGCACCGACTGGTACCGCGACCGTCCGGAGGCGGAGGCCCGGCTGCGCGAAGCCGTCGCATCGGCCATCGCCCGGGCGGCGGAGGAACCCGAGCCGGACGACGAGCCGGGCCCGGTCGTGATCGCCCCCGAAGCGCCGCAGGCGGCCGAGCCGCCACGGGTGACCATGGAATCCGTCGAAGACGAGCAACGACGCGACTGGGCGACGCAGTACCGCCGGGCACATCTCGAGGGGCACCTCTACTACTACGAGATGCACCTGCCCGAGTCGCGCAGTCTACTCCAGCGGCTCTTCAGGGAGACTCTCGAAGTCGAGGCGCCGATCCAGCGCGACGTCCTCTACCGGCGGGCGGCGACGGTCTGGGGTGTCAAGATCGGCTCGCGGATCAGGGCCAACCTCGACCAGGCGCTCGGCGACCTGCTCAGGGCCGATCCCGATGTCGAGCAGGACGGCGACACCCTCACGCTGCGCGGACGTCCGGTCGTGCCGCGCGAGCCCGGAGACGGGGCGGCCCGCAGAGTCGCCGAGGTCCCTCCCGCGGAGCGGCGGACGGCCTTGCTCGGGCTCATCGGCGAATCCCCCGGCATGGACGAGACCGAACTGACCACCCTCGCGGCCCGCTTCTTCGGCTGGAACCGCCGCGGCCCCGACATCGCCCGTGCCTTCGCCGAGGACCTCCTGAGACTCCAGGAGGAAGGGCGGATCGACGGGCTTCCGGACCGTATCGTCCTGGCGTGAGGGCGCCGGTTTTCAGAGTCGCATGAGGGCTGCGTGCTCGTCGGCTATTTCGGCGAGGGCCTTCTGGGCTTCCTCGGGGAGGTGCTGGCGGGCGGCGGCCCAGCGGGTCCAGGTGGGGAGGACCCTTTCCAAGGAGAAGCGGGTCGGGGTGAGGATGAGCTGGTCCAGTTTGGCGGGGCTCACGCGCAGCGGCCGGCCGAGGTCGTGGTCGCAGCCGTAGTCGACGATCCAGCGGACGGGCTCGGCGGGCATGTCCGGGTGGTCGTTGAGGAATTCGCCGACGATGGCTTGGCGGGCCTTTTCGTCGTGGACGGGGAGGGGTTCGAGGACGCCTCCGGGCGGGAGGGCGCGGATGCGGCACAGTGCCGCCGCGCGGTCACCGCCGAAGTTCTCGCTCACCGGGGCGTCCCCGGTGGTGTTGGCGAACGCGGCCTCCAGCAGAGCGCGGGCCATGGCGGGGTCGATGGTTTCCAGGACGGCGGCGGGTTCGCCGGGGGCCTGTGCCTTGAGTTCGCTGAGCACCAGGTCCGGCTGGTCGGCGATGTAGGCGTCCTTGGCGATCCGGCCGAGGGAGTCGTCGATCAGGACGCAGAGGACGTCCTGGCCGGAGTCGCGGGAGAACAGGCAGATGAGCGAGCGCTGGTCCCCGTAGATGTCGTAGTAGGTCCAGCATTCGCCGGGTTGGACCTTCCCGATGGTTCCCGCCCAGGACGGGTCGGGGACGCCGGCGGCCGACAGGTCGTCCGCGGCCCGGGCGGCGCGGGCGTCGAACGGGGGCGGGGCCAGGACGGCGAAGGCGCGCAGGAGGGCGAGGGACTGCGGGGTGCGGCGGCCGGCGGCGCGGTCGATGAGCCCGCCGCAGAAGACCTCGTCGATGTCGGCGCCGGTGAGTTCCCGTCCCCACCAGGCACCCATCATCTCGGAGAAGAACAGTTCCGCTTGGAGAGGGTCGGGCTCTCCCAGGATTTCGCCGGGGATGCCGTCGACCATCGAGTCGAGTAGTTCGTCGAGCGGCACCGGTTCGGGTTCCGGGCCGGAGAACAGGCGCAGCAGTTCTCCTGCCTGGTGGAGAGGGTGGGATTGAATGCCCGGGTGCACGAAATCCGGGTCGAACGTGCCGATCTCCAAGATGTCGAGAACGCGGGACGCCTTCTGCTGCATCGTCGTCTTCGTGACGTCCAGCAGGACGGAGATCTCGTGGGCGGACTTGTGCAGAGGGTGCGACCCGTCGCCGAGGAAGTTGACGCGGCCCATCGCGTACACGATGCCGGCCGCCCAGATGCGCAGGTCGCCGCGGGCGAGGGGTGACGGACGCTTGCGGGCGAGTTTCGCGGTGGTGACGCGGCAGAGTTCGGCGAACGCGGTGTCGAGGTGGCCGAGGCAGAATTCGTCGGTGATCTCGACGATGCCGGACGCCTTGGCGCGCATGGCTTCGGGAATCGGTTCTTCGGCGAGCCACTCGTCGATGCCCGGGAGTTCCGCGCGGAGTCTGCGGTCGGCGGACGCCGGGTCGAAGGCCGCCGGGTCGTGGCCGCCGCCCGTCCATTCCAGGTAATGGCCGTGGTCCTCGTGTGCGGGGTCGGCGAGCGCCTCGAGCATCGTCGCGTACCCGATCGGGCCGCCGCTGTCCTCGGGCGGGCAGGCGCCGGCGCCGTTCACCAGCCGCGGGTAGCGCGCATCGGGATCGGCGGCGAGGGTCTCCGTCACGACGATCTCGTGCCGCCAGCCGTCCCCGAAGTCGTAGAGGTACTCGAAACGGGGGGCGACCTCGTCGATGGTCACCTGGGCGGCGTCCTCGATCTTCAACTCGGAGTCGGGGTCTCCGTACCGTCCTCCGGGCGTCTCGAAAACGTGCAGGTGGCCGGGCAGGTCCCAGCCCATGGCCTGCTGGACGACCGGGTACAGGTCCGCGAGGGTCGTCCCGGCGGGGACCTCCAGCGTCCGCCAGACGGGGACGGGCATGTCCAGCAGCGTGATCGTGATCCGGCGAATGCGCACGACCCCATGCTTCCGTAACCCCCGGCCTGGTGAGGCCGTTTCGGCGCCGACTCCGATTGCGACCGGTGGCGGTCGGTCAACGGAATGTCACACCCCTTCGGCATGCTGCTGGGTTGCAAGGAGGACGAGCCATGGCGAAGAGATCACTGGGGATCAGGCGGGAGAAGGTGCGGGCCGTGCTCGGGTTCGCGGTGTGGGAGGTCGAGCTCGCGGCCGAGAGCAGTTTGCTGCTGCGGCTTCCGGATCGCAGCTTCGATCCCCTGTCGGTGCGAGCGGCGCTGGACGACCTTGACGGGCTGCGGCGGCGATTAGCGCAGGAGCGTCACTGCAACGCTACGGAATCCGCTGCCCGGCTCGGCATCAGCGTTCAGCGGTTCAAGCGGGTGGCGGCGGCCGCCCGCCTGGCGCCGGTCGCCGAGAAGGACGTCCACAAGTACGGCAAGGTGTTGCATGTCGTCTACTACCGCGCAGGTGACGTGGACGCGCTCGCCGACCACGTCCGGGCGGACGCCGAACTGCGGGCCGCCGCGAGGGTCCTCGACCGGGAACAGGCGGCGCGGAAGGCTGCGGCCACGCGCAAACGGAACGCCGAACTCGCCGCGGTGGTGCGAGTCGAACTCGAGCGGCGCAAACCCGCCCCGGACGCGGGGCAGATCGAGGTGCTGACCTGGGCCGTGGCGTTGATGCGGGCGAGCAGCGGGGCTCTGGGTCCGTTCAGGAAGCTCGGGCACCTGGACGATCCCGGCATCGAACAACTCACTGCCGTCATGCGCCGGGCCCAGCTGCCGCGGAGGGAGGCGGAAGCCCTGCTGGAGGACATCCTTCCTCGTGCGGTGCGGGCCACTGAGGATCTCGCAGATCCTGAGGAGGTCTCGGCCGCGCTGGGCGTCCCCGCGTGGGTCGTCGCAGAACACGTCCCGCATGTCGGCGCGCACGTTCCGGTCGCGGCGCTGCGGGAACTGGCCGAGGATCCGCCCTCGTGGCTTCTGCAGGCGCGGGCCGACATCGAACTCCAGAACGCCGTTGTGGAGGTAGAGCGGCAGGACGCCCATCGGCACGCGGCCGTCCTCGACTCCGCGGCCAGGGCGGGCGCCCGCCTCAGCGATGCGAGTGTGGCCGGGTTGTTCGGCCTGTCCGAGGATGTGGTGCGAGCGCTGAGGCCCGGCAGCGGCCACTGGAAGAGCGGGTACGTCGAGCAGTTGATGCGTCGCCGCCCCGCGTGGTCGCTCGATGAGGATGCCGCATGGGCCGAGGTGGAGCGGCGGCAGAAGAGAGAGGAGGCCCGCGAGCTGCGGAAGTGGGAACGCATGCTCGGCTGGCGGCGGACGTGGGCGCGGGTGTTCGGAGTGCCCCTCGGGGCCGTCCCTGTCAGAGTCGGCCGCCCGACTCCGAAGGCGATCGCAGCCGCCAAGGCCCATCCGCCGTCTTGGGCGACCCACGTCCGGCGCCCCGACGGTTGAACCGGATACCGGCGCCGGCGGGGGCCCCATAGTGGCTCACCGTCGTCGAGCCAGAGCGAACGGTGCTGCGGCGGGCGGTGGCGTGGCCGGGCCGGATGCTAGCGGTCCGCCTCTCTCAGAAGGGCTACGGCCGTCTCGGCCATCGGCTTGGCGAGGGCCTCCAACTCTGCGGACTCCTTGCTGGGCGCACTGAAGGACACCTTGATCACGACGTTGCGGTCACGGGCCCCGACTTCGAACTCCTCACCGCGTGGATCCGGTGGATAAAGGCAACGATGTCGTAAGTGGTCCAGGTGCCGTTCTGCCAGCGGGCCAGGCAGCCGTTGACCGCCCAGACGTCGTCGGCCACGGCTTCTAGTGCGGTGTCCACCAAGGCTCACCGGGTGCGTTGATCTGCGGCGTGTTGTTGCTTCCGACGCGCTTATAACAACAACACGCCGCAGATCAACGACGGGTGACCCGGTCGACGTTCGTGGACACCGCACTGGCTGGAGGTAGGTCTACCTGCGTCCAGCGGGAGCCGTCCCAGCGGGCCAGGTAGCCCTGGCCCATCTTGCTGCCGGAGAGCCAGAGTTTGAGGGAGTGGAGGCGTCTATGTCCTGGATCTCCAGGTTCCAGGCGCCGGGCGGGTTGCGGTCGCGGGTCGCGTTGTCAGAAGGTGCAGGGAGGGATGTCGGGGACGGGTTGCTCCGCCCAGGTCGGCGAGACGGAGGAGGCCGGGAACCATCCCCAGCCGTCGTTCTTGTAGCGGTCGTCGCCCTGGGTGTAGAGCCAGGTCCTTCCCTTGCCGCCCGGGTTGGCGGCGCCGTCGGCCTGGCAGACGAACCAGTTGCTCGACGACTTGATGTAGCCGGTCCTCGCTCCGGCCGTCGGCTGGAGGAACAGCGGGCCCTGCCGCGCGGTGCGGCAGGACCAGGTGTCGAACAGGCGCCCCTCCGGGTCGGTCACCTGCTTGCCTTCGAACGAGCAGCGCTGCGCGGCGGGCGACTCCCCGGCCGCCGCGTCCGCCGACGCCGAAGGGGTCGCCGGACCGGACGGGCCGGAGAGGTTCGACGCGATGAGGATCCCGGCGACCAGGGTGACGGCCAGGCCGAGCGCGCCGATGCCCACCCACAGCGGCCACCCCTTGCGGCTGCGCGTCACCGGCGGGGTGGACGGACCCAGCCGGGTCGGCGGCCCCATCGGCGGCGCCATCGGGGAGGGCGGCCCGATCCCGGACACGCCCATCGGCGGCTGCCCCATCGCGGACGGGCCCATGGCAGGCGCACTCATTGAGGGAGGACCCATCGCAGGTCGGCCCATGGGAGCCGGGTCCAGGGCAGGCGGACCCATGGCAGGCGCGCCCATGGCAGGCGCGCCCATGGCAGGCGCGCCCATGGCAGGCGCGCCCATGGCAGGTGCGCCCATGGCAGGTGCGCCCATGGCAGGTGCGCCCATGGCGGGTCCGTAGGGGGCCGGGGCCGCGGCGGGTGGTGAGCCCTCAGGGGCGTCCGCCTGGTATGCGTCGACCATCCGGGTCGCCTGGGCGGGCAGCCAGTCGCCGAGCGGGGCGACCTCGCCGGCCAGGCCGAGACGCCTCAGCACCTCCGCCGGCGTCGGACGGACGGCCGGGTCCTTCGCCAGGCACGAGGCCACCAGGTCGCGCAGCCCCGACGGCAGTTCGGACACGTCCGGCATCTCGTGGACGATCCGGTACATCAGCGTCTGGGCCGGGCCGTCGCCGAACGGGTGGACGCCGGCCGCGTGGCACAGGACGGTGCCCAGCGCGAAGACGTCGGCCTGCGGGCCGACCGCGGCGCCGCGGATGTGCTCGGGCGCCATGAAGCCGGGCGTGCCGATGGAGCCGCCCGGCACGGTGAGCGACGTCCCCTCCAGCGCCTGCGCGATGCCGAAGTCGATGACGCGGGGACCGTCCGAGGCGAGCAGGATGTTGGACGGCTTCAGGTCGCGGTGCACCAGCCCGGCGGTGTGGATCGCCTCCAGCGCCTCGGCGAGGCCCGCGCCCAGCACCCGCAGGGAGCGTTCGGGCAGGGCGCCGTGCTCGGCGACGACGGCGGCGAGGGACGGGCCCGGCACGTAGGCGGTGACCAGCCACGGCGGGTCGACGGCCAGGTCGAGTTCGACGACCTGCGCGGTGTGGAAGCCGCCGACCCTGCGGGCGGCCTCGGCCTCGCGGGCGAAGCGGTCGCGGAACTGCCGGTCGGCGGCCAGTTCGGGCCGGATGACCTTCACCGCCACGGCGCGCCCGCCCGGCGAAATGCCGAGGAAGACCTCGCCCATCCCTCCGGAGCCGAGGCGCCCGGTCAGCCGGTAGCGGCCGATCGTCTGCGGATCCTCCGGACGCAGCGGTTCCATCGCTCTCCATTTTCCCGGCCCCCGGACCGATGCCGGCGTCGCCCACCCGGTTTCGTTGGACATGGACGATACCGGTGGCGGCGCGGGGCGGGCGTCCCGAACCGGTTGTCAGCGGGCCGTGGCGCGAGAACGGGCGCCGAGGGCGGAGACGAGGGCGCCGGCGAGTCCCTTGGCGGAGGCGGCCAGGAAGGTCGTCCAGTCGAAGTAGTCGCGCCACAGGGTGATGCGGTCGTCGTGCACTTCGAAGGTGCCGCAGACCCAGAACTCGGCGCGCCAGGCGCCCCGCTCCAGGACGTCGGTGCGTTCGGTCAGGACGGCCGGGCCGTTCGCGGCGATGGTGTGGACGCGGGCCTCGAAGCCGGTGCCGTGGCGGGCCATGCCGCGCAGCGTCCTCTCGACGGCGGGCAGGCCGCGCGCGGGCGGCAGCGGGACGTTCTGGTAGACGATCCCGGGCGCGGCGTAGGCGAGCGCGCGGTCGATGTCGAGGTCTTCGAGCGCGGCGAGGAAGTCGGTGACGATCTGGATCTCGGTCATGGCGCTCCTCCGAGGTGGGGAACACCACGGTAGTGCGGGAGAATCCGGGCATGCGGTTCGGCATCCTGGGAGCGGTCGAGGTTCGGCGCGGTGACGACGTGCTGCCGGTGGGCGGGCCGACGGTGCGGGCGCTGCTGGCCATGCTGGCGCTGGACGCGGGGCGCACCGTCCCCACCGAGCGGCTCATCGACGGCCTCTACGGCGAGGAGCCGCCGAGCGGGGCGGCGAACGCGCTCCAGTCGCAGGTGTCGCGGCTGCGGCGGGGCCTCGGGGACGCGGCGCTGGTCGAGGGCCTGCCCGCCGGGTACCGGCTGAACGCCGAGCGCGACGACGTCGACGCGCACCGGTTCGAGCGGCTCGCCGGGGACGCGCGGCGGGCCGCGACCGCGGCGGAGGCGGCCGGGCTGCTGGAGGAGGCGCTCGGCCTGTGGCGCGGCGCCGCGCTCGCCGATGTGGGCGCCCCGTTCGCGGCGGCGCAGGCGGCGCGGCTGGAGGAGGCGCGGGCGTCGGCCGTCGAGGGACTCGGGGAGGCGCGGCTCCGGGCGGGCGATCCCGCGGCCGTGGTCCCGGTGCTCCGCGACCTGGTGGACGCGCAGCCGCTGCGGGAGCGGGCGCGGGCGCTGCTGATGCGGGCGCTGCACGGCACCGGGCGGCAGGCCGAGGCGCTCGCCGTGTTCGAGGACGGGCGGCGGGTCCTGGCCGACGAGCTGGGCGCCGACCCGTCGCAAGAGCTCGCCGAGGTGCATCTGCGGATCCTGCGCGGCGAGGAGGGGCGCGAGCGCGTCCGGCCGAACCTGCCCGCGCAGCTCACCAGCTTCGTCGGCCGCGAGGAGGAGCTGCGGCGCGTCGGGAAGATGCTGGCCGGCGGCCGGCTGGTCACGCTGCTCGGGCCCGGCGGCGCGGGCAAGACGCGGCTGGCGATCGAGGCGGCGGGACGGGAGGACGGCGAGGTCTGCTTCGTCGACCTGGCGCCCGTCGTCGCGGACGAGGTGCCGAAGGCGCTGCTCGGCGCGCTCGGGCTGCGCGCGGGCGGCATGCGGCCCGCCCCCGGCGAGCCGTCGCCGGACGCGGTGGAACGCCTGGTCACGGCGCTGGACGGGCGGCGCATGCTGCTCGTCCTGGACAACTGCGAGCACGTCGTCGCGGCCGTCGCGCGGATCACGCACCGGCTGCTGAGCGCGTGCCCGCGGCTGCGGGTGCTGGCGACGAGCCGGGAGGCGCTCGCGATCACGGGTGAGGCGCTGCGGCCGCTGCCGCCGCTGGAGGTGCCGCCGGACGGCGTCCCGGCCGCGGAGACCCAGGAGTATCCGGCGGTGCGGCTGTTCCTTGACCGGGCCGAGGCCGTCCGTCCCGGCTTCGCGGTGGACGAGGGCAACGTCGGGGCCGTCCTGCGGATCTGCCGGGCGCTGGACGGGCTGCCGCTGGCGATCGAGCTGGCGGCCGCGCGGCTGCGGTCGCTGCCGGTGACCGAGGTCGCGGCGCGGCTGGACGACCGGTTCCGGCTGCTGTCGCGCGGGAACCGGGCGGCGGCGCCGCGCCACCAGACGCTGCGCGCGGTCGTCGAGTGGAGCTGGGACCTGCTGGACGAGGCCGAGCGGACCCTCGCCCGGCGGCTGACGGTGTTCTCCGGCGGGCTCGCGCTGGACGCGGCGATGGGCGTCTGCGGCCTGGACGACGCCGACGAGCTGCTCGTCGAGCTGGCCGACAAGTCGCTCGTGCAGAGCGACGGCACCCGGTACCGGATGCTCGACACGGTCCGCGCCTTCTGCGCCGAGCGGCTGGCCGAGGCGGGCGAGCGGGAGGAGTTCGAGCGGGCCCACGCGGAGCACTTCGCCGACCTGGCCCGCCGCGCCGACCCGCACCTGCGCGGCGCCGAGCAGCTGGCCTGGCTCGATCTGCTCGCCGCCGACCACGGGAACCTGCACGCGGCGCTGCGGTGGTCGGTCCGGGCCGATCCGGCGCTCGCGCTCCGGATGATCGCGCACCTGTCGTGGTACTGGTGGCTGCGCGGCCGGGTGGAGGGCGCGGCGCTGGCGTCCGAGCTGCTGGACACGGTCGGCGCCGATCCGCCGGAGGGCCTCGGCGAGGAGTACGTCCTGTGCGTGACGAACGCGGTGTCGGGCGGCGCCACGGGTGAGCGGGCGGTCGCGTGGCTCGACCGGGCCGCGGCGCTGCTGCACGGCATCGACCGGCAGGTGCGGTATCCGGTGGTGACCGTCATGTGGGCGCTCACCGCCGGTCCCGGCCGCACCGACAACACGGTGTTCGCCAGGCAGGTCGGCGACGACCCGTGGACGCGCGCGCTGCTCAGGATGAGCGAGGGGTTCCTCGCCCAGGCCGCCGGCGACATCACCGCGACGGAGCAGGCGTGCCGCGAGGCGCTGCGTGGCTTCCGGGCCTGCGGCGACCGGTGGGGCATCGCCAACGCGCTCGACACCCTCTCCCAGGTGGCGGGCTGGCGCGGCGACCACGCCCGCGCGGTCGCGCTGCTGAACGAGGCGCTGGAACTCGTCGGGCGGCTCGGCGCGCTGGAGGACACCGCCGACCTGCTCTACCAGCGGGCGCACCTGCTCATCCGGACCGGGACGCCGGACGCGGCGCGCGCCGGGTTCGAGCGCGGCATCGAGCTGGCGCGGCGGGCGGGGACCCCGGACAAGATCGCCGCCGGCTACCACGGGCTCGGCGACGTGGCGCGGCTGCGCGGGGACGCCGCGCAGGCGCGGCGGCTGTACGAGACGGCGCTGACCGGCTACACCTCCGAGCGGTTCATCGCCGTCGCGACGCGGGGGCCGGTGCTGATCGGGCTGGCCTGGCTGGCGATCGCCGAGGGCGACACCGGACGGGCCCGCGAACTGCTGCACGAGGCGCTGGACGGGTCGTTCGACCACCCGCTGTTCCTCTACCGGACGGCCGCGGCGACCGCGCTGGCCGGGGTGGCGGCCGCGGAGGGGGACGGGGAGCGCGCGGCGCTGCTGCTCGGTGTCGCCAAGGCGCTGCGCGGCATCCAGGTCGTCGGCGACGCCGATGCCGAGCGGGTGGCGGCGGACGCCCGCCGCCTGCTGGGCGACGCCGCCTACGAGCGGGCCTTCGCCGAGGGCGCCGCGCTCCCCCTCGACCGGGCCCACTCCCTCCTCACCGACCACTAGGCCCGTGACTTCGTTGACCTGCGGCGTGTTGTTGTTATCGGCGGCGCCATAACAACAACACGCCGCAGGTGAACGCAGTCGGTGCTGACGGGGGGCGGGCGGGCTGTCAGCGGACGGTGCGAAGACGGTCAGCGCGTCCCGCGACCGTTGCGGGCATGAACTCCTCAGCTCGCAAGTGGGGCACGTTCGCGATCTGCCTGCTGGCCGCGCTCGTGCCGAACATCGACCTGACCGCGCTGAACCAGGCCGTCCCGCACCTCAGCGCGGACCTCGACCCGTCCGCCACCCAGATCCTGTGGATCGCCGACGCCTACGGGTTCACGCTCGCCGGCCTGCTGATCACCATGGGCGGCATCGGCGACCGGATCGGGCACAAGAAGCTGCTGCTGATCGGCGCCGCGGTGTTCGCCGCCGCGTCCGCGGTGACCGCCTACGCGCCGAGCGCGGAGCTGCTGATCGCGGCGCGGGCGCTGCTCGGCGTGGCGGGGGCGACGCTGATGCCGTCCGGCCTGTCGCTGATCCGCCGGGCCTTCCCCGAGCCGAAGGAGCGGACGGCGGCGATCGGCGCGTTCAGCGGCGTCGCCGGTCTCGCCGTCGGCCTCGGCCCGGTCCTCGCGGGCGCGCTGCTGGACCACTTCTGGTGGGGCTCGGTCTTCATGATCAACGTGCCGATCATGGCCGTGGTGCTGGTCGCCGGCGCGGTCGTGCTGCCCGAGTCGCGCAACCCCCTCCCCGGCCGGCTGGACCTGGTGAGCGTGCCGCTGTCGATCATCGGCGTGCTCGGCGTGGTGTACGCGATCAAGGAGGCCGCCGCGCACGGCCCGGACGAGACCCGGATCTACCTCGCGCTGGCGGCCGGGCTGGCGGCGCTGGCCGCGTTCACCGTCCGGCAGACCCGGGTGGCCGAGCCGCTGATCGACATCCGGCTGTTCCGCCGCGCCGCGTTCGCCGGGTCCGTCACCACCAACATGATCGCGATGTTCACCCTGGTCGCCCAGTCGCTGATCTTCTCGCTGTTCTTCCAGCTCGCGCTCGGCTGGTCGCCGCTGAAGGCGGGCCTGGCCGGGCTGCCCGGCGCCGCCGGCGCCATGATCGGCGGCGCCGCGCTCGCCCCGCCGCTGATCAACGCGATCGGCCGCGCCCGCGTCGTCGCGACCGGCATGCTCGTCTCGGCCGGCGGCTTCTCCCTCTACCTGGTCATCGGCCTGCACTCCTCGTACTGGACGGTGATGTTCCCGGCCATGCTGCTGGCCGGGCTCGGGATGGGGCTGGCGCTGACGGTCACCGCCGACACGGTGCTCGCGTCCGTGCCGAAGGAGCGCTCGGGTTCGGCGTCGGCGATCGCCGAGACGGCGACCGAGCTGGGCGGTGCGCTCGGCATGGCGATCCTCGGCAGCGTCCTGACCGCGGTGTACCGCAACGTCCTGGACCTGCCCGCCGGTCTCCCGGCCCCGGCGGCGGCCGCCGCCCGCGACTCCCTGGCCGCCGCCCTGCAGGCCGCCGCGCAGCTCCCCGGGTCACTCGCCGGCCAGGTCTCCGTGGCCGCGCGGGAGGCGTTCGTGACCGGCATGCACGCCGCGCTGGTCCTCAGCGCCGTCTTCGCCGCGGTCGTGGCCGTCTTCGCCCTGGTGACGCTGCGCAACGTCCCCAAGGTCATCGAGGACGCCGAGGAGCCCGGCCTCGTCCCCGCCGCCGAGCCCGCCCCCTGAGCCCGCCCGGCGTCCTCCTCCGGTTGGTAAATGTGATATCACTTTGCTATGTTGATGATAACCACGGAGGAGGACGACATGGCGGACACGGGGACCGCGGTGCAGATGCCGCGACCGAAGATCGAGGAGCGGCCGGCGCGGGACCGCGGCGGGTGGACGATGCTCGGTGTCGGCGTGCTGTGGATCGCGGTGGGCGGCGCGGCGATCGGCCTCGGCGTCCTGGCCGGCGGGGGCGCCGCCATCGCCGTCGGCAGCACGGTGGGCTCGCTGCTGGCGCTGGCCGGGCTGATCGTCCTGGCCGGGCTGACGCCGGTCGCGCCGGGCGAGGCGCGCGTGCTGCAGCTGCTCGGCCGCTACTCGGGGACGGTCCGCACCGACGGGCTGCGGTGGGTGAACCCGCTGACCGAGCGGCGCAGGGTGTCCACCCGGATCCGCAACCACGAGACGGGGCTCGCCAAGGTCAACGACCTGGACGGGAACCCGATCGAGATCTCCGCCGTGGTGGTGTGGCAGGTGGCCGACACCGCGCGGGCGGTGTTCGAGGTCGACGACTTCGTGGAGTTCGTCGCGTTCCAGACGGAGGCGGCCGTCCGGCACATCGCGGGCAGCTTCCCCTACGACGCAGCCGACCGGACGTCGCTGCGCGACAACGCCGACGAGATCACCGCGCAGCTGTCGGAGGAGCTGGCGCAGCGGGTCGCCTCCGCCGGGGTGGTGATCATCGAGTCGCGGATCACCCGGCTGGCGTACGCGCCGGAGATCGCGCAGGCGATGCTGCGCCGGCAGCAGGCGGGCGCGGTGGTGGCGGCGCGGCAGCGGATCGTCGAGGGCGCGGTCGGCATGGTCCAGCTCGCGCTCGACCGGCTGGACGAGGAGAACGTGGTCGACCTGGACGAGGAGCGCAAGGCGGCGATGGTCAGCAACCTGCTGGTCGTGCTGTGCGCCGACCGGGACGCCCAGCCGGTGGTCAACACCGGCACCCTCTACCAGTAGCCCGGAACCAGTGGCGGAACGGAAGAAGATCCTGCTGCGGCTCGACCCGGCCGTCCACGACGCGCTGGCCCGGTGGGCGGGCGACGAGCTGCGCAGCACCAACGCGCAGATCGAGTTCCTGCTGCGGCAGGCCCTCGCCGACGCGGGCCGGATGCCCGGGTCGGCGGGACGGATGCGAAGGCCCGGGCGCCCGCGCAAGGCGGAGCGTCCCGGGGACGGGGAAGACGGGAACGACCCGCCGGTGGGCGGGGGCGAGGATTAGCCATGGTCGAGGTTCCGGAGTCGCTGCCGGCGCGCATGTACCTGCTGGCGTACGACCTGAGGAAGCAGCGGATGACCAAGAGCGGCGCGCGGCTCGGCTACGTGCTGCGCGCCGCCGCGCTGACCGAGCTGTACCTGGACGGGCGGCTCGGCGAGGAGCGGCGCAGGCCCGTCCCGGGGACGCCGGGCGACGACCCGTACGGGGTGCTCGCGCAGATCGCCGCGTCGCGGCCCCGGTCGTGGCAGCACTGGGTGCGCAAGGACGCCAAGCCGACCGTGGCGGCGGTGCGCGACGAGCTGGTGCGGGGCGGCTGGATCCGGGTGCGGGGGCGCCGGATCCTCGGGCTGTTCCCGCACCAGGAGGTCACCGTGAAGGATCCGCGGGTCGTGAAGACGCTGTGGGGCGGGGCGTCGTCGGCGTTGCGGGGGCGGCCGGTGGCGCACGTGAACAGCTACGACGCCGCGGCGGTGGCGCTGGCGGCGGCGGGCGAGCTGACGTCGGTGCTGCCGGGCTCGGACCGGCGGCGGCACAAGCGCCGGATCGAGGAGCTGACGGCGCGCAGCGGGCCGGCGGCGCCCGCCGTCCGGAAGGTGATCCGGCAGCTGAACGCGGACGCCGCCGGCGGCTGACGGCGAGGCGCCCGCCATAGCGGATTCCTACAAGATCCGAGCCTGCGGGTTTGTATCGGGCGCCACCGGCGGCGGGGGCGGCGGCGCCCATAGCCTTCTCGGACATGGATCCCGAACGGCTTGTCTATCCGCTGATGAAGTACGTCGTCCTCGGACCCGCGATGCGCGTCGCCTTCCTTCCCCGGGTGAGCGGTCTGCGGCACGTCCCGCGGATCGGCCCGGCGATCCTCGCCGCGAACCACCTGGCGTTCCTCGATTCGTTCGTGCTGCCGCTGATCGTGCCGCGGCGGGTCCACTTCCTCGGCAAGCACGAGTACTTCACCGGGGCCGGGATGAAGGGGCGCGCCACCGCGACGTTCTTCCGCAGCGTCGGCGCGATCGCGGTCGACCGGTCCGGCGGGCGGGCGGCGCTCGACGCGCTCGACACCTCGGCGGCCGTGCTGGACCGCGGCGGCGTGTTCGCGATCCACCCGGAGGGCACCCGCTCCCCCGACGGGCGCCTCTACCGGGGCCGGACGGGCGTGGCCCGGCTGGCGATGCGGACCGGCGCGCCCGTCGTCCCGGTCGCGATCACCGGCACCGACCGGGTGCAGCCGCGCGGGCGGGCCGTCCCGGTACCGGGCCGGATCGGGCTGCGGATCGGCCCGCCGATGGACTTCCGCGGACGCGACGACGGCGTCCCGCGCGGGAAGGCGGCCCGCCGGGTCACCGACGAGATCATGGAGGCGATCCAGGGCCTGTCGGGACAGGAGTACGTGGACGACTACGCGCCGCGCCCCGATGTTTGAGCGTGCCGGAAAGGGCACGTTTTAGGGGGACGGACGGAGATGATGTGGAAATCAGCCTGGACCTCCAGCTCCCCCGGGACGCCGCGAGCGTCCCGGCGACCCGGAGGCTCCTGGACGCGGCGCTCACCGCACTCGGGGTCGAGGACCACATTCGCGACGACATCGAGATGATGCTGACCGAGGCGTGCACCAACGTGATCAAGCATGCCGAGCACGGCGCCGACTACACGGTGCGGGCCGCGATCCAGGACTGCCGCTGCGTGATCAAGGTGATCGACTCGGGCACCGGGTTCGACGCCGAGCGCGTCCCCCGGCCCGAGCTGTCCGCCGAGCACGGCCGCGGTCTGCTGATCATGCAGTCGCTGGCGGACGACGTGCGGTTCCGCTCGTTCCCCGAGGACGGCGCGCTGGTCTCGCTGGAGAAGCGGCTGACCTACGGCGAGGACAGCCTCGGCGGGCTGCTCACCGCCGACAGCCGCGTCCCGGTCGCGGCCGGCGCCGACCCGGAGGCCGAGGAGTTCACCGGCCGCCTGTTCGAGCTGGCGCGGGCCGGCGACACCCGCCGGCTCGTCGGCTACGTCGACGCCGGGGTCCCCGCGAACCTGGCGAACGACCGGGGCGACACGCTGCTGATGCTCGCCGCCTACCACGGGCACCCGGAGACCGTCCGGGCCCTGGCGGCGCGCGGCGCCGACCCCGAGCGCGCGAACGACCGCGGCCAGCGGCCCCTCGCGGGCGCGGTGTTCAAGAAGGAGGCGGGGGTGGTGCGGGCCCTGCTGGACGCGGGCGCCGACCCGCGGGCGGGGTCGCCGTCCGCCGCCGACACGGCGCGGATGTTCGGCGACGCCCGGTTCCTCGACTGGTTCGACGAGGCGGCTCCCCCGGCCGGCTAGAAGGCCAGCTCGTCCTTGCGCGGCACGCCGTTCGCGCGGGACGGCTCGTCCAGCGCCACGCGGTGGTGCCAGTACGGCGGCGCGATGCCCTCCTCGCGGAGCGCCCGGTGCAGCCGCTTGAGGAACTCGTGCTTGATCGCGAACTGGTCGCCGAACTCGCTGGACCGCAGGATCACGTGGAAGCCGACGGCGGCGTCGTTGAAGTCGTCGAACCGCACCAGGACGTTGCAGTCGGCCACGCCGCCCTGGACGTCCTTCATGACCTCGTGGCCGACGCGGATGAGAAGCTGCTCGACCTCGTCCAGGTCGACCTCGTAGTGCACCTTCGCGTACACCAGCACCGACATGTCCTGCGCGGGGCGGTGGTAGTTGGTGAGGATCGTGTCGGAGAACCGCTGGTTCGGGATGACCTCGATGTTGTCCGACAGCGTCCGGATGGAGGTGTTGCGCCAGTTGATGTCGACGACGTACCCCTCCTGCCCGGTGGAGAGCTTGATGTAGTCGCCGGGCTCGATCGTCTTGGACGCGAGGACGTGCACGCCCGCGAACAGGTTGGCGAGCGTGTCCTGCAGGGCCAGCGCGACCGCGAGGCCGCCGACGCCCAGCGCGCCGAGCAGCGGCGTGATCGACACCCCGATGCTCTGCAGCATGACCAGGACGCCGATGCCGAGCACGATCACCCGGGTGATGTTGGCGAAGATCGTGACGTTCGCGGCGACGCCCTGCCGGGCCATCGCGATCGAGGTCACCGACGCCGCGATCAGCCGGGCCAGCGCCAGCGAGACCACCAGGATCGTGACCGCCGTCAGCACCCTGGCGATCACGTCGAGGGTGCCGCGCGGCAGTTCCAGGACCTTCGCCGCCGTCCACAGGCCGAGCAGCACCGCGAGCGGCATCGCCAGGTCCCGGATGAGGCGGGCGGCGAGGTCGTCCCAGGCCCACCGGGTGTCGCCGGCGCGCCGGGTCAGCCGCCCGGTCAGCAGCCGCAGGAGGACCGCGATCGCCAGCGCGGCCGCCATCACGACGGCGGCGGCGATGACGCGCGCCCAGCTCAGGTCGCCCAGGGTGCCCATGACGCGTGAAACTCTCCAGACACGGACCACCACGGTCCGTAAGATCCGATTTGCCGTATTGCGCGTCCCTGATCGTAGTGAACGCCCGGAGTGCCGCGGGGCGGATCACGGGACATGTGGCCGCGAGGTCGGCCGATCTGGCGGATACGATCGATCGGGTGGTAGGCGTGGGAATGATGCGCCGGCTGGGGGTCACGGCGCTGGGACTGCGGAACGGCCCCCACCGGGTGACGGTCGAGCGCGATCTCGCCGTCCCCGCCGCCGACGGCATCACGCTGCTGGCCGACCGGTACGCGCCGGTGGACGTCGACCGGGCGCCCGTCGTGCTCGTCCGCTCCCCCTACGGGCGGCGCGGCCCGTTCGGGCTCATGTGCGGGCAGGCGTTCGCGTCGCACGGGTTCCAGGCCGTGGTGCAGAGCGTCCGCGGCGGGTTCGGGTCGGGCGGCGTCTTCGAGGCCCTCGACGAGCGCGAGGACGGCCTCGCCACCATCGAGTGGCTGACGTCACAGCCGTGGTTCGGCGGGACGTTCGCCATGCACGGCCCGAGCTATCTCGGCTACGTGCAGTGGGCCGTCGCCGCGGAGGCCGGGCCGGAGCTGAAGGCCCTGTCGATGCAGGTCACCGCGTCCACGTTCCGGGACGCCGTCAACGTCGGCGGCACGTTCGCACTCGAGTCCGCGCTGATCTGGGTCGACCTGACCGCCCGGATGAAGAACTCGCTGTCCGGCATCACGACCGGCATCATGTCGCCGCGCCGCGCCCGCCGCGCCACGCTGTCCGGGCGGCCGATCGCCGAACTCGACCGGCTCGCGACCGGCGCGCAGCAGCGCTTCTTCCAGGAACTCCTCGTCAACGGCCCCGACACGCCGTTCTGGGACAAGCGCGACTTCAGCCCCACCGTGTCCGAGGTCACCGCGCCGGTGAACATGACGGGCGGCTGGTACGACATCTTCCTGCCCTGGCAGATGAAGGACTACGCGGCCCTGCGCGCCGCCGGCCGCCGCCCCTACCTGACGATCGGCCCCTGGTTCCACGCCGACCAGCGGATGATGCGCGGCTCGGTCGCCGACTCCATCGCCTGGTTCCGCGCGCACCTGCTGGACGACCCGTCCGGGCTGCGGGAGAACCCCGTCCGGCTCTACATCACCGGCGCGGAGGAGTGGCGCGAGTTCCCCGACTGGCCCGTCCCCGGCATGCGCGAGGAGCGCTGGCACCTGCACCCGGCCGGCGCCCTCTCCCCCGGCGCGCCGCCCGAGTCGGACCCCGACACCTACCGCTACGACCCGAACCACCCGACGCCGTTCCTCGGCGGGCCGACGCTGCTCGGCGAGACCCGGCCGTCCACCGACCAGAAGCGCCTGGAGCGCCGCCGGGACGTCCTCACCTACACCTCCGCCGTCCTGGACGACGACGTGGAGATCATCGGGCCGGTCACCGCCGACCTGCGCATCCGCTCGAACCGCGAGCACACCGACTTCGTCGTCCGGCTCTGCGACGTCACCCCGGACGGGGAGTCCCTCAACCTCTGCGAGGGCATGCGCCGCCTGGTCCCCGGCACCGCGGAACCGGACGCCGACGGCGTCCGGCCGGTCGCGGTCGAACTATGGCCCGCCGGCCACCGCTTCCGCCGCGGCCACCGCATCCGCGTCCAGATCGCGAGCGGCGCCTACCCCCGCGTGGCCCGCAACCCCGGCACCGGCGCCCCCATGGGCACCGCCACCGAAATGCTCACCGCCGACCAGGAGATCTTCCACGACCCGGCCCGCCCCTCCACCATCAGCCTCCCCATCGTCCGCTAGCGCGCGCGGAGGGCTTCCAGGGCCTTGTCGGCGTGGGCGTTCATGCGGACTTCGCTCTTGATGACCGCCAGGACGCGGCGGTCGGTGTCGATCACGAAGGTCTGGCGCCTGGTGGGGAGGAGGGCCAGGCCGCGTTTCACGCCGAACCGGGCGCGGACCTCGCCGGACGGGTCGGACAGGAGGGGGTAGCCGAAGGCGTGCTTGCCGGCGAACTCCTTCTGCTTGTCGACGGGGTCGGCGCTGATGCCGACCGGGTGGGCGCCCACCTCGGCGAGTTCGGCGGCCAGGTCGCGGAAGTGGCAGGCCTCGGCGGTGCAGCCGGGGGTCAGCGCCGCCGGGTAGAAGAACAGGACCACCGGGCCCTTCTCCAGGAGGGCGGTGAGGGTGCGGGCCTCGCCCGTCTCGTCGGGCAGTTCGAAGTCGTCCACGATGTCACCGACGTTCATGGGTCGAACCTAACGGAGCGGCGGCGCGGGCCGCGCGGGCCCCTCGGATCTGTGATCGTTCGGACCCGGCATCAGTGCAGGTCGGCGGTGGTTTGGTGGGACCGAGCCGGGCCCGGTGGTGTTTCGCCAGGTTTGACGGAGAGCCCGGAGGGATATGAAACTGGCCGAGCAGGTGTCTACGACGCAGATACCTCCGTGCTTCCCCTGTGTTGTCCCGGAGGATCCGTCATGCATCGCTCGCTCACCATCGCTCTCGTGTCCGCCTCCGACCTTGACGGCGAACACCTGCAGTCAATCCACGTCCGGGATCTCGCTCGTTCGCTCACCCGTCCCCTTGCCGGCGACGGGGAGCCGAACCAGGTCACGGTCTACGCGCGGCGGCAGGACAGGTCCGCCCGCGGCCGCGTCCGGCTCGCGCCGGGCGCCGCGCTCGTGCACCTCGACGCCGGGCCGGCCCGCCCGCTGTCGGATGAGGAGCTGCTGCAGCACATCCGCGACTTCGCGGACGAGCTGCGCCGCCGCTGGTCGGGTGCCGGGCGCCCCGACATCGTGCACGCGCACGGCTGGATCGGCGGGCTCGCCGCCTGCGCTGTGGCGCGTGAGCTGGGCATTCCGTTCGCGCAGAGCTACCACGGCGTGGCCGCGGCCGAGCGCCGCGCCGGGCGCCGGGTGCACCCGCACCGCGACCGCCTCGAGAAGGCCATCGGACGGGACGCCGACGTGGTGCTCGCCGGGCACGCGGAGGAGGCCGGCCAGGTCGTCCGGATGGGCGTGCCGCGCCCGTCGGTCGCGGTCGTCCCCTACGGCGTGGACGGCGACCACTTCGCGCAGGTCGGCCCGGCGATGCCGCACGGCGACCGGCGCCGCCTCGTGATGGTCTGCGACGACCTGGAGACCGGTGACGTCGCGACCGCGCTGCGCGCCCTCGTGCACGTCCCGGACGCCGAGCTCGCCGTCGCCGGCGGCCCCGAGCGCGAGGACCTGGAGAGCGACCAGGGCGTGCACCGGCTGCGCATGCTCGCCAAGGAGCTGCACGTCGCCGACCGGGTGATCTTCCTCGGCCGGCTGCCGCACAAGAACCTGCCGAAGCTGCTGCGGACGGCGGACCTGGTGCTCTGCCTGGCCCCGGACGAGCCGTGCCCGTCGGTGCCGCTGGCCGCGATGGCCTGCGGCGTCCCGGTCGTCGCGACCCCGGCCGGCGGGAACGCCGACGAGGTCCTCGACCACATCACCGGGCTGCACGTCCCGGCGGGGCGGCCGGTGGTGATCGGCCGCGCGGTCCGGCAGCTGCTGTCGGAGGACACCACCCTGCACGGCTACTCGATCGCCGCCGCCGACCGCGCCCGCTCCCGCTACTCGCTGGAGCGGATCGCCGCCGAGACCCTCCGCGCCTACCTGAAGGTGCTGCCCGTCCCCGAGCCCGAGCCGGCGCCGGCGGACGCGGAGCAGGAGACCGGCAGGACCCCCGCCCTGGTCGGCTGACCGCCGCCGTCCCGCAGGACGAGGCACGGCCAAGACGCGGTCCCGTTCCGCGAGCCCCGGTCACCCCCGCGGACCGGGGCTCGTCCATGTCCGGCCTGGTGGGATACTCGACGGAATGAGCAGGGTGCTGATCGGCCGGGCGGCCGAGCTCGCGGAGCTGACCGCCGCGCTGGAGCGGGCGGCCGCCGGCAGCGCGGGCGTCGTGCTGGTCAGCGGCGACGCGGGCGTCGGGAAGTCGCACCTGGTGTCCGCGCTGACGCGGGCCGCGCGCGGCAAGGGCTGCGCGGTGCTCGTCGGGCAGTGCGCGGAGCTGGGCGAGAGCATGCCGTACCTGCCGCTCGCGGACGCGCTGTGGACGGCCGCGCAGGCCGCCGGCCCCGAGGCGGACGAGGTCCGCGCCGCACTCGACGGCCGTCCCGTGCTGCGGGGCCTGCTGCCGGACGGCGACGGCGGCCCCGACGCGGCGTCGGAGCTGGGCCAGCAGCGGCTGTTCGGGGCGGTGCTGGGGCTGCTCGGCGAGCTCGGACGGGACCGGCCCGTCCTGCTGGTCCTGGAGGACCTGCACTGGGCCGACCGGTCGACCCGGCACCTGCTGACGTTCCTCAGCCGCGTCCTGCAGCGCGAGCGGGTCTGCCTCGTCGGCACCTACCGGTCGGACGACCTGCACCGGCGGCATCCGCTGCGGCCGGTGGTGGCGGAGCTGCTGCGGCTGCCGAACGTGACGGGCGTCGAGGTCCCGCCGTTCGGCCCCGGCGAGACCGCCGAGTACCTGGCGGAGCTGTCGCGCGGCGCCGCGCCCGTGACGGCGGAGGTCGTGGACCGGGTGCACCGGCGCTCGGAGGGCAACCCGTTCTACGCCGGCGAGCTGTACTCGGCCGACCCGCAGGTGCGGGACGGGGCGGCGGAGCTGCCGTCCGGGCTCGCCGACCTGCTGCTGTCGCGGGTGGAGCGGCTGTCGGACGGCGGGCAGCGGGTGGTGCGGGTCGCCGCGGTGGCGGGGCGCCGCATCGACGACGAGCTGGTGCGCCGCGTGTCCGGGCTGGACGAGGCGGCGGTCGGCGAGGCACTGCGCGAGGTGGTGTCGCACCAGCTGCTCGTCCCGCACGGGACCGGGTACACCTTCCGGCACGCGCTGCTGCGCGAGGCCGTCTACGGCGACCTGCTGCCGGGCGAGCGGACCCGGCTGCACGCCGACTTCGCCCGCCTCCTCGCCGGCCTGCCGGCCGGGACGCGGGGGTCGGCGGCGGAGCTGGCCCACCACAGCCTCGCCGCGCACGACCTGCCGGCCGCGTTCGCGGCGTCGGTCCGGGCGGGCCGGGAGGCCGACCGGCTCGGCGCGCCCGCCGAGGCGTTCGAGCACTACGAGCGGGCGCTGGAGCTGTGGGACGCCGTCCCCGGAGCGGAGGAGGCCGCCGGCGCGGGCCGGGCCCGGCTGGCGCTGACCGCGGCGCAGGCGTCCGCGCGGGCCGGCGAGGTGCGGCGGGCCGCGCACCGGCTGCGGCGGCTCATCGACGTCGCCGACCCGGCGGACGCGTCCCTCGGCTCGGTGATCCGCGAGCACCTCGCGGCGTACATGCTCGACCTCGACGAGCTGGAGGAGGGCCGGGTCATGGCGCGGGAGGCGGTGACGATGCTGCCCGCCGCCCCGCCCACCGCCGACCTCGCCTGGGCCCTCGCCACCTACGCCCGGACGCTGCTCTACCTGGACCCCGACGGCGAGATGCCCGCGATGGCGGAGCGGGCCGTCGCGGAGGCCCGCGCCGCCGGGGCGCCGGGCGCCGAGGCGGCCGCACTGGTGACGCTCGGCGTCTACCGGGAGTCGCGCGAGGCCGACAGCGGCGTCGCCGAGCTGTTCGGGCGGGCGCGCGACCTGGCCGACGCGGCCGGCGACAGCTCGCAGGCGGCGCTGCGCGCCCGGTTCCAGTACGCCCGGACGAAGTTCGACCGCGGCGACCTCGCGGGCGCCGCCGCGGCGACCGACGAGGGCGTCCGGTTCGCGCTGGACAACGGCGTCGAGTGGAGCATGTTCGGAACCGCCATCCGGACGCTGCGCTACCTCGTCCGCTACACGACCGGGGACTGGGCGGAGGCCGACCGGCTCGCGGCCGGCTTCCCGCTGCAGGTCGTCCGGCCCGCCGAGGCGCAGGTCTCGGCGTACGCGCTGTTCGTCGAGGTCGCCCGGGGGCTGCCGGTCGTGGAGGAGCGGCTGCGCTGGCTCGCGCCGCTGTGGCACGAGGACCAGCTCGCCAACTACATCGCGCGGGGGCTCGCCGCCGAGCACGCCCTGTGGCGGGACGAGCCGGAGGCCGTGCTCGAACACGTGGACAGCATCGCGAAGACGCTCTACGGCGACGGCGCGACCTTCATCCGCATCGCCGCGACCGGGCTCTGGGCCCATGCCGAGCTGGCGGCACGGGCCCGCGCGGCCGGCGACACCGGCGCCGTCCGGCGGGCGGCCGAGGCCGGCGACGAGCTGCTGCGGCGGGCGCGGCAGGCGGTCGACTTCACCTACGAGGGCGAGCCCCGGCGCTGGCTCGGGCACGAGGGGCGGGCGTGGCTGGCCCGCGCCGAGGCCGAGCGCCGCCGCGTGGACGGCGTCCACGACCCCGGACTGTGGCGCGAGTCCGCCGAGCTGTTCACCTACGGCGACCCGGGCGGCGGATTCGTCTACGAGGTGGCGCGCTCGCGCTGGCGGCTGGCGGAGGCGCTGGCCGAGAACGGCGACCGGGAGGCCGCCGCGCAGGAGTGGCGCCGGGCCGTGGAGACCGCCGAGCGGCTGGACGCGCGGCCGCTGCTCGCCGCGCTCCGCGCCCTCGGCGCCCGCGCCCGCCTGGACCCCGGGCGCCGCGCGTCCGCGCCGTCCGGCCCCTTCGGCTCCCTCACCGCCCGCGAACGCGAGGTCCTGAAGCTCGTCGCGGAGGGGCGCAACAACCGCGAGATCGCCGCGGCCCTGTTCATCTCCCCGAAGACGGCGAGCGTCCACGTCTCCAACATCCTCGCCAAGCTGAACGTGACGAGCCGCACCCAGGCCGCCGCCCTCGCCCACCGCGAAGGACTGTGATCCACCGCGGTGCGGCCTGAATTGCCGGTGATCTTGCACTGCATTGGCGGTGCGGGTAATCTGCGATTCGTGACTGCCGGGTCGGCCATGGGCCATGAGCGAGTGAGGTTCCCGGCCTCCGAGTGAGGCCGGGGCGGGCACGCGGCCCGCCTTTTCCACTCGCGTTCCCTCTCTTCTCTCCACACGCATCGCGTGACGTCATCGGGCATGCCCGCATCCTTCGGCATGCCCTTCACCGCCATTCCATAAGCCACGGCCGCGCGCCATTTCCGTGGCTTATTCGCCGTGCCCGAAAACAGCTCAGGAGACATATGGATTTCAACACGCAGGTCATCGAGGAGTTCCGCGCGAACGGCGGGCGGGTCGGCGGCCCGTTCGAGGGCGGGCGGCTGCTCCTGCTGACCACGACGGGGGCCCGGACGGGCGCCCGGCGCACCACGCCGCTCGGCTACCTGCCGGACGGCGACGGCCGCGTCCTCGTCATCGCCTCGGCCGGGGGCGCGCCGAAGGACCCGGCGTGGTTCCGCAACCTGGTCGCGAACCCGCGCGTCACGGTCGAGAGCGGCGGCTTCACCTACGAGGCGGACGCCGTCGTCCTGGCGGGCGGTGAGCGCGACGCCGCGTTCGCGCGGGCCGCGGAGGCCGACCCGGGGTGGGCCGAGTACGAGGTCGGGTCCGGGCGGACGCTGCCCGTCGTCGCGCTCGTCCCGGTCCTGGCCGGGCCGCCCGGCGGGCCGGAGTCGCCGAGCGCGATGCTCGTCGCCGTGCACGAGGCGTTCCGGCGGGAGCTGCGGCTGATCCGCGGGGAGGTCGAGGCGTCCGGGGCCGGGGTCGGCGCGCAGCTGCGGATCAACTGCCTGACCCTGTGCCAGGGGCTCGGCAACCACCACATGGGCGAGGACCAGCAGATGTTCCCGCTCGTGGAGCGCAGGCATCCGGAGCTGGCACCGGTCCTGGCGCGGCTGAGGGACGAGCACGAGACGGTGAAGCGTCTCTTGGACGAGCTGCGCCGCGTCCTCGGCACCGGTGATCCCGCGTCCCTGCTGGCCGAGGTCGACCGGCTCACCGGCGCCCTGGAGGCGCACCTCGACCTGGAGGAGGAGCGGCTCGTCCCGGCGCTCGACGCGCTCGGCCTCTAGAGCAGGCCGCGGCCCGGGACCAGCGGCAGGTCCAGTGCGGTGAGCAGGCCGGGCGGCGCCTGGACGACGGCGGGAACGGCGTTGACCAGGCGCATCGCGGTGGCCTTCAGCCCGGCGGTGTTGTGGTCGCCGTCCGTGCCGAGGAGCCGCAGGTCGACGGTGTAGTTCGGCTCGCCGCGGACCTCGACGCGGTAGCAGCCGTCGCCGGCGGGCTGCGGCCAGTCGGGGGCGAGGTCGTCGCGGAGCCGGGTGACGTGCTCCAGGACGATGACGGCCTCGCCGCCGCGCATGCCGCGCAGCTCGAAGCGCAGCGCGGCGGCGGTGCCCTTCTCGATCGTCCCGGCGGAGACGCCGAACGTGTCGGGGGCGGGCAGCCGGGTGTGCCGCTCGTCGATCCCGTCCAGCTCCACGCCGAGGCCGGCGGCGAGCTGGCGGACGACGCTCCCCCACGCCATGGTGAGGACGCCGGGCTGCAGCAGCATCGGCGTCTCGTCCATGGGGCGGCCGAAGCCCATGATGTCGAACAGGACCGTGCCCTGGTCGTAGGTCGCGTAGTTGAGGATCTCCATGCAGCGGACCTGGTCGATGCGCTCGCTGATGCCGGTGACGGCGAGCGGCAGCACGTCGTTGGCGAATCCGGGGTCGATCCCGTTGACGAAGATCGACGCTCCGCCCCGGGCGGCGGCCTCCCGGACGGGCTCCGACATCTCGGGCGGGACGACGCCGTCCGGGAACTGCAGGAACACCGGGCTGCTGGAGACGACGTTCACGCCGGCGCGCAGGATGCGGCACAGGTCGTCGATCGCCTCCATCAGCCGGACGTCCGCCATCGAGGTGTAGACGACGCAGTCGGGGCGGAGCGCGAGCAGCGCGTCCGCGTCGCCGGTGGCGGTGACGCCGAGGTCGCGGCCGAGGCCCGCGAGGTCGCCCGCGTCCCTGCCGGCCTTGGCGGGGGTGGACGTCCAGACGCCGGCGAGTTCCAGGTCGGGGCGGGCGTCGATGCCGGCGATGGCGTGGCGGCCGACGTTGCCGGTGCTCCAGGTGACGACGCGGTAGGTCACAGGTCCTCCAGGTGGAGGTCGAGGTTGGGCGTCTCGATGCCGCCGTCCACCCGCAGCAGGCTGCCGGTGACGTAGGCGGAGGCGGGCGAGGCGAGGTAGAGGACGGCGGCGGCGACGTCCTCCGGGTCGCCGACGCGGCGCAGCGGCGTGCTGCCCTCCATCTCGGTGCGCAGCTCGTCGCTGGTCATGACGACGTCGAGCGCGGACGTCGCGATGGAGCCGACGGCGATGGCGTTGACGCGGATCCGCGGCGCCAGGTCGAACGCGGCGAGCCGGGTGTAGTGGGCGAGCGCGGCCTTGGCGCTGCCGTAGGCGAGGTAGCCGCGGCCGGCGATGCGTCCCACGGCGGAGGAGATGTTGACGACGCTGCCGCCGGCCTCCAGCAGGTGCGGGACGGCGGCACGGGTCAGCGCGTGCGCGGTGGCGACGTTGAACCGGAACGCCTTCTCCAGGTGCCGGGGCTCGGTGTCCATGAAGGGCGCCGGCATCGCGCCGCCCATGTTGTTCACCACGATGTCGAGGCGGCCGAGGCCCTCGACGGCGCGTCCGGCCAGCTCGGCGGCGGTGTCGGGATCGCTGAGGTCGGCGGGGACGACCAGCGCCCGCCGCCCGGCGGCCTCGATCTCGGCGGCGACCTCGCGGAGCTGCTCCTGCGTCCGGGCGGAGATCACCACGTCGGCGCCGGCCTGCGCCAGCGCGACCGCGGCGGCCGCGCCGAGGCCGCGGCCGGCGCCGGTCACGACCGCCGCCCTGCCATCGATTCGGAACCGATCCCAGATCACCGGCGTCACCTCCGGGCCGTCGCATCACCGACCGCACAGCCTACGCAGAAAGTAGAACGTGTTTCAATACGTGCCGCGCGCGACGGTCAGGTGACCGGCGCATGCGGGCGGCCGGTACATCTTCACGGGTCATTCGTTATTTCCGCTACTAGCCGCCTCACGGCGGTCCTGCAATTCTTTTCTGCGGAGCGCGCCAACGGCGGGTCAATGCGGAAGGGAATGCGGTCGTGGACAAGGGGTACGAGCTTTACTGCCTCGCCGACGAGGTCTTCTACGACGCTCCCCCGGTCACCCGCCGCACCGATTTCGACATCGCCGGCCGCACTCTCCCGGACGGCTGGGAACAGGTCTTCGGAGACGAATGGATCGTGTACGTCCCGCCGGTTCAGCGCACTCCGGCGCAGGGCTGGAAAGTGCACGTCACCGGATGCGCGGAAAGCGCCGGAAAGGTGCTCGCCGGGACGTGGGAGTACTGCGTCGCGGCCGGCATCGAGTTCAAGCACCTGCGCGGCCCGGGCACACTGCGGATGCGGAACGCCAAGTACGCGCCGCGCGGCGCGAGCGGGAAACTCGTCACCGTCTACCCCGCGGACGAGCGCGAACTGGAGCGCGTCCTGGACGGCCTCGGCGCCGTGCTGGACGGCCTTCCCGGCCCGTACATCCTCAGTGACCTGCGTATCGGCGCGGGGCCGCTGCACGTACGGTACGGCGGGTTCGCCGAGCGCCGCTGCCTGGACGAGAACGGCAGGCTGGTGGCCGCGCTGGAGAACGGCGCCGGCGAACTGGTGCCCGACCGCCGCAATCCGGTGTTCTCCGTCCCCGAATGGGTGAGCCTGCCGGCCTGCCTCGAACCCCATGTGAAGGCGCGCGCCGCCACGACGACATCCGATCTGCCGTACCGGATCGAGAAGGCCCTGCATTTCTCCAACGGCGGCGGAGTCTACGAGGCGGTCGACACCCGGACGGGAGCGAAAGTCGTCCTGAAGGAAGGGCGGCCTTACGCGGGCCTCGCCGCCGACGGCGCGGACGCGGTCACCCGGCTCGAACGGGAACGCGACATTCTCAAGAAGCTCGACGGGATCGACGGCGTTCCCGCCGCGCTGGACTGGTTCGCGCTCGGTGAGCACCATTTTCTCGTCCAGGAGTTCATCGAGGGGCGCACGCTCAACACGTTCTTCGCCGAACGCCATCCGATGCTCGATCCCGAACCGGATTCCGCCCGGACGGCCGAGTACACGGCGTGGGCGCGGCGCGTCCACGCCGGGGTGGAACGCGTCGTCGCCGCCGTCCACGAGCGCGGCGTCGTCTTCAACGACCTGCACATGTTCAACGTGATGGTCCGCCCGGACGACTCGGTCGCGCTGATCGACTTCGAGACGGCGGCGCCCGCGTCCGCCGGCGGCCGGCAGACCCTCGCCAACCCGGCGTTCCTCGCCCCGCCGGACCGGCGCGGCGCCGACGTCGACCGCTACAGCCTGGCCTGCCTGCGGCTCGCCCTGTTCGTCCCGCTGACCACGCTGTTCGTGCTCGACCGGGGCAAGGCGCGGCAGCTCGCCGACATGGTCGCCGCGAACTTCCCGGTGCCCCGGGCATGGCTGGACGAGGCGGTCGCCGAGATCGCGCGGGACGTCCCGCCGGCGCCCGCGCCCGAGTTCGTCCCCGACCCGCCCGGCTGGGAGCGCGCCAGGGAGGCACTGTCGCGCGCCATCCTCGCCAGCGCGACTCCGGACCGCGCCGACCGGCTGTTTCCCGGCGATGTGGAGCAGTTCTCCGGCGCGTCCCTCGGGCTGGCGCACGGCGCCGCCGGCGTCCTGTACGCGCTGGATGCGACCGGCGCGGGACGCTTCCCGGCGCACGAGGAGTGGCTGGCCGCACGCGCCGCCGATCCGCGGCGCGGCACCGGGCTCGGCCTCTACGACGGGCTGATGGGCGCCGCCCACGTGCTCGCCCGCTTCGGCCGCATGGACGCGGCGCTCACGGCCGTCCACCACTGCCTCAACGAGAAGTGGGAGCGCCTCGGCGACGACCTGTACGGCGGCCTGCCCGGCTTCGCGCTCGTCCTGGACGACCTGGCGCACCGGACCGGCGACACGTCCCTGCGCGACGCGGCCTCCCGCGCCGCCGGGATCGTCGCGGACCGGGCGTCCGGCGGGCCGAGCGCCCGTCCCGGCCTCATGCACGGCGGCGCCGGCGCCGCGCTGATGTTCGTCCGCGCCCACGAGCGCACCGGCGACCCGGAGCTGCTCGACCTCGCGGCCGCCGCGCTGCGCCGCGACCTCGCCGCCTGCGTCACCGACCGCAACGGCGCCCTGCACGTCGACCAGGGCAGCCGGGTGCTCCCCTACCTCGGCCGCGGCAGCGTCGGCATCGGCCTCGTCCTGGACGAGTACCTGGCGCACCGCCCGGACGAGGAGTTCGAGACCGCGCGCAGAGCCGTCCGCATCGCGGCGACGTCCCGCTACTACGCGCAGCCCAGCCTGTTCAGCGGACGCGCCGGGATGCTCCTCTACCTGGCCCGGCACGACCGGGACGACCCGCGCGCGGCGGGGCACGTCCGCGACCTCGCCTGGCACGCCCTCCCCTACGGCGGCGGCCTGGCGATGCCGGGCGAGCACATGTACCGGCTGTCGATGGACCTCGCGACCGGCACGGCCGGCGTGCTGCTCGCCCTCGGCGCGGCCCTGCACGGCGCACCGGCCGGACTGCCGTTCTTCGGGACGGCCCACCGACCCCTCGCGGGAACCCCCGCGGTGGCCACCTCTATCCAGCCCGAAAGGGGGTGAAGGAACATGGCGCTTCTCGACCTGCAGGGAATGGTGACCGAGAACGGCGGCGGCGGCAACAGCAGCCTCAGCCTGCTCTGCCACAGCTCGCACAGCATCACCATCTGCCTGTGACGGCCGGCGGCGGCCATGGTCTCCCCGTGGGGCCATGGCCGCCCTCGTCATGGAGGCGATCATGACCGCAGGACCCGCGCCGGCCGGCCCGAACCGGCTGCTGCTGCGCGCCGCCGGGCGCGCCCGCGGCTGGACGGCGCTCGTCGCGGCGGCCGCGGCCGCCGACGCGGCGGCGGCCGTGCTGCTGCCGTTCGCGCTGGCCCGCGCCATCGACGCCGTGCCGCCCGGCGGCCCCCCGGCGGCGGCCGCGCTGTGGCCGTGCGCCGCGCTCGTCGCCGTGTCCGCCGCCGCCGAGGTGCTGTCGGAGCTGGCGGCCGGCAGCGCCGCCGCGCGGGCGACGGCCTGGCTGCGGCACACCCTGGTCCGGCACGTCCTCGCGGTCGGGCCGGCCCTGCGCATGCCGCCCGGCGACGTGGCGGGGCGGACGGTCGGCGGCGCCGCCGAGGCGGGGGTCGCGCCCGCCGCCGCGCCGGAGGCCGCCGCCGGGCTGCTGCCCGCCGCCGGCGCCCTCGCCGCCCTCTGCCTCATCGACTGGCGCACCGCCGCCGCGATCGCGGTCGCGCTGCCCGCGGTGGCGCTGCTGATGCGCGCGTTCGTCCGCGACATCACCGCGTCCGCGACCCGCTACCTGGACGTGCAGGGAACGATCGCGGGCCGCCTCGCCGAGGCGCTCGGCGGCGCCCGCACGATCGCCGCCGCCGGCACCGCCGGGCGCGAGGCGGCGCGGATCCTCTCGCCCCTGCCCGGCCTGCGCGCCGAGGGCGAGACGATGTGGCGGGTGCAGGGCGGGGTCGCCGCCCGCGGCCTGCTCGCGCTGCTCCTGCTCCAGGTGGCGGCGGTCGGCGTCGCCGGGACGGAGCTGGCGGCCGGCCGCATCACGCCGGGCGAGCTGGTCGCGACCGTCCAGTATGCGGGGCTCGCCGCCGGGTTCGGGCCCGTCCTCACCCAGGTCCTCCGCCTCGGCCGCGCCCGCGCGGGCGCCCGCCGCGCCGCCGGGATCCTCGCGCAGCCCGTCCCCGCGCACGGTTCGGCCGATGCCCCGCCCGGCCCCGGCCGGCTGGAGTTCCGCGGCGTCACGGCGCTGGGCGCGCTGCGCGGCCTCGACCTGGCCGTTCCCGGCGGCCTGGCCGTCGCCGTGGTGGGCCGCTCCGGTTCCGGCACCTCCGAACTGGCCGCGCTGGCCGGGCGCCTGGCCGACCCCGACGAGGGCGAGGTCCTGCTCGACGGGACGCCGCTCCCCCGCCTCACCCGCACCGCGCTCCGCCGCGAGATCGGCTACGCCTTCGCCCGCCCCGCCCTGTTCGGCGCGACCGTCCGCGACGCACTCGCGTTCGGCCCGGCCCGCCCGCCGGACGCCCGCCTGGCCGAGGCGGCGCGGGCGGCCCGCGCCGACGGCTTCATCCGCCGCCTGCCCGGCGGCTACGGCACGCCGCTCGCCGACGCGCCGATGTCGGGCGGCGAACTGCAGCGCATGGGCCTGGCCCGGGCCTTCGCGCACGCCGGCCGCGTCCTCATCCTGGACGACGCCACCTCCAGCCTCGACACGGTCACCGAACTGGAGATCACCGACGCGGTCCTGACCCGCTTCGCCGGCATCACCCGCCTGATCATCGCCCACCGGGCCTCGACCGCCGCCTGCACGGACCTGGTCGCCTGGCTGGACGGCGGCCGCCTCCGCGCCCTGGCGCCCCACACGACGCTCTGGCAGGACCCCGGCTACCGGGCCGTCTTCGCCGCGGAGAACGCCGAGCCCCCCGAGGGCGGCGCCGCCGCGGCCGGCGAGGGATCGGAGCTCGTGGAGGGGACGCCGTGAAGGGCAGGCGGGAGGCTGCGGGCGTCCTCTGGAGGACGGTCGGGGAGGCCGTCCGGGCCCGGCCGCGCGCGGTCGGGCGGGCGTGCGCGTGGTCGGTCGTCGAGGTCGTCCCCACCGCGGTGTTCGGCCGGGCCGTCGGGGAGGCGACGGACGCGTTCCGGACGGGACGGGCGCGCGAGGCGGCGGTGTGGCTCGCTGTGCTGGCGGCATCCGCCTTCGCGGGCGCGTTCGGGAGCCGGCGGCTGTATCCGGCGCTGGCGGCGATCGTGGAGCCGTTCCGGGACGACCTCGTCCGGCGCGTCGCGGCCGGGGCGCTGCACCGGTCGCTGCGGGGGCGGCCCGACGGCGGCGCGGTGGCGCGGCTCACGCACCAGGTGGAGATCGTCCGCGACACGTTCGGGGGGCTGCTCGTGGTCGCGCGCGGGTTCGTCTTCTCGGCCGGGGCGGCGCTGCTCGGGCTGCTGACGATGATGCCGGAGGTGGCCGTCCTGGTGGTGCCGCCGCTGCTGGCGGGGCTGCTCCTGTTCGGCGCCGTGTTCGGGGCGGCTGCCGTCCGGCAGCGGGCGCTCGTGGTCGGCGAGGAGGGCATCGCGGAGCGGACGACCGCGCTCGCGGAGGGCCTGCGGGACGTGGCCGCGTGCGGCGGCGAGGACCGGCTGGCGGCCGAACTCGGCGCGGCGGTGGAGGCGCAGGCGGCGGCCGGGCGGGCGGTGGCCCGGTTCGCGGCGGTGCGGGCCGTGGCGCTGGCGGTGAGCGGGTGGCTGCCGCTGCTGCTCGTCCTCGCGGCGGCGCCGTGGCTGATGCGGCGCGGCGCCACGCCGGGGACGGTGATCGGCGCGCTGACGTACGTGCTGCACGGGCTGCAGCCCGCGCTGCGGACGCTGGTGCAGGGCATGGGCGGCAGCGGGCTGCGGCTGGCGGTGACGCTCGGCCGCATCATGGAGACGAGCGCGCCGGACGCGCCCGAGCCGGTGCGGGCCGCGCCCGTCGACGGGGCCCCCGCCGTCGAGCTGCGCGGCGTGACGTTCGGGTACGGCGCGCGGCCGGTCATCGAGGACCTCGACCTCGTCGTGCCGCAGGGCGACCACCTGGCGGTGGTGGGGCCCAGCGGGATCGGCAAGTCGACGCTGGCGGCGCTCATCGCGGGCCTGGTGGAGCCGGACGAGGGCGAGGTGCTCGTGGCGGGCCGGGCGGCGGGCGACCC
>NZ_SMJW01000079.1 GCF_004348335.1 Actinomadura bangladeshensis | reverse complement strand
GGACGGCGGCGCGGGCGAGGTCGTGCGCCCAGGCCCGGTAGCCGGCGGGCGACGGGTGGAAGCCGTCGGAGGCGAACAGCCCGCGGTCGCGCGCCATCGCCTCGTCCATGGGAGCGTGCACCGCCCCGCCCGCGCGCGCCGCGTCCCGCATGATCCGGTCCATGGTCCGCGCGCGGGCGCCGAGCACGTACCGCAGCGGCCGCGGGAGGGCGGGGAACCGGTGCACCGGCGGCATGCCCGCCACCAGCACGCCCGCGCCCGGGTACCGCTCGCGCACGGCGCCGACCAGTTCGGTCACGTCGGCGGCCCAGCGGCGCAGCGGGCGGCGCCGGATCAGGTCGTTGATCCCCGTGGTGATGACCACGAGGTCGGGCACGAGGTCGGGCCGGGTGCCGCCCGCCGGCGGGACGAGACCGGCGGTGATGCGGCGGGCCGTCGCGCCGTTCTCACCGGAGACCGACCACGCCACGCTGCGCCGCAGCCGGTCGCGCAGCGCCTCGGCCAGGAAGCCCGGCAGGGCCTCGGCGTGCCGGGACGCGCCGACGCCGACGGCGGTGGACTCCCCGATCACGACGACGCGGAACGCGGGGCGGCCGGTGCCGGGGTTCGCGCCCGGTACGAAGCCGTGCTCGTCCCCGCCGGCCGGGTCGAGCCGGGGTGTCCGGCGCACGGTCCGCCACGCCTGGACGGCCAGCACGGGAGCCAGCGGAATCAGCATCATCGACTGGGGCGCGCGCGCGAACGCGAATGGTCTCTTCATCTGCATCCCACACTGCTGGATCGGCCCCCGAGGCTCAGCTCAGCTCACCCGCTCCCCGAGCAGGCTTCCCGCAATCTCCGCGATCACCTCCGCCACATATGCGTGCCCTCTCGGATTCAGGTGGATTCCGTCGGAACTCCACATCGCGGGGTCAGCGACTTTCGCCACCGTCGCCGGTTCCGGAAACGACATTCCGAAGTCGCGGGAGACGCGGTCGAGCTCGGCGTTGAAGTCGTGAATGCGCTGGACGGTCCGTTTCTTGCGGAACTGCGAGATGGGCGAGAGGTCGAGCAGCGGCGGCCGCGGCACCGGGATCGCCACCACCACCGCGCCGCGCCCGCGGGCCCAGCCGAACAGCTCGTCCAGCCGCACCGCCGCGGCCGGCCGCTCGAAGCCGCGCAGCGCGTCGTTCATGCCGCAGCCGAGCACCACCAGGGCGGGCCGCAGGTGCCGGACGGCCGGCAGCTGGTCGCGGGCGACGTCCTCGACCGTCGCGCCGGGATCGGAGACGTTCAGCATCGATTCGCGGGGAATGCCCAGGTGGGCGGCGAGCCGTCCGGCCCAGCCGAGCCACCCGCCGGCCGGGTCGGGGTCGGCCTGCCCCTCGGCCACACTGTCGCCGAGGACCACCATCACGGGCCCGTCCCCGGGCCGGCCGCCCCTCACGCGAGGAGTTCGAGCAGGTAGTCGGTGAGGGCGGTCACGGTCTCGCGGCGCCGGGCCTCGGCCACGTCGACCTCGACCTGGAGGTGGTCCTCGATGTCGCTGATGATGCTGATCGCGTAGACCGAGTCCACCCCGTAGCGGGCGAGTTCGACCGACGGATCGATGTTTTCCGGGGGCCTGTCGAGGTAGAAGGCGATCCTGTCAAGAAGCCACGATTGCAGCTCGTCGTGGGAAATTGTTTCCGATGTGGTCACCGCACTCCTCCTTATGTCAGAGGATCGTCGAATCAATCGCGATAGGTATTGGGTGACGAGCAACACGCAAGATACAACCAAACGCTTGATGTGTCCTCAAGTGGCAGGGTGAACGATCGGACACGGCCATGTCTCTGTTCCGTAAATTAAGTCAGCGGGCCGGTAAAACGGCACCCCGCCTACCCGCTGGTAACCCTGCCGTTAAGGGGCCCAGCGGACCGTGATCGGAAAACGCTGTCCCCGCCCGCCCCAGCGGTCCGCTTCTCCACCGCGCGCCGTCCCGCGGCACGCCACCTGCGTCGTTCCCCAGCAGCCGCGCGGCGGCGGCCCGGGCGGAGGTCCCGGCCGGCCCGGCACGTTCCATGAGAATTTCGGACAACCGCCCAGAATCACCCAGCGCGAGGGTGCCCCGCGTTCCTTGCCCTGGGGACAGAGTCACCTGTCCCTGGCGCGTCAGTCCTCAGACCGTCCGGTCAGCGGCACCGGTCCGGTCAGCAGGGAGGCGACGGGGTTGGGCTCGCGGCCCTGTGCGATCCGGTCCCGCACCGCGTGCGCGTGCCGCGTCCGCCAGCGGTGCGCGGCGAGCCGGTGGAACTTCGCCAGCTGCGCGGCGGCGGGGCGCGGCACGCCGGTCAGCTCGTAGCCGTGGCGGCGCAGCCGGTCCGCGAGGACGTGCTCGACCAGGTCCGCCTCCTCGTCCTCGAAGCGCTCCCGCCACGCCCCGACCACGCGCGTGTTCGGCGCCTCGTGGGTGCGCAGGTGCCACGTGCGCCGGGCCGGCACGGTCCTGCGGGCGTGCTGGTACGCCTTGGTCATCTCGGCGTCGTACTCCTCGCCGAGGAACGCGCACAGCTTCACCAGCTCGTCCTCCGGCTCGGCGACGAGGTCCTCGTAGCGGAACTCGTAGAAGGTGTCCGGGCCGAGGCGGGCGCCGAGCCGCCGCCCGGTGTCGACCGCCTCCCGCCAGGTGAGCGCGGCGGCGTACAGGTCGCCCTTGAACCAGGGCATCCGCGTCAGCGAGCTCACCGCGTCCCGGCCGTCCCGGACGAGATGGACGAACTGCGCGTCCGGGAACATCCGCCGGAGCATCGGCACGCGGCGGAAGTAGCTCGGCCGCTTGTCGCCCCACCGCGGCTTGCCGTGCGCCCGCGCGTAGGCGCGGAAGACCGCCGCCACCGCCGACCCGACCGTCGGCGGTCCGTCCACGATCTCCTCGATGACGTCGTCGGCGGCCAGCTCGAGGACCCTGAACTTGGTGTCCTCGCCGCGGGTGATCCATTCGGCGAGCGCCCGCCGGTTCTCCGCGAGCTCCAGATCACCGAAGCCGTGCCTGGTCTCGTACGCCACGTGCACGAACCGCGTCTCGGACGGGAACGCGATACCGTGATGCGAGTGCAGCATCTGCTGCAGCAGCGTCGTCCCGGATCGCGGGCAGCCGAGAACGAAGATCGGCCGGCAGGACTCCGTTGTCATGGCGGGCGAAGTTACCCACGGCTCCTGAATCCAAGCTCCAGCCGACCTCCAGGCGAGCTGAACGTCCCCGAAGCCCCTGCGGCACGGGGTCTCCGGCACCATAAAAATCGTCCCTGGTGCGGTAAATGGCAAGGTCAGCGACCCGGACCGGCCGATCCGCCGCTTAAAGACTTCCCTTCCGGCGAGAAATAAGCTAAAGTAACTACTGGTGTGCCGGGAAGCCTGGTCGGCGAGACAGGATCTGTCTCCGACCAGGAGGGTATGGATGACTCCCCGGCACTTTCTCATTGCGCCGGCTCCGCCGCGCCGAGCCCGCCCCCAGGACGCCAGGCCCTATGACCTGAGCCACATCACCTGGGCGCACGCCTTCCCAGATAGCTGAGCACGACCCCTTTCCACGCTCAGCGAATCCTTTCTCAGTACCGGGCCGCCGTTTTCGGCCGCCCGGCGGTCAATGACGTCTCGAAGCGGAAGCGTGCATTTCTCATGGGCGAATTCTTCGATGCCGTGCTCGGTTTCCCCACCGCTCTATTCAGCTTCTCCCTCCTGGTCGTCGCCGGGTACTGGACGCTCGTCCTGCTCGGCGGCCTGGGCGTCGACCTCCTCGGCGCCGGCACCGATGCCGATACGGGGGCCGGTGCCGGCGCCGGGGACGCCGACGGCGGCGCGGACGGGGACGGGCTCGTCGCCGAACACCTCGCGGTGCTGGGCCTCGGCGGCGTCCCGGCCACGGTCGTCCTCTCCCTGCTGATCACGATCGCGTGGTTCGTGAGCCTGGCGGCGTCCGCGCTGACCAGCGGCGTCGCCCTGCGGCTGCTCGGCATGTCGGGGGCGCTCGTCGCGGCCTGGGCCGGGACCCGCCTCGCCGTGCTGCCGCTGCGCCGCGTGTTCCAGAACCAGGTCGCGGCGTCGCTGCGCGACTTCGTCGGCCTGCCGTGCGTGATCCGGACGGGCCGGGTCGGGCCCGACTTCGGCCAGGCGGAGGTCACCGCGCCGGACGGGTCGTCCGCGATCGTCCAGGTCCGGCAGCCCGCGGCGGACGTGCCCGTGGCGGGCGCCGGCCTCACCGCCGGCCTGCCCGCGGGCCTGGCCGCGGGCAGCACCGCCCTCATCTTCGACTTCGACCCGGACGGCCAGTTCTTCTGGGTCATGCCGCACGAAACCGCGTCCGACCTGGCCGAAGACCGCCGCCGGACCGGCTGACCCCCGCGACCTCGTCCCCCAGCAGAACAGGGATCCCGATGGACACCATCACCATTGGAGCCGGTGTGCTCCTCGCGCTCGCCCTGCTCATCGCCCTCGGCCTCGTGCTGATGGTGAGCCGGTTGTTCCGCAAGGTCGACCAGGGCCGCGCGCTGATCATCTCCAAGCTCAAGAAGGTCGACGTCACCTTCACCGGCGCGATCGTCCTGCCCGTCCTGCACAAGGCCGAGCTGATGGACATCTCGGTCAAGACGATAGAGATCGAGCGGACCGGCCGGGACGGGCTGATCTGCAAGGACAACATCCGCGCCGACATCCGCATCACGTTCTTCGTCCGCGTCAACAAGACCGTCGAGGACGTCGTGAAGGTCGCACAGGCGATCGGCACCGAGCGCGCCAGCAGTCAGGACACGCTGCAGGAGCTGTTCTCCGCGAAGTTCTCCGAGGCGCTGAAGACCGTCGGCAAGCACCTCGACTTCGCCGACCTCTACACCCGCCGCAACGAGTTCCGCGACCACATCATCCAGGTGATCGGCACCGACCTGAACGGCTACAGCCTGGAGGACGCGGCGATCGACTACCTGGAGCAGACGTCGCTGCTCTCCCTGGACAAGACGAACATCCTGGACGCTCAGGGCATCCGGAAGATCACCGAGCTGACCGCGCTGGAGCACGTCCGCACCAACGAGTACACCCGCAACGAGGAGAAGGAGATCGCCCGCCAGGACGTGGAGGCGCGCGAGGCGATCCTGGAGCTGGAGCGCCGCCAGGCCGACGCCGAGCTCCGCCAGGAGCGCGAGATCGAGACCGTCCGGGCCCGCGAGCAGGCGGAGATCGAGCGGGTCAAGGCCGAGGAGCGGCTGCGGGCGCAGGCCGCGCACATCCGCACCGACGAGCAGCTCGGCGTGCAGCACGAGAACAAGGACCGCGAGGTGTCGGTCGCCGCGAAGAACAAGGAGCGCGTCCTCGCGATCGAGAGCGAGCGGATCGAGAAGGACCGCCTGCTCGAGGTGATCGCCCGCGAGCGGGAGACCGAGCTGACCCGGATCGCCGCCGACAAGGAGGTGGAGGCGGAGAAGCGGGAGATCGCCGACGTCGTCCGGGAGCGGATCGCGGTCGAGCGGACGGTGGCCGAGCAGGAGGAGGCCATCAAGCGGCTGCGCACCGTCGAGGAGGCCGAGCGGGCCCGCCAGTCGGTGATCATCCACGCGGAGGCCGAGGCGCAGGAGAACCTGGTCAAGGACATCAAGGCCGCCGAGGCCGCGGAGGCCGCCGCGCAGCACCGGGCCCGCGAGGAGCTGACGATGGCGGAGGCCCGCCGGCAGGCCGCCGAACTGGACGCGGAGGCGAAGGTCCGGCTGGCCGAGGGCCTGCGCGCCGAGTCGGCCGCCCCCGGCCTCGCCGAGGTCGAGGTCCGCGAGCGCGACGCCGCGGCGATCGAGAAGGTCGGCCGCGCCGAGGCGCTCGCCGCGCAGGAGATGGCGATGGCGGAGGCCGCCCGGATCCGGGAGAGCCTGCGCGCCGAGGCCGAGGGCCTGCACGAGAAGGCCGGCGCGATGGCGGCGCTGGACGAGGCGTCCCGCCAGCACGAGGAGTACCGGCTGCGGCTGGAGGCGGAGAAGGACGTCCGCCTCGCCGGCATCGAGGTGCAGCGGAAGGTCGCGGAGGCGCAGGCCAGCGTGCTCGCGGCCGGGCTGGAGAAGGCCGACATCGACATCGTCGGCGGCGACTCGGTGTTCTTCGACCGGCTGGTCGGCTCGATCGCGCTCGGCAAGGGCGTGGACGGGTTCGTGCGGAACTCCGAGGTCGCGCAGTCGCTCGCGGGCCCGTGGCTGGACGGGACGTCGTCCTTCACCGACGACGTGACCCGGCTGCTCGGCTCGATCGACGCCGGCGGCGTCCGCGACCTCACGCTGTCGGCGCTGCTGCTGCGGCTGATCAAGTCCGGCGGCCCGGAGGCGGCCGGCCTCCAGGACCTCCTGGACACCGCCCGCCGCCTCGGCGTCGCCGACGCGCCGCTGCCGGCGGCCAACGGAGCCGCGGTGACCGCCGGCTGATCGAAGAGACCTGCGGCGGGTCGCCGGGTCCGGGGGCCGCCGGACCGGCGGCCCGCCGCAGCCCGAGCGGACCGGCGGAACGGGGACGGCGTGGACTTCGGCCAGAGGGGAGAGACGGGTGGGCGAGGGCGTGCGGCAAGAAGGCGTGCAGGCCGAGGGCGTGCAGGCCGAGGATGTACGGCCCGGCGGCGGCCGGGACGGGCTGGACCACGGGACGTACGAGGTGCTGCGGGCGCGGCTCGCCGGGCACGCCGGTGAGCTGGCGCGGCGCGCGGAGGCGCTGAACGCGCGGCGGCTGGAGGTGTTCGGCGGCACGGAGATGCGGCTGGCCGGCACCGAGCGGATCCGGACGGAGCACAGCTGCGTGCCCCGCGACGTGGTCGCGCTCGGCGGGGTCATGCTGTTCGGCTACAACGTCTTCCTCGGGCTGAAGCCGGAGACGGCGGTCGGCGACGTGTTCTCCCTGCACCGGTTCACCCGCGGCGAGGACGGCATCGCGTTCGCCCCGGCCGGGCCGGAGGCGGTGCCGGGCCTGCTCGACGACCCGCGCTTCCTGCGCGACTTCGCCGACATGTACCGGTACTACCGGCAGGCGCGGCTGCTCCAGCTCCGGCTGGTGGACGGGCGGCTGCTCGCGGTCTTCCAGACCGGCCCGCGCCTCACCGACCTGCGCGTCCTGCGGTGGCGGACGGCCCCGGACGGCACCGTCGCCTACGAGGACAACCAGGGCGAACGCGACCACTCGTTCCCGCCCGCGCACGACGTCGACTGGGTCGAGACCACGCGGGACGACCACGTCCTCGGGCGCCACCCGCACATCTCGATCGGCGGCGAGCTGTTCGTCGAGACGATCGGCGGCACGCTCACGGTGAAGATCGAGGACAACACCGGCACGGGCGAGGGCATCTACGCCGAGCCGGTCGACGAGCCCCTCCAGTCGCTCGCGGACGCCGACGTCCTGCACGCGCGCGTCGGGGCGCTGATCCTGCTGCGGATCCGGCCCTACAACGAGTCCGCGTGGCGGCACCTGGTGTTCAACGTCCGGACGAAGGAGGTCACGCGGCTCGACGGGATCGAGCAGGCGTGCCGGCGGCTCCCCGACGACCACGGGATCATCTTCCCGGGCGGCTACCACCTCGACACCGGCGCCGCGAAGACGTTCGACACCGACGTGGCGGGGCTGGAGTACGAGCGGGTCATCCGGTCGCCGAACGGCGAGGACGTCCTCTACGTCTTCCACTCGCGGGAGGACGGCCGGTCGCTGCTGCTGCCCTACAACGTGATCCGCAAACGGGTCGCGACACCGGTCACCTGCCACGGGTACTCGCTGTTCGAGGACGGGACGCTCGTCGTGATGCGGGCGTTCTCCGACGAGCCGTCCCGCGTCCACCCGATGCAGATCTGGGCGACCCCGTACGTGTCGGACGCGCACGCCGCCGCGCAGCCGGTCGGCACCGGGCCGCTGGAGCGGGTGGGGAACGCCGACCTCGTCCGCGGCATCTCCGAATGCCTGTCGATCGCCCGGATGGTGGACGAGATGTCGCCGTCCACGCGGGTGTTCGAGGCGCTGATCGCGTCCTGCACGCGGGTCGCGGACCTCTACCACTGGCTCGCCGACGAGGAGCTCGGCGACGTCACCGCGCCGCTGGCGGACGTCCGCTCGACGGCGAGCCAGGTGCTGGAGGAGTTCGAGAAGGTCCAGGCGCTGACCGAGCAGGCGGTCTCCGCCGTTTCCGAGGCCGCCGACGGCATCGCCGCGCTGGTCCGGAGCGCGCGGACCGAGCCGCCGGCGACGGCGGACGGCTGGATCTCCCGGCTCGCCGGGTTCCGCCGTGCCCAGGGCCGGCTGGAGACCCTGCGCGACCTCCGCTACGTCGACACCACCCGGATCGACGAGCTCTCCGAATCCGTCCGGGCCGAGCTTCGCGACGCGGGCGAGGGCGCCGTCGGGTTCCTCCAGCGCGAGGACGCCTTCACCGGCTACCACGCCGAGGTCGAGCGCATCACCGAGGCCGCCCGCGCCATCGAGACCGCCGCCGACGCCGCTCCCCTGGCCGACCTCCTCGCCGCGCAGAACGAGGGCCTGGAGGTCGTGACCGAGGTCGTCGGCGACCTCGACATCACCGACGCGACGGCCCGGACCGCGATCCTGGAGCGGGTCGGCGAGGTGCTCGGCGGCCTCAACCGGGCCCGCGCCGTCCTCGACAACCGGCGCCGCGACCTGCTCGGACGCGAGGGGCGGGCCGCGTTCGCCGCCGAGCTGGCGCTGCTCGACCAGTCGATCGCGGGGGCCCTGGCGACCGCCGGCACGCCCGAGGACTGCGACGAGCAGCTCGGCCGCCTGCTGCTCCGCGTCGAGACGCTCCAAGCACGCTTCGCCGAGCTGGAGGAGTTCCTCGCCGAGCTGGAGACGAAGCGGACCGAGGTCTACGAGGCGTTCTCGTCCCGCAAGCAGACGCTGCTGGACGAGCGCGCCCGCCGCACCGACCGGCTCACCGGCTCCGCCGAGCGCATCCTCGCCGGAGTCCGCCGCCGCGCCGCCGCGCTCTCCTCGCCGGACGAGGTCAACACCTACTTCGCCACCGACGCGATGGTGGCCCGGCTCCGCTCGATCGCCGACGAGCTGCGCGGGCTGGACGACGGCGTCCGGGCCGAGGAGCTGGAAGGACGCGTCAAGGCCGCCCGCCAGGAGGCCGGCCGGGCCCTGCGCGACCGGCTCGACCTGTACGGGGACGGCGGCGGGACGATCCGGCTGGGCCGGCACCGGTTCGCGGTCAACACGCGGCCGATCGAGCTGACCCTCGTCCCGCACCGCGACACGGTCGCCTTCGCCATCACGGGGACCGACTACCGGGGGCCCGTCCGGGACGCGGGGTTCGCCGCGACCCGGCACCTGTGGGACCAGACCCTCGTCTCGGAGACCCCGGACACCTACCGGGCCGAGTACCTGGCCGCCTCGATCCTGGCCGCGTCGCCCCTCGACGACCTGCGGCGGGCCGCCGCCGACGGGCGCCTCCTCGCCCTCGTCCGGGACGCGGCGGCCGACCGCTACGACGAGGGCTACGAGCGCGGCGTCCACGACCGGGACGCGGCCCGCATCCTGGAGGCGCTGCTGCGCCTGCGCACCGACGCGGGGCTGCTCCGCTACCCGGGCACGGCCCGCGCCACCGCGCAGCTGTTCTGGACGTACGGCACCGACGAGGCCGGACGCTCCACGTGGACGACCCGGGCCCGCTCCCTCGTCCGCGCCCGCGAAGCCTTCGGCCGCACCGGCGCCCTGACCGACCTCACCGCCGAACTCGCCACGTCGATCGCCGGCTTCACCGCGGCGAACGGCCTGCCCGGCCCCGACCCGCTCACCGCCGAGTACCTGGTCGAGGAACTGGCCACCGCGCCCGACGGCTTCGTGACGAGCCAGGGCGCCCGCACGCTGCTGAAGGGCTTCGCCCAGGCGCTGGGCGACGGCACCCTGGACGACGACCTGCGCGGCGCCGGCACTCTCGCCGCGCGCCACCAGCTCGCCGAAGCCTGGCTCACCTCCTACCTCGGGACGGGCGCGGACGGCGACCCGGCCGACGTCCCCGAGGCGGTGGCGACGCTGCTCTGCGCGTCCGACCGCTACGACTCCCCCGCCGCGCTCACGGCGACGATCGAGGACCTGCTCGGCGACCACCCGCGCATCGCCGGCCGCAGGCTCGTCCTGCGCCTTGACGAGCTGCTCGCCCGCACCCACCGCTTCGGCACGGAGCGCGTCCCGGCTTTCCGCGCCTACCAGAAGACCCGCAACGACCTGATCGCGTCCGAGGAGAAGCGCCTGGGAATCGCCGACCTGAAGCCCCGCACCATGAGCGCGTTCGTCCGGAACCGCCTCGTGGACGAGGTCTACCTGCCCCTCATCGGAGACAACCTCGCGAAACAGCTCGGTGCCACCGGTGAAGGCAGGCGCACCGACCAGATGGGCCTGCTCCTGCTCATCTCACCGCCCGGCTACGGCAAGACGACCCTCATGGAGTACGTCGCCGACCGCCTCGGCCTGGCCTTCGTCCGCGTCGACGGCCCCGCCCTCGGCCACGACGTGACGTCCCTGGACCCGGCGCAGGCCCCCAACGCGACGGCGGCCCGCGAGGTCGAGAAGATCAACCTCGCCCTCGAGATGGGGAACAACGTCCTGCTCTACGTGGACGACATCCAGCACACGTCACCGGAATTCCTGCAGAAGTTCATCCCCCTCTGCGACGCCCAGCGCCGCATCGAGGGAGCGACCCGCACCTACGACCTGCGCGGCAAGCGCTTCGCCGTGTGCATGGCGGGCAACCCGTACACCGAGTCCGGGCTGCGCTTCCGCATCCCCGACATGCTCGCCAACCGCGCGGACGTGTGGAACCTGGGCGACGTCCTCTCCGGCAAGGACGACCTGTTCGCGCTGAGCTACATCGAGAACACGCTGACCTCGAACCCCGTCCTGGCGCCCCTCACGACCCGCGACCGCGGCGACGTCGAACTGCTGGTGCGGCTGGCCTCCGGTGACGAGACCGTCCGCCCCGACCGCCTGTCGCATCCCTACTCCCAGACCGAGCTGGACGAGATCCTCTCCGTCCTCGAAAAGCTGATCCACGTCCAGCGGACCGTCCTGACGGTGAACCGCGCGTACATAGCCTCCGCGGCCCAGGACGACGCGTCCCGCACCGAACCGCCGTTCCGCCTCCAGGGCTCCTACCGCGACATGAACAAGCTCGCCGAACGCATCCTCCCCGTCATGAACGCGACCGAACTGGAAGCGGCGATCGACGACCACTACAAGGCCGAATCGCAAACCCTGACGTCCGACGCCGAAGCCAATATCCTTAAACTCGGAGAACTCCGCGGCACCCTGACCGCACCCGAAGCCGACCGCTGGACGGAGATCAAAACCGCCTACCGGCGCTCCCGCACACTCGCCGGCAACACCGAAGACCCGTCCGTGGGAGCCCTTCTGCACCTGGCGGACAAACTGGCCGCGATAGAAGAAGCCCTTCGCGGCCGCTGACCGCCGAGCCCGCGCACCCGACGAAGTCACGGGACGCCGCCGGCGTCGCGGCTTCAGCAGATCCGGGGCAGGGAGTCGTCCGGCAGCGGGGCGATGGGCTGGGTGCCGTCGAAGGCGGTCTTCACCAGGACGGTGCCGGGCGGGTCGTCGTGCAGGTGGCCGATGGCGGCGGCGCCCGCGCCCAGCGGGTGGGCGCGCAGTGAGGCCAGGGCGGTGTCCGCGGCCTCGGATGCGACCACGATCACGGCCCGGCCCTCGCAGGCGACGTGCAGCGGGTCGATGCCGAGGAGTTCGCAGGCGCCCCGGACGGCGGGCCGGACGGGGACCGCCTCCTCGTCCACCACCGCGGCGAGGCCCGCGTCGGCCGCCAGTTCGCCGAGGACGGCCGCCACACCGCCCCGGGTCGCGTCCCGCATGCGGCGGACGGCGCCCGGGCAGCGGGCGGCCAGGTCGGCGAGCAGGCAGTTCAGCGGCGCGGTGTCGGAGGCCAGGTCCGCCTCGATGTCCAGGTCGCCGCGCGCCAGCATGATCGCGACTCCGTGCTCGCCGATCGGCCCGGTGACCAGGATCGCGTCGCCGGGACGGACGTCGCCCGCGGGCGGGGAGTGGACGACGCCCACGCCGGCGGTGGTGATGTAGCAGCCGTCGGCCTGCCCGCGCCGGACGACCTTGGTGTCGCCCGTGACGATGTCGACCCCGGCGGCCTCGGCGGCGGCGCTCATCGAGGCGGTGATGCGGCGCAGCGACGAGACCGGGAAGCCCTCTTCGAGGATGAATCCGGCGGACAGGTGCAGCGGCGTCGCACCGGAGACGGCGAGGTCGTTGACCGTCCCGTTGACTGCCAGGTCGCCGATGTCCCCGCCGGGGAAGAAGAGCGGCGACACCACGTGCGCGTCGGTGGTGAAGGCCAGGTCGGCGCCGTTGACGGCGAAGCACGCCGAGTCGTCCATGCGGTCCAGGATCGGGTTGTCGAACGCGTCCTTGAACACCGCGTCGATCAGGGTGCGGGCGGCCCTGCCGCCCGCACCGTGCGCCAGGGTGACGGCGTCCTCGCGCAGGCGGGCCCTGCGGCCGCGGGCCCGCGTGATGCGCTCGAGGACCTGCTCTTCCCGTAGGGCCATCAGAGCGCCTCCCGCGTCAGTTTCCCCGCCGTGTTCACCGGCCGCTCCCGGGCGGCGGCGGGGCGTCCCGCACGCCGTGCTGCCGCAGCGACAGCTCCACGGCGAGGTCCCACCGGTCCGACAGCTCCGCCGACATCGCGTGCGCGTCGTCGCACATCGCCTTCGCCACCCGCGCCGTCTCGGCGTCCCCGGCGCGCTCGGCGACGCGCCGCAGCATCTCGGCCGCCGCGATCTGCAGGTGGGCCGCGACGTAGGCGTCCCGCATGTGCTTGCCGGCGGCGTCGCGGCGGCTGCGGCCGAGCCCGGCCTCCGCGACGGCGGCGAACAGCTGCCCCGCGTCCCGGACGATGGACGGGGACGAGTGGTGCGCCCGCAGCCGCGCCTCGATCTCGCGCATGTGCAGCCGCGTCGCCTCCGCGAAGCGGCCGAGCGGACGGCAGGCGTCCGGCTCGTCCGCCACCGTCGTCAGCAGCTCGCTCAGCGTGGCCTCGACGTGCTCCTGGAGCGTGTGCGCGTCCTTCAGGTAGCCGACGAGATGCCGGTCGATCGTCCTCATCGCCGGGTTCCGAACCTGTGTCGGCGGCGCCGGGTCACCTGGGCCCGGAGTCGATGTACCGGCGCAGCACCGGCGTCCGCCCGGCCACCATGACGATCAGTGCGAGCACCGACAGCGCGGACAGCGCGACCATCAGCCTGACCATGCGCGGGCGGACCCGCTTTCCCTTCCTCATGACACGGCTCCTTCTCTGTGCGGTGTGAGTTCTCTCTCTGCTGAGAGTTCCTTAGCGATCAGCCGCTCGATCAGCCGGACGGTCTCCCCGACCGCCGCGCCGACCGGCGCGCTGAGGTCCATTTCCCAGGTGGCGTCGGCCGCCTGCGCCGACGGCTCGCACGCGACCAGCAGGATCCGCGGCGGGACCGGGCCGTTCTCGCGGGCCAGCCGCAGCACCCGCGCCGGGTCGAGCCCGTGCGCGTCGACCGCGGCGCCGCCGAAGCCGCCCGAGTCCGGGTCGGGTTCGGCGACCCGGACGGTGCCGGGCGCGTCGCCGCTGGCGGCGGCGCCGACGAGGATCGCGGTCCGGTGGCCGTCCCCGAGCGCGCACATCAGGTCGACGCCGCGGATGCCGAAGTCGGTGATGTCGACGCCGTCCGGCACGGGCCGCCGCCGCAGGCGCCGGACGACCTCCACGCCGAACCCGTCGTCGCCGTGGAAGACGTTCCCGATCCCGGCGACGAGGACCTTGCGGGACGACTCGTCGCTCGGCAGCGGGTCCACCTCGTCCAGGCCGATGAAGAACCGGTGCCCGAGGGCGTCGCCGCCGGGCGTCCCGCCGGGGTCGCGATCGACCGCGACGAGCAGGTGCAGGCCGCCCTCCAGGTCGTCCTCGACCCGCTCGACGGTGGCGGCGCGGCCGACGATGGCGAGGTCGAAGGCATCGGCGCCGCCCTGGGGGCGCAGCCGGACCCGGCTCCCGGCGGTCAGCTCCCGCCCGCGGACGAGCGCCCTCGCGCTCACCACGCCGCCGTCTCCCGCCGCTCGTTCCCGGCGAGGCCGAGCACGCTGAGGAACAGCAGCCCGTCGCCCTCGGTCCCGAAGCGCAGGTCGCCGGGTCCGTCCGGGGCGACCTGCGGCCAGTCGTAGAGGACGACCGGCGCGGCGAGGACGGTGCCGTGGTCGCCCGGCCGGCCCGCGAGGACGGGCCACAGCCCGTCGCTCCGGCACCCGGCGACGGCGCCGGCCAGCCGGTCGGGCGGGTCGGCGGACGAGACGAACACCCCGCCGCGGGCGCTCGCCACGACGTGCGCGCAGAGCATCCCGGCGCGGTCGGCGTCCTCGGGCCCGGCCGCGTCCCCGCCGTTGACGATGTCGACCCGCAGCCGCACGGCGCCGTCCCCGGCCGGGACGGCGGACGCGTCGACCCAGCCGGCCACCCGCTCCCACGACCGCCGGAGGCGCGCGCCGCCGCCGATCTCCTCGTCCTCGGTGCCGGGCGGTACCGCGACCGGGATCCGGATGGGGCCGGTCAGCATGCGCCGCACGGTGATCCGGCCGCCGGTGATCTCGCGTTCGCGGGCCTCGTCCCAGGTCGTGAACGTCTCGCCGCCCCGCTGGAGCCCGTCCACCGGGGTGTCGCCGTCCATGACCTGGCGGTGCACCACCTGCAGGAAGCGCAGGGTGATCTCGATGTCGGCCTCGGGCGCCGCGTCCAGGACGAACTCGGCGCGCAGCGTCCAGCGGTCGCCGGTGCGTTCGGCGTAGGCGCGCGGGTGGACGCCGCCGACCGTCCACCGCCGGCGGTTCTGCGCAGGCGGCCGGCGGTAGGGCCACAGCAGGTGGCCCTCGTAGAGGACCGCGTCCGCGACCGCCCTCACACGGTCCACTCTTCCTCCTCGCGCCGCGCCTCGGCCTTCCGGAGCAGTTCGTCGACCGTGTCGTCGAACGAGGAGTGCGCGCGGCGCTCCCGGTAGTCCGACAGCCGGCCGAAGCAGGCGTCGTCCAGGCGGAGCCAGCGGGCGGGGCCGTAGTAGTGGTCCATGAGGTCCCGCCACGCCTGGACGGGCAGCACGCCGGCCGCCTCGCGGCGCCAGGGGGCCTGCCGGGTGCGCAGCGGCCCGTCCTCGCCCGGGTAGAAGACCGTGCCCTCGAAGGCGAGGTCGAGGGGGACGTCGCCGCCGTCGAGCGCGCGCAGGTAGCGGTCGGCGCCGGCCTGCGCGTCGTGCCCGCACGGCAGGGACAGCGTGACCTCCGTCGCGCCGCGGAACGTCGGCACGGTCGCGCCGACGCGCGCCCACGCCAGGGCGTCCAGCGCCGTGTCCCAGGTGTCGGGCGTGCCGAACACGGCGGTGAGCCGCTCGCGTTCGGCGTCGTCGTGGTCGCGGCGCGACGCCGCGATCGTCACGGCCGCGGTGAGCAGGACGCACTGGACGGGCCCGCCGTCCGGCCGCCGCAGCCCGATCCGCAGCTCCAGCGCCGGCGTCGCCGCGGACGTCCCGGCCTCGATCCCGAGCAGCTCGAGCCCGAGTTCCGGCGCGCCGCTCATGCCCGCCCCCCGCGCGCGGGTTCGCAGATCATCACCAGTGCGGACTGCCCTGCCGCATGCCCCCGAAACACCGCCCGGAAAACCGCCGCCCGCAGCCCCGGCAGTTGGTAAACGAATGGTTCTCGGACACGGACGGCACACCTCTGACAGCCCCCTGAGCTAGGCGAACGCCGAGAAAGGGGAAAGCCCGATACGAACCCGGGCCGAGCATCACCGCGGCATTTTCCAGCCAATTGCCCGATTGGCGGACGGCAGTCGCAACCCCGGTCATGGGAAAGTTTTCCGCAGCCATGCCGGACACCCGACCCGCGGCCTCCCCCAAGGGCCGGCCGGGCTCCTCGCCGGTGGTGCTTGACCTTGAGCGCGCTCCAGCTCTTAGCGTTCTGCGCGATCGCCTAACGAGGGAGAGCGCAGGATGCAGTACCGCAAGCTCGGCCGTACCGGCGTCGAGGTCAGCAGCCAGTGCCTCGGCGCGATGATGTTCGGCGCGGTCGGCAATCCCGACCACGACGACTGCGTGCGCATCGTCCACCGGGCGCTGGACGCCGGGATCAACTTCATCGACACCGCCGACATGTACTCCGCCGGGGAGAGCGAAGAGGTCGTCGGCAAGGCCATCAAGGGGCGCCGGGACGGCATCGTCCTCGCGACCAAGTGCTTCTTCCCGCTGGGCGAGGAGCGCAACGGCCGGGGCGGGTCGCGGCGCTACATCGTCCGCGCCGTTGAGGACAGCCTCCGGCGGCTGGGCACCGACCGCATCGACCTGTACCAGATGCACCGCCGCGACTGGGACACCGATCTGGAGGAGACCCTCGACGCCCTCACCGACCTCGTCCGCCAGGGCAAGGTGCTGTACGCGGGGTCGTCGTCGTTCCCGGCCGACCAGATCGTGGAGGCGCAGTGGGCCGCCGAGCGGAGGGGCGGCGTCCGGTTCGTCTGCGAGCAGCCGCAGTACTCGGTCTTCGCCCGGTCGATCGAGGAGTCGGTGCTGCCCGCCGCGCGGCGGCACGGCATGGGCGTCATCCCGTGGAGCCCGCTGGCGGGCGGCTGGCTGACCGGCAAGTACCGGCGCGGGGAGCAGCCTCCCGCGGGCGCGCGGTTCGCGCACTCCGACAACCCGGCGTGGCGCGGCCGCAGCGTCGACGTGGACCCCAGCGCCCCCGTCCGCTACGACGCCGTCGAGCGCCTCGCGAAGATCGCCGAGGAGGCCGGCCTCCCGCTGACGCACCTGGCGCTCGCCTTCGTCGGCGAGCACCCGGCCATCACCTCGACGATCATCGGCCCGAAGACGATGCCCCAGCTGGACGACCTGCTCGCCGCCGCCGACGTTCGCCTGGACGCCGCCGTCCTGGACGCGATCGACGAGGTCGTCCCGCCGGGCACCGACATAGCGGGCATCAACCACCGCACCGGGACTCCGGCACTGGACGCCGGGAACCGCCGCCGGTGAGCCCTACTTGATCAGCGGGTCGCGGGGGAGCTTGAGGATGCGTTCGGCGATCTGGTTGCGGGTGATCTCGGAGGTGCCGCCGGCGATCGACATGCCGCGGGAGCCGAGGCGCATCAGGCCCGCGAACTGGCCGAGTCCCTCGTCGAACGCCGTGCCGGGGCCGGCGAACTCGGCGAGCAGGTCGGCGGTGGCGTGGCCGTGCTCGGCGAGGACGAGCTTGGTGATGTTGCCCTCGGGGCCGGGCTCGCCGCCGGCGACGGCGCGTTCGGCGGAGCGGAGGTTGAGCAGGCGGAGGGCCTGCTCCTCGGCCAGGTGGGCGCCGACGCGCTCGGCGGCGGCGGGAACGCGGTCGCCGTGCTCCTTGTACAGCGTGATGAAGTCGGGCCCGGGCGGGCCGCCCACGCCGCCGCCGATGCTGACGCGCTCGTTGCCGAGGGTGGCGCGGGCGACCGTCCAGCCCTGGTTCGGCTCGCCGACCACGTCGGCGTCGGGGACGAAGACGTCGGAGAAGAAGACCTCGTTGAAGTCGGAGCCGCCGGTGATCTGGCGGAGCGGCCGGACCTCCACGCCCGCGTGCTGCATGTCGATGACGACCATGGTGACACCGGCGTGCTTGGCCGCGTCCGGGTCGGTGCGGACGGTCGCGAACCCCCAGCGGCAGTGCTGGGCGCCGCTCGTCCACACCTTCTGGCCGTTGACGATCCAGCCGCCCTCCACCTTGACGGCGCGGGTCTTCACGGCGGCGGCGTCCGAGCCTGCCTCGGGCTCGCTGAACAGCTGGCACCAGACCTCGGCGCCGGTGAGCGCGGGCCGCACCCAGCGGTCGACCTGGTCCTGCGTGCCGTGCTGGACGAGGGTGAGGATCACCCAGCCGGTGATGCCGAGCTGGGCGCGCTTCACCCCGGCGGCGCGGAACTCGTCCTCGATGACGAGTTGCAGCCCGGCGCTCGCCTCCACGCCCCACGGGCGCGGCCAGTGCGGCTGGACGTAGCCGGTGTCGATGAGCTTCCGCCGCTGCTCGGCGGCCGGCAGCGCGGCGATCTCCCGGGCCAGCGCGCGGATCTCCGGACGCCGGGCCTCCGCCTCGGGCGGCAGGTCGAGGGTCGTCTCGCGGACGACGCCGGCGGCCTTCAGGCGGGTCACGTCCCGCTCGGCGGAGTGCGGGTCGAACACGGCCGCCAGCGTCGCGGCGCGCCGCATCAGCAGGTGGGCGTCGTGCTCCCAGGTGAACCCGATGCCGCCGTGCACCTGGATGTTGAGGCCGGTGTCGGTGGTGAACGCGGGCAGGGCGAGCGCCGCGGCGACGGCCGCCGCGAGCTCGAACTGGTCGGCCGGCCCGGACGCGGCCCGCGCGGCGTCCCACACGGCGGCCGTGGCCAGCTCGGCGGCGACGAGCATGTTCGCGCAGTGGTGCTTGACCGCCTGGAACGTCGCGATGGGACGGCCGAACTGCTGCCGCACCTTGGCGTACTCGACGGCGTTGTCCACGCATTCGAGGGCGCCGCCGACCGCCTCGGCGGAGACGAGCGTGCGGGCGATCGCGGTGGCCCGGACCCGGGCGCCGGTCAGGACGTCCACGGCGGCGCCGTCCAGCGTGACGCGGGCCGAGCGGCGCGACGGGTCCAGGTTGCCGGGGACCTCGACGGTCACGCCCGGCGCGTCCGCCCGCACGACGATCATGTCGTCGCCGGCCGCGAGGACGAGCAGCTCGGCCAGGCCGCCGCCGAGCACGACTCCGCCGTCGCCGTCCGCGGTGCCGTCGCCCAGGGTCAGCGAGCCGCCGATGCCGAGCGCCGCCGGGACCGCCCCGGAGGCGAGGTCCGGCAGCAGGCGCGCCCGCTGCCCGCCGTCTCCGGCGGCCGCGACCACCGCGGACGCGATCATCGTCGGCAGCATCGGGCCGGGCGCGGCGGCGCGGCCGAGCTCCTCGGCGACCACGACCAGCTCCGGCAGGCCCGCTCCGCCGCCGCCGTGCTCCTCGGGCAGGTGCAGGCCGAGCAGCCCGAGGCCGGCGAACTCCGCCCAGAACGCGGGCAGCGGCTCCTTCTCGGCGTCCAGCAGCGCGCGGTTCGCGGCCCGCGCCCCCTGGTCGCGCAGGAACGCGCGCGCCGTCCGTGCCAGCTCGCGGTGCTCCTCGCTGATGGCGATCGCCATGACCCCTCCAAGCGTCGTTCCGTCGGTAACCAGAATGGCATTCGGTTGCCGTCCGGGGCGAGGGGTCGGCGCGATCTATCGCAGCGCTTCGACGAAACGCATCGCCTCGTCGCGGCCCATCCCCGTCTCCGCGCAGACCACCGCGACGGCCGACTCGTAGTCGCCCGCGCGCCGGAACGCCCGGGCCCGGTCGGCCAGCGTCCCGCCCCCGTCCACCGGCGGCGGGGCCACGAACCCCTTCTGGACCGCGTCGACATAGTCCTTGGCGGCCTGCCGCACGAGCGCGGTCTCCACGCGGACCATCGCGACCGCCGGCTTCACCTTGCCCTCGGCGATCAGCGCGCGGACCTTGGCCTCCACCTCGGGCGGCACCTGCCGGGCCAGGACCTCGCCCTTCAACCCGTCCACGTACTCCTTGGCGTCCTTGAGCCCGAGCCCGGTGGCCTCCCGGACCAGTTTGATGGCCGGAATGTACTGGCCCCTCCCGATCAGGTCGTCCACACGCATGCGGGCCTCCGGGGTCAGGTGCCGGACAGGCGCCGAAGATTTCACGAGTACTCCTCTGGCCGGGGGCGGACGGGCCGATTCTCGCCGACTCGCGGCCGCACCGCATCCGCCCCGAGGGCTTCAGGCCATCGGGCGGCGGCCGAGGAGGGCCACCAGCCGCTCCCCGCCGAAGGCGTCCGGCGGGGGCTCGACGGGGGCGGCGAACAGCGGGCCGCGCGGCGGCTCGGGCAGCACCAGCGGGCAGACGGCCAGCAGGTCCTCGGCCAGCAGCGGCGGGATGGGCCGGGGCTTTCCGGTGGCCTGCGCGATGTCCCAGCCGTGGACGGCGACCTCGAGTGCGCCGGCCCGGGCCAGCATCCCGCCCGGCAGCCGCCGGTCCCCGACCGCGACCGCGTCGAGGGCGGCGGACGCCCGCAGCACGCGGACGGCCCGCACCCGCAGCGCCGACACCGGGTCGTCCGGCGGCGTCCCCGGTTCGGACTCCCTCCCGACGCGCCCCGCGCTCATGCCCTCGTGCAGCGCGGCCAGCGATTCGCCGAGGTGCACGAGGAGCATGCCGAGGTCCCAGGCCGCGCACGGCGTCCGGCGCGCGAGCATGTCCGGCGTGACCGCCTGGACGGTCGTCAGCGCGAACCCGATGGCCCGATCCAGCAGCCTGCCGCCGCACGCGTCCGCTTGCACACCGGCCTCCGATCGGGTGATGGCCCACTGCTGTGTGGACCGCGCCCACACCGAATAGTCATCGCCCAGGGCACCGTGTGCGGAGCGTCAGGTGGTCAGGCGGTGGCCTCGACCTCGGCGCGGGTCAGGACGGGGTCGGGGGCGGTCGGGGCGGTCGAGGCGACCGCGGCGGTGACGCCCGCCGCGACCCGCGCCTCGGCCTCGCGGTACTCGCGGATCGGGCCCGTCGCGTCGTGCAGGCCGTTGAGGACGAGCCACAGCGTGCTCCGGCGGGCGCGCAGGACGAGCGGGTTCGGCGGCCGGTAGAGGCAGAGCTTCTGCGCCCACTCCGGGAGCATGTCGCGGGCGGCCCAGTCCATGAACGGGCCGCCGGGCTCCCACGGCTTGACCTTGCTGTCGCGGAGGTTCGGCCCGGTCTGGAACGCCTTGATCGGGGTGAGCGCCAGGCGCGGCAGGTAGGACTCCAGGCATTCGGCGACCTCGGCCTTGGTCGCGGGCAGGTCGGTGCCGCCGAGGGCCTCGCCGACGCGGACGAATTCGCGGTAGTAGCGGTCGATGTCGCGCAGCGGACGCCGGTGGTAGCGCTCGTGCGCGGTCGCCAGCCCCCAGACGACGGTGGCGTAGTTCCAGCGCAGCCACTCGGGGTCGTCGGCGTCGTAGGCGAGCCCGTCCGGCCGGGTGCCCTTGATGGTGTGGTGCATCGCCCGGACGGTGCGGGCCAGGCGCTCGGCGGTCGGCGTGGAGCCGTAGGCGGTGCCGATGAAGAAGGACAGGGAGTGCCCGAGCCGGACGGCGGCGCCCTCCGGGTCGATCCTTCCCGTGGGGATGCCGTCGACCCGCTCCGGAATGCGGGAGTGGTCGTAGGCCATCCAGCTGATGCTCGGGTCGAGGCCCTCGATGTAGGCGGCGCCGACCAGGCCGAGGATCAGCGTGGGCAGGTGCGAGTGGACGTACCAGACCGCGCTGCCGGGCCCGAACCAGCCGGGGTCGCCGTCCGGTCCGGCGAAGTCCAGGCCCTTGAAGAACCTGGAGCGGATCTCGGCGTCGAAGGCCCGCTCGAACCGCGTCGCGACGGGATTGGTCTTGCCCTGACTGATTCTGCCCTGACGGGTCTCGGCCGGCATCTGCACTCCCAATTCTGGCTACAACCGTGGCCAGAATAAGCATCTGGGTACGCCCGTGTCCAGACTCGGCCGGGCGGACGGGACGGGCCGGTATCGTCGGGGCATGGCGAACGCGCGCACGGCCACGTCCACCCGGTGGGCCGGGGTCCCGGCGAGCCGCCGGCGGGACGAGCGGCGGGCGATGCTCGTCCGGGCCGCGTACACGCTGTTCGGGGACGAGGGCGAGGCCGCCCTGACGGTGCGCGCCGTGTGCCGGGAGGCCGAGCTGCACACGCGCTACTTCTACGAGAACTTCGCCGGCACCGACGAGCTGCTCGCGGCCGTCTACGACCGGGAGGCCACCGCGCTCGCCGACGCGCTGGCGGGGGCGCTCGACGAGGCCGGCCCGAGCCCTAAGGTCCGCACCCGCGCGGGCATCCGCAGCGTGCTGCGCTTCATCAGCGACGACCCGCGCAGGGGGCGGGTCCTGTTCGCCGAGGCGCGCGGCAACGAGGTCCTCGCGGAGCGGCGCCGGGCCGCGCAGACCGCCCTGCTGGACGGCGTCCTCGCGATGAGCAACATCGAGGACCCGGCGCTCCCGGTCGTCATCGCCGCGACGATGTTCACCGGCGCCATGACCGAACTGGCCCAGCAGTGGGCGGACGGAAGGCTGGGCGACGACCTGGACGCGGTGGTAGACAGCGCCGTAGACCTCTCCCTAGCCCTCCACACCACCGCCGCGCGGCACGCCTGACTTCCGTTGACCTGCGGCGTGTTGTTGTTATGCGGGCGCTCATAACAACAACACGCCGCAGGTCAACGATTAGGTGAGCAGGGTCAGGGCGCGGGCCAGGGGGATTACGTCGGCGTATTTCGCCTGGAGGTCCAGCAGGTTGGCCTCGTGCAGGCGCCGGTCGCGGTCGCCGCACGCCTCGTCCACCACGAGGGGGCGGAACCCGTGTTGCAGGGCGTCGGTCGCGCTCGCCCGGATGCAGCCGCTCGTGGTCAGCCCGCAGATGAACAGCGTGTCGATGCCGGACGCGGTCAGCGTCGCCGCCAGCGACGTCCCGTGGAACGCGCTGGCGTACTGCTTGGTGACGACCGTCTCCCCCGCCCGGGGGGCGGCCCCCTCGGCGAAGTCGCCGAGGGGGCTCCCCTCCTCGAACACCCGCAGCGCGGGGACCTTGCGGCGGAACAGCCCGCCGTCCGCGCCGCCCGGCTGGTAGCTCACCCGCGTGAACAGCACCGGCACGCCGGCGGCCCGTCCCGCCCCGATGAGCGCCGCGGCCGCGGACAGCGCGTCCTCGACCGGGGCGCGCAGCGGCGACCCGTCCTCCAGGTACGCCCGGACGAAATCGACCACCAGCACCGCCGGGGCGTCACCGCAGCCGAGGCTCTCGCCGAATCCCGACGCCCGGTAGTCGGCAACGAGGTCGTCCGAGCCGTCCGGGCCGGTCATCGGCGCAGGGCGTCGGCGGAGCGGACGTCGACCGGCGGGCGCGGCGCGGGCAGCCCGGTCTCCTCCTCGCAGCGGTCGAGGATCTCCGCGAGCGGCGGCCCCATGTCGAAGACGGGGATCTCCGTCCGCGCCGCGGTCATCTCCGCCCGCAGCAGCTCGGTGGCCTGCACGTCGAGCACACCGTCGTCGCCGCAAACGACGCCGTACCCCGCACGGGCGCCCTCGGCGGTGACGAGCCCGCGCAGCACCTCCTGCGCCACCAGCTCGGCGGGACGGGCGAGCGGGTCGCCCCATCCGCCGCCGCCCCACGTCACGAAGTGCAGCACGTCGCCCGGCGCCACCGGCACGTCGTGGACCTTGCTGGGCAGCACCTCGCGGGTGCCGTCCGCCCGGTCGATCCACTTGCGGCCCCGCTCCCCCGGACGCCCGCCGTTCACGCCCCACGGATAGGTGAGCCAGCGGTCGTCGTGGATCGCGATCGTGCCCGGCTCCTCGAAGTGGTAGGCGACGTCCACGCCGTTGCCGCCCCGGTGCAGGCCGGCGCCGCCGGAGTCGGCGATCGTCTCCCACCGCTCGATCCGCAGCGGGTAGTACGACTCCAGGTACTCGCAGGGGATGTTGACGAACGACGGCCACAGCGAGTGACCGTCGGGGCCGTCCCCGACCGGGCGCCCCGGGACGCCGCCGAACCCGATCGAGTACAGCTGGAACCACTCGCCCTCGCGCGGCCCGGACGTGTAGTGCCCCGAGTACATGAAGTGCGGCGAGGACGAGAACCCGGCCGCGTTCAGGATCTCCGGGTTCGTCTGCCCGAGCAGCCCGCCGAACAGGTCGAACACCCGGCCGATGCCGTGGTTGCGGGCGTTCAGCGCGGCCGGGTGGCGCGGCTTCCAGAACGAGTCCTCGGGGATCGTGACGTCGATCAGCGGGTAGAAGCCGTCGTTCCACAGGATCTGCGGGTCGGCGACCGTGATGACGTAGATGCCGAAGAACATCCGGACGAGGTTCTCGTTGATGAAGTAGTTGACCGGCCCGACCGCCTGCGGCGCCGCGTGGCTGAAGTCGAGGTGGATCTTCTCCCCGGTCCGGGTGAGGGAGATCTTCAGCTCGTAGGGGCCGTAGCCGCAGCCGTCGTCGCAGATGTAGTCGGCGAACTCCAGCGTCTGCCCGTCCTCGAAGAGGGTGGCGAGCAGCACCTTCATCGCCTGGTAGTTGCGGTCGAGCAGGGCGTCCAGCGCGGACAGGTACGTCTCCACGCCGAACCTGTCGCACAGCTCGGTGACCCGCCGCGCGGCCGTCGTGCAGGCCGCGACGAGGCCGTTCAGGTCGGCGCGGTTCCAGTCGGGCATCCGCACCTGGTTGAGGATGATGCGCAGCGCCGCCTCGTTCAGCTCACCGCCCTCGTACAGCTTGAACGGCGGGACGACCACGCCCTCCTCGTAGATGGTGCGGGCGTCGGCGGGCATCGAGCAGGGCGTCTTGCCGCCGACGTCCGACATGTGGCCGAACATCGACGACCAGCCGACGAGGCGTCCCCGGTGGTAGATCGGCACGACCAGCAGCCAGTCGTTGGCGTGGCTGATCGCCGCGCCGCACGCGTACGGGTCGGACGTCATCAGGATGTCGCCCTCGCCGATCGTCCCGTCGAAGTTCTCCAGGAAGTCGGGCACCGACAGCCCGAACTGGCCGACGACCATCTTCCCGGACGGGTCGGCGATCAGCGGGAACTCGTCGTGCTGCTCGCGGATGCCCGGCGACAGCGCGGTGCGGAACAGCACCTCGTCCATCTCGTAGCGGGCGTTGCGCAGCGCGTTCTCGATGATGTCCAGGGTGACCGGGTCGACGTCGACCCGGGCGGCCGGCTCGGTGGTGGTCTGCAGGATCTCGGCCATCAGCCCTCCTCAGTCGGACGGATCAGCAGGCTGCCGCTCGGGTGCACGGTCGCGGCGTGCCCCGGCAGGACGAGGGTGGTGGAGTCCATCTCGACCACGACGGCCGGTCCGGCCACCACGTCCCCGGCGCGCAGTCGGGAACGGTCGAAGATGCCGGCGGGCACGGACGCGCCGTCCATCCACACCTCGGTTTCGCGGACGCGCGCCGCGGACGGGTCGCCGTCCCCCTCGGGAAGCGTGCGCCAGGCGACCTCGGGGCGCGGCCCGCTGACCGTGACCCGCAGGTTGATGACCTCGCGCTCGTTGTCGAGCAGGAACGAGAACAGCCGCTTGTGCTCGGCGTCGAACGCGGCGCCCAGCTCGGTGAGCAGGTCGCCGTCCACGGTCTCGCGGTCCACCTCGACGGGGATCTCGAAGCCCTGCCCGTGGTAGCGCAGGTCGATCTGGTAGGTCGCGGTCTGGCTGCCGCGCGGCACGCCCTCCGACTCCAGCCGGGCGGCGGCCTGGTCGGCCAGCTCGGCGAGGACGGCGCGCAGCTCGTCGTCGTCGAGGGTGGAGAAGCGGCGCACCATCGTGCGGGCGCTCTCGTCGCGGGCGCAGGTCGTCGCGTCTCCGTAGGCGCACAGGACGCCCGGCGACGGCGGCACGATCACCGGCCACGAGCCGGTCAGCCGGCCGAGCGCGTTGGCGTGCAGCGGGCCCGCGCCGCCGAACGACACGAGCGCGAACTCGCGCGGGTCGAAGCCCTGCTGGACGCTGATCAGCCGCAGCGCGCCCAGCATGTTCTCGTTGACGATGTCGATGATCCCGGCCGCCGCGGCCTCCACGCTCGGCAGGCCCATCGCCTCGGCGACGCCGCTCACGGCCTTGCGGGCCGCCTCGACGTCCAGCGAGATCTCACCGCCGGCGAGCTGCGTCGGCAGGTAGCCGAGGACGACGTTGGCGTCGGTGACGGTCGGCTCGGTGCCGCCCGCCCCGTAGGCGGCGGGGCCGGGGTCGGCGCCCGCCGACTGCGGGCCGACCCGCAGCGCCTTGGTCAGCTCGGGGACGTGCGCGATCGAGCCGCCGCCCGCGCCGACGCTGCGGACGTCCACGCTGGTGGCCCGGACGGTGAGGTCGCCGACGCTGGTCTGCCGGCCGATCCGGGGGTTGCCGCCGAGCACCAGTGCCACGTCCGTGGACGTCCCGCCCATGTCGAAGGTGAGGAAGTCGCCGAACCCGGCCTGCTCGGCGAACCACACGGCGCCGGTCACGCCGCCCGCCGGGCCCGACAGCAGCAGCGACACCGGGTCCTCGGCCGCCTTGGACGCCTGGGTGAGCCCGCCGTCGCTGCGCAGCACCGACAGCGGCGCCGCGATGCCGCTGCCGGTCAGCGACCGGTCGAGGTTGCTGACGTACCGGGCGACTTCGGGCTGCACGTAGCTGTTCGCCACGGTCGTGACGGTGCGCTCGTACTCCCGCATCTCCGGCAGGACGTGGCTGGACAGCGACACCGGCACGCCGGGCAGCTCCTCGGCCGCCAGCTCCGCGACCCGCCGCTCGTGCTCGTCGTTGGCGTAGGAGTTGATCAGCGAGACGGTGAGCGCCTCGATGCCGGCCCCGGCGAGCCTGCGCAGCTCGGCGCGGGCGCGGTCCTCGTCCAGCGGGGTGACGACCCGTCCGTCGGCCGCGATCCGGCCGGGGACCTCGACGGTGTGCTCCAGCTTGGCGAGCGGCTCCGGCTTCGGCCAGATGATCCAGCCGGCCAGCCCGCCAGGCACGAACGACCGGGCGATCTGCAGCACCTGCCGGAACCCCTGGGTCGTCACCAGCCCGACCCGCGCGCCCCTTCCCTGCAGGATCGCGTTGGTCGCCACCGTCGTGCCGTGCAGCACGTGCGCGACCTCGGACAACTCGATCCCCGCGTCCAGGCACACCTTCCGGATGCCGTTGAGGACCCCCTCGGACTGGTCCGCCGGAGTGGACGCGGTCTTGGCGCGGTGGCTGACGCCGGTCTCCTCGTCCACCAGCAGCACGTCGGTGAACGTGCCTCCTACATCGACGCCTAGGCGATAGCCCATGCCGGCCTCCCGATGCCGTGCTCGTTACTCAGATGGATCCGCGCTCGGCCAGCGCGGCGATCTCGTCTTCTCGCAGGTCCAGAAGGCCGCCGTACACCTCCCGGTTGTGCTCGCCGAGCGCGGGGCCGGCGTGGCGCACCGACCCCGGTGTCTCGCTGAGCCTGGGGAACGCGTTGTGCATCGGGAGCTCCCCGAAGTCGGGGTGGACGAGGCGCACGATCGCCTCGCGGGCCGCGAAGTGCGGGTCGTCGAACATGTCCTTGGCGGTGTAGATGCGTCCCGCCGGGACACCGCCCTCGTGGAGGGTCTCCAGGAGGGCCTCGGTGTCGAGGGTCGCCGACCAGGCGGAGATCAGCTCGTCCAGCTCGGCCATGTTGCGGCCCCGGTCGGCGTGCCCGGCGAACCGGGGGTCGGCGGCGAGTTCGGGCCGTCCCATCGTCTTGGCGAGGCGCCCGAACACGGTGTCCTGGTTGGCGGCGATCAGGATCATCTCGCCGGACGCGGTCGGGTACACGTTGCTGGGCGACACGTTCGGCAGCACGGACCCGGTGCGCTCGCGCTGGTAGCCGGCCACGGCCCACTCGGGCAGCAGCGACTCCATCATCGCCAGCACCGCCTCGTAGATCGCCGAGTCGACGATCTGGCCGCGCCCGGTGCTGCTCCGGTGGTGGACGGCGACGAGCGCGCCGATCGTGGCGAACACCGCGGCGAGCGAGTCGCCGAGCGAGATCCCGGCCCGGGACGGCGCGTTCCCCGGGTCGCCGGTCACGTACCGGATGCCGCCCATCGCCTCGCCGATCGACCCGTACCCGGCGCGCGGCGCGTAGGGGCCGCTCTGCCCGAAACCGGACACCCGCACGAGGATCAGCCCCGGGTTCGCCTCGCGGAGCGTGTCGAAGTCCAGCCCCCAGCGCTCCAGCGTGCCCGGACGGAAGTTCTCCACGACGATGTCGGCCCGCGCGATGATCCGCCGCGCGAGGTCCTGCCCCTCGGGCGTGCGCAGGTTGCAGGTCACCGACTTCTTGTTGCGCGCGACCACGGGCCACCACAGGGACTTGCCGTGCGGCTTCTCCCGCCCCCACTGGCGCATCGGGTCGCCCGCGCCCGGCGACTCCAGCTTGATCACCTCGGCGCCGAAGTCACCGAGCAGCTGCCCGCAGAACGGACCGGCGAGCAACTGCCCCATCTCCACCACGCGCAGATCGGCGAGCGGCCCCCGGGCGTCCTGCATGGCACCGTCGTGCGTCGACATCTGGCAAACCCTCGTTTCACTCGTCTCATGCCGGTCATGGCCGGTCGTGCTGTCCGTACCGTTCATGCCTGTCGCACGTGTCACGCGCGTATCGCGCTGTGCCGTGCTCTTCGTGCCGTCGTGCCGTCGTGCTGCCCGTGCCGGTCGTGCCGTTCGCGCCGGGGCGCTGGTCGGTCGTGCGGGCCGTGCTGTTCGCGCGGGTTGCGCGGGTTGCGCTGTGCGGTGCTGGTCGGTCTAGTCGTGGTGCTCGTGTGAGTCTTGTGGGGCGCTGGGTTCGTGCGGTGGTTCGCGGCGGTCGGGGGTGGCGCGGAGCAGGACGGCCTTCGCGGCGAGTACGTGTGCGCGCATCACCGACTCGGCCCAGGTGCCGTCGGCCGCGCGCAGGGCGGCGACCAGCTCGCGGTGGTGGGCGGAACTGCGGGTCAGGTCGTCCGGCGAGTACCGGTGGAAGGTGCGCATCACCAGCGGGAGCTGCACCACCGCGTTGAGCATCGACACCAGCCGGGTGCTGGCGGCCGCGGCGCGGACGATGCCGTGGAACTCGGCGTTCAGCTCGGCGACCCGGTCCAGGTCCTGGCCGTCGCCGGACGCCGCGGACTCCTCCATGAGGTCGCACAGCTCCGCCATCCGGCCGGTGTCCTCGGGCTCGATCCGGGCGGCGGCGCGGCGGGCGGCCGCGCCCTCCAGCAGCATCCGCAGGTCGTAGATCTCCTCCAGGTCCTCCGGCGTCCAGTCGGGGACGCGGGCGCCGCGGTGCGGCAGCACCTCGACCAGCCCCTCGACCTCCAGCCGGCGCAGCGCCTCCCGGACCGGCGTCCGGCTGGAGCCGGTCTGCTCGGCCAGCTCGGCCTCGCCGAGCCGCGCGCCGGGCGGGTGGACGCCGGCCAGGATGCCGGCGCGCAGCCGTGCGTAGACACGGTCCACGGCACGGACCATCCGAACCTCCTCGCTGGATCGATTGCATGCAACATAGGCACTTCAGTCGCTTGACACAAGAGTTCTCCCTGACCGATTCTGCAGTACATCCACTGATTGCATACAAGGGAAGGGCGATGGCGGACGTCGAACTGATCGAGGTGGGTCCCCGGGACGGGCTGCAGAACGAGGCCGCGATCCTGCCCACCGCCGACAAGGTGCGGCTCATCGAGCGGAGCGTCGCCGCCGGGCTGCGGCGGATCGAGGCGGTCAGCTTCGTCAACCCGAAGCGCGTCCCGCAGATGGCGGACGCGGAGGCGGTGATGGAGCGCCTCCCCCGGCCGGACGGGGTGCGCTATGCCGGGCTCGTCCTGAACCGGCGCGGCCTCGACCGGGCGCTCGCCACCGGCGTGGACGAGGTCAACGTCGTCGTCGTGGCCACCGACGAGTTCAGCCGCCGCAACCAGGGCTGCACGGTCGAGGAAGGGGTGGCCAACTGGGCGCGGATCGCCGCCGACGCCCGCGCCGCCGGGCTCTTCCGCACCGTCACCATCGCCGCGTCCTTCGGCTGCCCGTTCGAGGGCGAGGTGCCGGCCGAGCGCGTCCTGGACCTGGTGCGGCGGGTCGCCGAGAGCGAGCCCGACGAGATCGCGCTGGCCGATACGATCGGCGTCGGCGTCCCCGCGCAGGTGCGCACGCTGCTGGCGGGCGCCGCCGAGATCGCCCCGGACGTCCCGCTGCGCTGCCACTTCCACAACACGCGCAACACCGGCTACGCCAACGCCCTCACCGCGCTCGACCAGGGGGTGAGCGCGCTGGACGCGAGCACCGGCGGCTTCGGCGGCTGCCCGTTCGCGCCCGCCGCGACCGGCAACATCGCGACCGAGGACCTGCTCTACTCACTCGACCGCATGGGCGTCGCCACGGGCGTCCGGATGGCGCCGGTCGCAGAGACGGCGGCCTGGCTGAGCGAGCGCCTCGACAGCCCGGTACAGGCCCTGCTCGGCCGCGCCGGGCCGTTCCCCTCGGCTCGCTAGCGCGTCACCACTGCGGGGTCGTGCCGTCCCGCTGCAGGAACTCCAGCCGGTTGCCGAGGTTGTCGGCTGCGTAGAACCGGCGGTGACCTGGGAAATTGTCGTCCCAGTCGACTTGGACGCCGTGCTCGGCCAGCCGCTCGGCCAGCCCGTCCAGGTCCTCGACGCGGATGCCGGGGTGCGCCTTGCGGGCCGGGCGGAAGTCCTGCTCGACGCCCAGGTGGATCTCCAGCCCGTCCGCGCGCACCCACAGCCCGCCCCGCGCGGCCAGCACCGGCGGCTTCGCGACCTCGCTCATCCCCAACGCGTCCACGTAGAACGCGCGGCACGCGTCCTCGCTGCCCGCCGGGACGGCGATCTGCACGTGGTGCAGCCCGAAGGCGAACGGCGTCTCGTGGTCCGGTCCGTACCCCTGCGCGGAAACCTCGCTCATGATCACATCATCGCGCGGGTGAAGTACACGCGGATAGTGGTTCCGTCCGGCCCGGTGTGGACGCGCACCAGGTCGGCGAGCTTGTGGACGAGCAGCAGCCCGCGGCCGCCGACCGTGTCCGGCGGGACGGGACGCCGTCCGGCCAGCGGATCGGTGATGTGCCCCGCGTCGCTGACCTCGATGATCAGGTGGGTGGCGTCGTACCAGAGGCACAGCACGCCCGCGCCGCCGCCGTGCTCGACGGAGTTGGCGGTCAGCTCGCTGGCGACGAGTTCGGCGTCCTGGACGCGGTCCTCGGTGAGGCCCGCCGCGGCGGCGCACTGCACGACCATCGCCCGCGCCACCTTCAGCGTGCGCGCGTTGAAGGGCAGCCGCCGCGGCCGGTCGGACGGCTCGACGCCGGCCCGCGCCCCCGTACCCGGGTGATCGCCGACCCGCTCCCCGCTGCCGGTCATGACCGTCCCTCCGACCGCACTCCTTGCCCTACGGCAATCATGAATGGTACCGACTGAGAGCGGACGGCACGCCCGCTTCCCCATCGCTCTTCCCTGGTCACCGCAACTTAGACGATCGCTTCGACGGCACGGTCCGACCGTCCTGGACCAGGGTGTCGTCCACTCTGGAGGCCCGCGACTAGCGCGCGGCGTGCAGGTGATCCGGGCCGACCAGCCGCATGCCGTGCTCCCGGCAGGCGGCGAGAAGGGCGCGCTCCTGCCCCACGGTCATTCCCGAACTGCTCACCATGAGGGCGGAGATACCGAACCTGCCGCACGCCTCGGCAACGCCGGGCACGGCGTACGCGGGGACGGCGATGACCGCGAGATCGGGCGCCTCGGGCAGGTCGGCGAGCGTCGCCACGCACGGCACGCCGTCCGCGCCGTTCCCGGCGCAGTGCGGGTTCACCGCGTAGACGGCGCCTTCGAAACCACCGCCCAGCAGGTCGGCGAGGAAAGCCCGGTGCCCGTGGGACACCCCGATGACCGCGACGACCCGCGCCCGCACCCCGCCGGAGAGTTCCGTCATGGCCCAAGCCTCTGACGCGGCAGGTCGCGGAGCAGGGTCCCAAAGTCCCCGGCCGGTGGGACCAAGGTCCCCGTTCCGTCCGCACCTCCCAGTTCGCACACTGGAGGGAGGACGGCCTTCGGGCTTCCCGACCGTGAGGGACGGCATCCCGTGGATCTCAACGCACCCGACCGCACGCTCCGGATCGGCGGCCGTCCGCTGCCGGTCGCCGGCCCCGCCCGGATGTACGTCTGCGGGATCACCCCCTACGACGCGACCCACCTCGGCCACGCCCGCACCTTCGTCTGGGCCGACGTCGCGGCCCGCGTCCTGCGGCACGCGGGCGCGGACGTGCGCGTCTGCCGCAACGTCACCGACGTCGACGACGTCCTGAACCAGGCGGCCCACCGCGCCGGGAGCCCCTACGACAGCTTCGCCGCCGTCCAGCAGTACTACTTCGAACGCGACCTCGACACCCTCGGCGTCCACGCCGTCGACCACCAGCCCCGCGCGCACAACCACGTCCGGGACGTCATCGCGCTCGCGCAGGGCCTCGTCACGTCCGGCCACGCCTACGTCCGCGACAACGCGGTCTACTTCCACGGCGCCGGCGTCCCCGCCCTGCCCGGCGGCGAAGCGCACGCCCTCCTGGCCGAGTACGGGGACGAACCCGACGACCCCGGCAAGAGGCACCCGTTCGACGTCGCGGTCTGGCGCCCGTCCCGCTCGGGCGAGCCCGCCTGGCCCAGCCCGTGGGGTCCCGGCCGGCCGGGCTGGCACGCCGAGTGCGCCGCGATGGCCATGGCGACCTTCGGACCGTCCCTCGACCTGCACGCCGGCGGCACGGACCTGCGCTTCCCGCACCACGCCTACGAATCCGCGATGGCCGAGGCGCTGACCGGCGTCCACCCCTTCTCCCGGGCCTGGCTGCACGTCGGCATGGTCCGCCGCGACGGCGAGAAGATGGCCAAGTCGACCGGCAACCTCGTCCTGGTCTCCGACCTTGTCTCTTAT
>NZ_SMJW01000078.1 GCF_004348335.1 Actinomadura bangladeshensis | reverse complement strand
CCGACGTGCTGGCCGCCCAACGCCGCGAACGCGCCCGGGTCCGCAGCGAACGCCAGCAACGCTGGGGACGACCCCGCCCCAAAGCAGCATGACAAGACCCGGCGAACGTTCGTGGTCACCGCACTAGCCGGGTTCGCTGCGGCCGGACGGTCAGCGGCGGGCGTCGTCCAGGGTGCGGAACGCGCTCGCGCGGAGCCGGCGGGAGAGGCCGCGGTTGACGCGGTGCGCCCACAGCGGGCCGCCGTAGATCATGCCGGTGTAGCCCTGGACGAGGGTGGCGCCCGCGCGGACCCGTTCCCACACGTCGTCGCCCGTCTCGACCCCGCCGACCGAGATCAGCGTGAGCCGGCCGCCGGTGCGGGCGCGCAGCCGGCGCAGGACGTCCAGGGAACGCTCCTTCAGCGGCGCCCCGGACAGCCCCCCGGTCTCCTTGACGAGGGCGGGCGGGCTGAGCAGGGCGTCCCGGCCGATGGTGGTGTTGGTCGCGATGATGCCGTCCAGGCCGAGGTCGAGGGCGAGGTCGGCGACCGCGTCGATGTCGTCGTCCGCCAGATCGGGCGCGATCTTGACCAGCAGCGGGACGCGGCGGGACGTCACCCGGTCGGCGGCCTCCCGCACGGCCGTCAGCAGCGGGCGCAGGTGCTCCACGGCCTGGAGGTTGCGCAGGCCGGGCGTGTTGGGCGAGCTGACGTTGACGACCAGGTAGTCGGCGTAAGGGGCGAGCCGCTCGGCGCTCGCCACGTAGTCGGCGGCGGCCGACGCCTCCGGGACGACCTTCGTCTTGCCGATGTTGGCGCCGACGATCGTCCCGGCGCGGCGTCCGCGCAGCCGCTGAGCGGCGGCCGCGGACCCTTCGTTGTTGAAGCCCATCCGGTTGATGACCGCCCGGTCGGGCGGGAGCCGGAACAGCCGGGGGCGCGGGTTGCCGGGCTGCGGGCGCCCGGTCACCGTCCCGATCTCGACGTGCCCGAACCCGAACGCGCCGAGCGCCTCGTAGACGACGGCGTCCTTGTCGAACCCGGCGGCGAGCCCGAGCGGGCTCGGGAAGTCGAGCCCGAGGGCGTGCACGGCGAGCCCCGGGTCGCGGGGCGCGAGCAGCCGGCGCAGCAGCGGCGCCAGCCCCGGCACGGACTGGACCGCGCGCAGGCCCCGCAAGGTCAGGTGGTGCGCGGTCTCCGCCGGGACGCGGGAGATGACCAGTGAGAACAGGAGTCGATACATCACCGTGAGTATCTCAGGCCGCCCGGCGAAAACCCGTTGAGGACCCCCGGAAGCGATGCCTAGCCTGGCCGCATGCTGATCGATTTCGCCGCCACCGCGTGGTGGCCCGCACTGCGGCAGCTGTACCGCGAGCGTCCCGCCGCCGGGTCCGGCCGGGACGCGATCCGCGTCTGAGCTGCACGCTCCCGAGCGGCCGGGCCTGGGTGCAGGCAGACGAGCACACCCAGCCGAACGGGAGAACACCATGTCCAAGGGCCGTGGCCGAAACGGGATGTCGAGCGTCGGCGGCCAGCGCAAGAAGCTGTCGCGGCGCGAGTTGCGCGGCGGGCCGGCGCGGGGCGCCGGCGCCGGCGGCGATCCGGCGGCCGAGAAGAAGGAGTTGCTGAGGAAGATGCGCGAGCGCGCCGACGAGCGCGGCGATTCCGAACGGGACGCGTAGCGGGGAACCGCGCCGGTCTCCCCTGGGGGCCGGCGCGGTTCAGCGTCCGAGGAAGGTGCGGCGGAGCGTGAGGCGGACGTCCCGGCTCGCCTGCCGCATCGTCCGCCGGATGGAGCGGACCGGCTCCCGCACCGACACCCGCCACACCGTCCCGATGCCGCGTCCGATCGGGCGGAGGACGTTCGTCCCGACCCAGCGGGCGGGGGCGACGATCACGACTCGGACCGGGATGACGACGAGCGTCCGCCAGAGCCAGCGGAGCACGCGGGACGCGAGCCGCCACGTTCCCGCGACGCCCGCGAGCAGCGGAGCCAGCAGATACCGCCACAGAACCGTGGCCGGGACGACGAACAGCACGTGCCCGAGCCAGGCGAGGCACCGTCCGAGCAGCCGCCATGACCAGACGAGCCCGGCCGCGAAGGCGCTGAGGCCGGCCGCGAGGACGCCGAGGGTCCAGCGTCCGAGCCAGGCGAGGGCGAGCAGCGGCGGGCGCAGGACGTACCGCCACAGCAGCACGGCCGGCATGACCACGAGCACGCCGATCAGCAACACGATCCCGTGCCAGGCGCCGGACAGCAGCCACGCCAGCGGACGGAGCAGGACGAACTCCAGGAACCGGCCGATCGGGACGAGCAGCACGCGGTAGAGCCATCGGCCGAACCGTCCCGAGCCGCGTCCGAACCAGCGCAGGAAGCCGAGGACGACCACGACGGCGAGCCAGCGCAGCGGCCTGACGAAGAGAAGGTCGAGCAGGGCGCCGATCCCGCGCCCGATGGCGGCGAAGAGCCTCCCGACCGGCGCGAGCAGCCACCGGTAGAAGGCGCCGCCTGTGCCCCGGAGACCGCGGCCGATCAGCACGAACAGGTCGTGGACGAGGCGCAGCGGCAGGACGACGATCAGCGCGATGACGCGCGCCGGGACGACGATCCAGGCCGGACCCGGCCGCGCCGGAACCGGCTTCTTGCTGAAGTCGAGCGTGCCGCCCGCAGAGTCGTCCCCGGTCACCGCTGCCTTCCTCGCCGGTCCATTGCCCAGTTATGACCCGTTTCGCGGGCTTCTGGTTCCCGGGCTTGAACCCTTCCGCGCGGCTCACCGTACTCCTCGTCGATCCGGGAGAGCGGTGCGGCGGCTCCTCCCGGACCGACGGACGGGACCCGGACCGGAGACCGGGGCCCAGACGACCTGGAGGACGGATGAGATTCCCACGTTGGGCGATCCCCGCCGCGGCCGCCCTGGCCGCGACGGGACTCGTGGTGAGCGCGTGCGGGCAGGAGAGCGCCGGGGGGAGGCAGAACACGGCCGCGGGTGCGAAGGCGCCGGCCGCACCGGCCGCCGACGCGCCCGCGCCCGCCGCCGCGCCGACCGCGCTGGAGGTCGCGAGCGTCTCGAAGCTCGGCAAGATCGTCACCGACGGGAACGGCCGGACGCTGTACCGGTTCGACAACGACACCGCGCGCCCGCCCGCGTCCACCTGCGCGGGCGCCTGCGCCAGGGCGTGGCCGCCGGCGGTGGCCGGCGCGGGCGAGACCGCGGTGCAGGGCGTCGAGCAGTCCCTCGTCGGCAAGGTGAAGCGGCCGGACGGGACATGGCAGGTCACGCTCGGCGGCTGGCCGCTGTACCGGTTCGCCAAGGACCAGAGCCCCGGCGACGTGAAGGGCCAGGGCGTCGGCGGCACCTGGTACGCCGCGTCCCCCACCGGCAAGAAGGCGGCCCCGGTCAAGCAGGCGGTGAACAACCGCTGGAAGGGCTGGACGGTGGTCAAGGCGAAGAACGACCCGAAGCTCGGCATGATCCTGACCGACGGGAACGGCCGGACGCTCTACCGCTACGACAAGGACACCAACAAGCCGCCGACCACCCGGTGCTTCGGCGCCTGCAAGAAGGCGTGGCCGCCGGCCACCTTCAAGGGCTGGAAAAAGCTGAAACTCGACGGCGTCAGCAAGAAGGTCGTCGGCTTCATCGAGCGCAAGGACGACGGCAAGTGCCAGCTCACCATCAACGGCTGGCCCATGTACTACTACGAGAAGGACGAGCAGCCCGGCGACACGAACGGCCAAGGCGTCGGCGGAGTCTGGTGGGCGACCACCCCGACCGGCAAGAAGGCCGCCGCCACCGGCGCGTCCACGGGAGGCGGCTACTGACCGCCCGCAGACGAAGGCGCGGAGGATGCGCGGGTCGGTCGGGGCCCGCACCCTCCGCGCCTTCTTCATCCCCCGGCTCCCTTCCGCGGGCCGGGGGTCAGCCGACCTGGTCGTCGTGGAGGTTGTAGGGGCGGCAGCCTTCGTGGCCGCTGCCGGGGGCCAGGCCCTCGCGGCTCACCAGGTGGTCGGTGCCGTAGCCGCGCCGCTGCTGGTACGCCCAGTAGGCGGTGTGCTCGCGGCTGGTCCACTTCTCGAAGATCAGCACTTCGCGGACGTCGGCGCCGCCGCTCGCCTTGATGACCAGATCGCCGGGTCTCAGCGCCGACTGGCGGACGCGGCGACAGTAGGACGCCTCCAGTGCCGCGGAGTTCGGCCCCGGTTTCGGCAGGCCCAGCACCATCGACGCGTAGCCCGAACCGTCGGTCCGGTAACCCTTGTAATTGGCGGTCTGGTCGTAGGGGACGCGCTTCGGCGTGTGCGGATGCCAGGCGCGCGTGCGTTCCATGGCCTGCTGCCGGGTGACCGTCTCGACCTGCGGCCGCGTCGCCTCGCCGGACGGAGCGGACCGGCGTCCGTCGTCCCCGGCCACCGGTGTTCCCTGCAAGGTCACCCCGAGCACGACGCCGACGCTGCCCGCAGCCAGCGCGCACCCCACGACGGCCCCGGCGAACGACAACCGTCGCCTGCCCCGGCGCTGGGCGTCTCGGCCCGCATCCGTCTCGGCCGGTGCGTCGGCCGAAGGCTCCGTGTCCTGATTCGGAGCCGGGGCGGGGGATGGGGTGCGCCGTGACTGGTCCGCCACTTCCCAGAGGATGTCGAGGCGGCGCCGGTCGGCGCCGCACAGGTCGGCGAGCGAGCGGACGGCGTCCGCCGGAATCCACGTCTCGCCGCTGAGCCAGCGGCCCCAGGAGGAGCGGCTCGCGTGCGTCCGGCGTTCGAGGGCGCGGAGGTCGTACCCGGACCGCTCCTTCAATTCGCGCAGTTCGGTGAGCAGGACGCGCACCGCCTCCGGCAGGCCGTCCGGCAGGGGAGTCGGTGGTCGGCTTCGGCTCATTCGCGATTCTCCCGCAGGTCACATCGCCGGGACGAAAGCCACCCGGCACTTATGTGCGCCATCGGTCGGTCAGCGCGGGCCCATTATGCCCGTGTCGCGGAAGCCGTGATGGCTTACCCAGATGATCACGAAGTGTTTATGGCCACACACCCAAGGTGATCGTCGGGCGTGGCGTATTCACGTCCCATTGTCCCGGTCGGAGCCACCGCGGGACGGCGTTCATGCAGGTCAGAGTCGTCCCGTGCATCGCGTGTCCCAGGTTCGCGGTGAACGGCGCGAATGCGGTGGCGCGGTCCCTAATGTGTGCCGCGTCGATCGGCAGAAGTCCCGCTCACCGCTCCCGGCAGGGGGCAATTGGCAGCCATTCAAGGAGGAATTCCCATGGCTTCCCCCCGAACCCTTCTCATCGGCGTCAGCGCGCTCGCGCTGACCGGCGGCACCGTCCTCGGCCTCGCCGGGGTGTCCACGTCCGCCGCGCCGGCGGCGCCCGCGCAGGGCGCCCAACTCCAGGCGGCGGACGCGCAGGTGGCGGCGGCCGCCGTCCCGAAGGTCACCCGCGACCAGGTCATCGCGCGGGCCAAGACGTGGCACCCGCACACCGGCAAAAGGGTGCCCTACAGCCAGTCGAAGACCCACGGCGGCTACCGCACCGACTGCTCGGGATACGCGTCCATGACGCTGCGGCTGCCGAAGCCCGGCCCGAACACGGTCGGCCTCGCGTCCTCGAAGTACAGCACCCGCATCAAGATGTCCCAGCTCAAGAAGGGCGATCTGATCATCGACGCGATCGGGAGCAACACCACCCGGCACGTCGTCATCTTCGAGAAGTGGACGTCCGGCAAGCACACCGCCTACTGGGCGTACGAGCAGCGCGGCGGCTACGGAACCAACCACCGCACCCGCACGTACGGCCTGTCGAGCGGCAGCCAGTACAAGGCCTACCGGCCGAAGAACATCAAGTGAGCTGACCGCTCCCCGCGAAACGCCCGGCCGGGTTCCTTCCGGCCGGGCGTTTCCCATGCCAGACGGGGGTCAGGCCGTCTCCACGATCTGCCACCGCCCGACGTCGCGATAATCGGAGTCGTAGATGGACGACTCGTCGCCGGCCTTCAAGTCGTAGTGCCGGACGTTGCCCGCCCAGTACCGCAGGATCCGCCCCAGTTCCTTGGCCGCGTCCTCGGCCACGGCGCCTTCGCTCATATCGACCTCCAGCACGAACTTCACCGCACTCACCTCCACCCTCAAGTGTTCCATTGAATGACCCTGTGAGACTTTGCGCGAGGCTTGTCTGCATCTATATGGCCCGCCGGTCGATCAACCTTCAAACCGTCGTCGCCGCGACCGGCATGCGCGCCAACCGTTAATTGCGTGGCCGTTCGCGGTTCAGCGGCGTTACCGTCCGCTGCATGTCCGATTCGCCCTTGGCGGCAGAACCGCCGAACACGCTGACCGATAGCCGTGAGCTACTCCTCGGATACCTCGACTACTACCGGGCCACGGTGCTGCGAAAGCTCGACGGCTTGCCGGAGGACGACCTGCGCACGAGCCGACTCCCGTCCGGCTGGACGCCGCTCGCCCTCCTCAAGCACCTCGCGTTCGTCGAACGGCGGTGGCTCCGCTGGGGCTTCGCCGCCGAGCAGTTGGACGACGTCTGGGACGACCAAGGCCCGGGCGATGGGCCCTGGCACGTCCGTCCGGACGAGTCCGCCGAGCAGATCAAGCGCCTCTTCCTGGACGAGTGCGACCGCTCCCGCGCGATCGTCGCGGAGGCCGGACTTCAGGAGCGGGCGCGCAGTGGCGGTGGCTTCGACCCGACCGGCGAGCGCCCCGCCCTGATCTGGATCCTGTTCCATCTGCTGCAGGAGTACGCCCGCCATGCCGGCCATCTCGACGTCGTCCGGGAACTGGCCGATGGCGCCACCGGTGAGTGACCGACTTGGCGTACACGCAGCGGGCTCGGGCGCGGTCGGCGGAGGCCACGCGGCAGCGGATCCTGGACGCCGCGGTGACGCTGCTGAGTTCGCGGCTGCGCTCGGACGTCCGGTTGGAGGACGTCGCCGCCGAGGCGGGTGTGAGCGTCCCGACGGTGCTGCGGGCGTACGGCACCCGGGCACGGCTCATCGAGCTGGCGCTGGAGAAGGTGCTCGAAGGGATGGGCGCGGAGCTGCGGCGGCCCGAGCCGGGGGACGTCGCGGGCTCGGTGACGGCCTGGTTCGACCACTACGAGACGTTCGGTGACGTGGTGGTGCGCAACCTGGCGGACGAGTCCGACCCGGCGGTGGCGCCGATCGTCCAGATCGGGCGGACCCGGCACCGGCGCCATGTCGAGAGCCAGCTCGCGCCCCGGCTCGCCGGCGTCCCCGAGGAGCGCCGCGCCAGGGTGCTCGACGCGCTGGTCTGCGCCTGCGACGTCTACACCTGGAAGCTGCTGCGCCGGGACATGGGCCGTCCGCGGGACGAGGCCGAGGCCACGATGACGATGATGATCGAGGCACTGCTGGAGGGAGCGTGACATGGCCGGCTGGTTGCTGCTGACCTGGGACGGGGCCGGGAACCAGGGCCCGATGATCGCGCTGGCGCAGCAGCTGGCGGCGCGCGGCCACCGGGTCGTGTTCGCCGGCTACGGCGGCCAGCGGGCCCGCTTCGAGGGCGCGGGGCTGGAGTTCCGGACGTTGCCCCGCGCCGACGCGGGCTATCCCGCCGCGCCGCCGCCCGAAGGGTGGCTGCCCGCGCTGGTCGGTGCCGTTTGGGCATGCCCCGCGCACGTGGCCGACGTCGACGAGCTCATCGCGGACGGCTCCTTCGACGGCGTGGTCGCCGACTGCCTGATGTTCGGGGCGCTCGCGCGGTTGGAGACGACCGCGATCCCGGCGGCCGTGCTGGTGCACAGCGCGCCGGGGGCGCTCTGCCCGCCGGGCGAGGCGATGGACGGGATGCTGCTGCCCGCCGTGAACGCGCTGCGCGAGGGCATCGGCCGTCCGGCCCTCGAACGCCTGTGGGACGCCTGGACGCCCTTCCCGACCCTGTGCGCGACCATCCCCGAACTGGACCCGCTCGCCGACCGGGCGCCCTTCGAGTACGTCGGCCCGATGTTCGAGGAGCAGCCGCCGTCCGGGTGGCGGCCGCCCTGGCGGGCGGACCACCCGCGCCCTCTCGTGGTGGCCGGCTTCTCCACGGGCCTGGCCTGGGATCAGATCTCGCGCATCCAGCGCACGCTGGACGCGTTCGCCGACGGCGCCGGGCCGCGCCTGCTGATCACCACCGGGATGATGGACGCCGCCGGCCTGCGAGTGCCGGAGAACGCGACCGTCCTGCCGTGGCTGCCGCACGCCGAGATCCTCCCGCACGCGGCGGCGGTCGTGACGCACGCGGGGCACGGCACCGCGGCCGCCGCCCTCGCGCACGGCGTGCCGCTCGTCGCGCTGCCGAACCCGGCCGCCGACCAGCCGATCCTGGCCCGGCGCGCGGCCGGCCTCGGAGCCGGCATCGCCCTCGACGGCGAGAACGCGGGTCCGGAGGAGATCGCGGCGGCCGTCCGCACGGTCATCGGGGAACCGTCCTACCGCGCCGCCGCACTGTCGCTGGCCGGCCGCATGGCCGCCGCACCGGGGCCGGTGGCGGCGGCCGGCCGGCTCGAACGCCTGCTCCGGAAGTCGTGGGCCGGTGGTCGACCCGCGACTCGCCTCAGTTGAGGGGCTTCACCAGGAGTTCGAACTCCAGGTCGTCCCGCTTGGGGAGGCCGAAGCGCTCGTCGCCGTAAGGGAACGGGGTCTTCTCGCCGGTCCGGGTGTAACCGCGCCGGACATACCAAGCGATCAGGTCCTCGCGGACACTGATGACCGTCATGTGCATCTCCTTCGCGCCCCAGTCGTCGCGCGCCAGCCGCTCCGCCTCGGCGAGGACCTTCCGGCCGAGGCCGCCGCCCTGGCGGGCCGGGTCCACCGCGAACATGCCGAAGTAGGCGTGCCCGCCGCGGTCCTCCAGTTGGCAGCAGGCGATGAGGCGGCCGCCGGCCTCGGCGACCAGCATCCGTTTCCCGGCGCCGCGCACCGCGTCCTCGACCATGGCGGGGTCGGTGCGCTGCCCGTCGAGCAGGTCGGCCTCGGTGGTCCAGCCGGCGCGGCTGGCGTCGCCGCGGTAGGCGCTCTCGATGAGCGCGACGAGGCCGGGGACGTCGGCCGGCGCCGCCACGCGGAAAGTGGGGTTCACGGTGCTCACAAGCGGACTTTAACCCCGCCCCGGCCGTGCTCCGGGGGCCGGTACCGGAGTTGCCGTGGTAATCCTGGACATTTAACATCCAGGATATGCGGATGAGCGAGGGGGTCGAGTGGGCGATCCACAGCTGCATCAACCTGTCCTGGCTGGAGCCGGGCGAGGCGGTCACGGCGGCCCGGATGGCGGCGTTCTACGAACTACCCCCGGCCTACCTGAACAAGCAGCTGCAAGCGCTCGCCCGCGCCGGCATCCTCACCTCGACTCCCGGCCCGCGCGGCGGGTTCCGGCTCGCGCGCAGCCCCGGTGACATCTCGCTGCTGGACGTGGTGACGGCCATCGAAGGCCGGGAGGAGGCGTTCCGCTGCGAGGAGATCGTGGCGCGAGGGCCCGGCGAGCACGAAGGGATCGACTACCGCCGGAGCTGCTTCGTCTCCCAGGCCATGCGGCGCGCTGAGATGGCCTGGCGCAGGGAACTCGCCGGGCAGACTCTCGCCGATCTCCGGAGCACGGTGGAGCGCCGGCTGCCGTCCGCGCCGGGCGACGCTCGCACCCGGTTCGCGAACCTGCGGACCTGAACACGGGCCGGCGGCCACCCCCCGGGGAGCGTCCGGCCCATCGGTTAATTCTGGACGAACAATGTCCGGATTTGAGGAAGGGCAGCACCATGCAGGCACGAATGAACGTCGCCAAGTCCGCCGCCGGCGGCTACCAGGCCATGTTCGCGCTGGAGTCCTACATCAGCGGCACCGCCGTCCCGCAGCGCACCCTGGAGCTGGTCAAGCTGCGGGTCAGCCAGATCAACGGCTGCGCGTTCTGCGTGAACATGCACGCCGCCGACGCCAAGAAGGCCGGCGAGACCGACCAGCGGCTCTGGTCGGTGGCGGCCTGGCGCGAGGCGCCCTACTACTCCGACGAGGAGCGGGCGGCGCTCGCCCTCGCCGAGGCGGCCACGCGGATCGCCGACAACCCGGCCGGGGTCCCGGACGACGTCTGGAACGACGCGGCCGACCACTACGACGAGGAGTCCCTCGCCGCCCTCGTCATGGCGATCGCGGCGATCAACGCCTGGAACCGGATCAGCGTCACCGTCCGCAACCCCGCCGCCGCGGCCGGCGCCTGAGCCGCCTTCCGCCGGTCTACTGGTCGATCCGGCAGTCCGGGCCGATCGGGCGGGTGATCGACCAGTAGCGGCGGAAGTGGCACTTCGACATCTTCCAGCGGCCGTCCTCGATGACGTACTCGTCGTCGTACTCGCCGGTCGCGACGGTCTCGGTGTTGTCGAACAGGTTGACCTGGCGGAACTTCAGCGTCCAGCGTCCGGACGCGGTCGTCTCGCCGTGGACGGTGATGTCCGGGTGCAGGGCGTGGTGCATGTCGAGGATGGCGTTCCTGCCGTCGATCTTCTGCAGCGCGATCCGCTCGAACACCCGGGCGATGCCGTCGGCGTCGTCGAACGCGCCGAGCCGGCCGTAGTCGATCGAGGCGCCCGAGGCGATGAAGCAGGCCCGGAACTCCGCGGGGTCCTTGGCGTCGCAGGCTCTCAGGTAGCGGTGCTTGAGGGCCTTGATGTCCTCGATGGCCTCCAGCCGGGCGATGCGCGCGGCGATGTCGGGACTCGGCATGGTCGCCGACTCTCGTCCGCGGGGACGGCGCCGTCCAGTGGTGTCCCGGTGAATGGGAGGGAGAGGGACCTCGGTGCGGCCGGCGCTCAGGATCGTCGGCATGAGCCTTGGCGAGCTTGGCGGGGAGGACGTCCGGCATCGGATGCTCGACGCCGGCGACATCACACTTCACGTGGCCGAGCAGGGCGACGGGCTTCCGGTGGTCATGTGCCACGGGTTCCCGGGGCTCTGGTACAGCTGGCGGCATCAGCTCCCGGTGCTGGCGGCGGCCGGGTACCGGGCCATCGCGGTCGATATGCGCGGATATGGACGGAGTGGTCGTCCGGCCTCACCGGCCGAGTACGACCGGCGGCACACCGTCGCGGACATGGTCGGGCTCCTGGACGGTCTCGGTATCGAGGAGGCCGTCTTCGTCGGGCATGACTTCGGGGCCGCCCTCGTCTGGGACCTTCCCCAGTGGGCCCCTGGACGGGTCAAGGCGCTGATGCAGTTGAGCGTGCCGCGCATGCCGGTTCCGGCGCGTCCGCCCACGGAGCTTTACGCGCGGATGGCCGAGCAGCACTTCGTCCATGTGCACTATTTCCAGGAGCACGGGCCTGCGGACGAGGAGTTGGGTGCAGCTCCAGAGCGTTTCCTGGCGAACGTGTTCTGGGCGCTCAGCGGTGGATACCGATACCTCGACATCTGGCAGCACCCCAGCGAGGGCAACGGCTACCTCGATGTGCTGCCCGAAGCCCCACCCCTGCCTTGGCCCTGGTTGTCGCAGGACGAGTTCGCGTACTACGTCGACGAATTCCGCCGGACGGGCTTCACGGGCGGCCTCAACTGGTACCGGGCCTATGACCACGTCTGGGAGGAGAAGCAGAGCCGTCCGGACGAGCCCGTCACCGTTCCGACGATGTTCCTTGTGGGGGAGCGCGACCCCGTCCTGCAGATGATGGGGTCTGGTGCCTTGACGCAGATGGAGAGCTTGGTGCCGGGCCTACGGCACGTCCACATCATCGAAGGCGCCGGCCACTTCGTGCAGATGGAGGCGGCCGGCGAAGTCAACGAGGCGATGCTCGCCTTCCTCGCCGGCCTCAGCGCGCCTCGCCAGACCTAGCTGGGACGTGCCAGCAGGATGTCGAGCGTGTTGTCGTACAGGCCGGGGTCGTTCTCCCCTGGCATCAGGTAGCCGCCGACCCACGAGCGCAGCATCAGCAGCGCGCGCAGCCGGGCGTCCTCGGCGTCGAACCCGAGGTCCTCCAGGCAGGCGGCGATGTGGCCGAGCAGCGCCCGGTCGGCGTGCCGCACCGCCTCCTCGGCCGCGGGCTCGTGCTGCGCCCACAGCCGCATCGCCCGGTCGATCGGCGCGACCTCCCGGCCGAGCGCCTGGATGCGGCGCAGCCGTTCGCGCGGGTCGGTGGTGCTGCCGAGGAACAGCGCGAGCACCTCGTCCGTCCGCTCGTGCGCCCACCGGTCGAGCAGGGCCCGCATCAGCTCGGGGCGGTCCGTGAAATGCCAGTAGAAGCTGCCCTTGGTGACGCCGAGCCTGGCCGCGAGCGCGTTGATCGTCACGCCGCGCTCGCCGGCGCGGGCCAGCTCCTGGTAGGCGGCCTCGATCCAGTCGCGCCGCGCCACCCTCGCCCGGGTCGTCACGCGCGCCGCCCGTCAGACGAGGAGGACCCGGCCGGGGTCGAGGCCCAGCCCGATCCTGCCGTAGAGGGCGTAGGACGCGTCCGGATCGAACACCACATGCCCGGAGATCGTATTCACATCGCGCTGCGCCCGCTGGAACGGGGAGGACGTGAACTGCGCGCTCGCCCCCGCCGCGGAGCACACCTCGTTCACGACCCGCCGGGCGGTCGCCGCCACGTGCGCCGCGACCAGCCGGGCCCGCGCCCGGTCCGCCATGTCGAGGGCGCGGCCCTCGGCGATGGCGCCGGTGACGCCCCGGAGCGCGTCCTCCAGCAGCAGCCGGGCGGCGGCGAGGTCCGCGGTCGCCGCGGCGAACCGGATCTGCCCGCTCATCAGGTCGCGCTGCCGCTCCCCGCTGTAGGCCATCACCCGCGTCGCCATCCGCTCCTCGAACCGCGCGAGCACGCCTTCGGCCGCGCCGAGCACGGGTGCCGCGCCGGTCAGCGCGAACACCGGCACCAGCGGCGTCCGGTAGAGGGCGGCCGGGTGGACGCGCGACCCGGGCGAGCGCCCCTCGGTCAGCTCCAGCATCGGCACCGACCGGTGCTCGGGGACGAAGACGCCCGGCACCTCGATGTCGTTGCTGCCCGTGCCGCGCATGCCGCTGGTGTGCCAGACGTCGTGGACGGTCACGTCCTCGCGCGGCATCAGGAACAGGCGCGGCTCGATCGTGTCGTCGACGGTGACCAGCGCCATGACCATCACGTGGTCGGCGTGCATGACGCCGCTTCCCCACGACCAGCGCCCGGTGACGGTGTGGCCGCCGTCGACGGGCTCCGCGGTGCCGGACGGCGACAGGACGCACGGGATCAGCGCGTACGGCCGCTCCGCCCACACTTCGGCCTGCGCCTGCTCGGGGAACAGCCCGACCATCCAGTTGTGCAGCGTGTAGATCACCGACAGCCATCCGGTGGAGGCGCAGGCCGCACCCGCCTCCCGGCACGCCGCCGCCATCGCCTCGAAGCCCAGTTCAGGGCCGCCGAAGCGGGCCGGGACCAGCATTCCGAACAGCCCGGTCGCGGCGAGGTCCTCGATGGTCGCGTCGGGCAGCCGGCGCGCCGCCTCGGCGGCCTCGGCGCGCTCGGCCAGCACGGGCGCGAGCTCCCGCACCCGCCGCACGATCTCGTCTCCATACTCCATGGTACGGAAACCATACTCTTGCGTATGGTCGGGCGGTAGAGGTTGCCTCCTCGTTTTGTCGGGGACCGGAAGTAGCGTTGGCGCTACCGACCGTCTCGGAGGTGTTCGGCCCGTGACCTCGTCTCCCGTGGAAGATCTCGCCGCGCTGCTGGCGGTGGCCGGTGACCTGGTCGCCGGCGTCCGCCCCGACCAGTGGAAGAACCCGACCCCCTGCACGGACTGGAACGTCCGCGAACTGGTCAACCACGTGGTGATCGGCGACCGCCTGTTCACCGCGATTCTGCGCGGCGAGGAGCCTGCGCCGCCGAGCGCGCGCGACCCGAAGAGCAATGACGTCCTCGGCGACGACCCGGCCGGGGTGCAGCGGGAGGGCGCCCGCGAACTGATCGCCGCACTGTCGCGTCCGGGCGTGCTGGACCAGATGTTCCAGATCCCGATGGGCTCCGTGCCGGGCGTCGCGGCCGCGCACATGCGCTCGACCGAGGCCATCGCCCACGGGTGGGACCTCGCGCAGGCCACCGGCCAGGAACCCCGATTCCCCGACGACATCGTCCAGCGGGTCCTGGAGTTCACCCGGGCCAAGCTCGCCGACGTCCCCCCGGACCGGACGCCGTTCGGCCCCGCGCAACCGGCACCCGCCGGTGCGCCGCCCATCGCCGAACTCGTCGCCCTGCTCGGCCGGCCCGTCCAGCCCTCGGCCTGAGGGGGCCGAGGGTGCGGCGGGTCAGGCGCTGCGCCCGGTGGCGGCGGCTTGAGCGGCGGGCGAGGTCGCCAGGTAGTCGAGGGCCTTCCGGGTGGAGCACTCGCCGGACGGGTGGTAGTCGCGCCGGAGGTAGCGGCGCGCTGCCGCGATCATGAACCGGTTGCCGGGCAGCAGCCCGCGGCGGACGGCGCGGCGGTAGTCGCGGATACGGGGGCGGACGCCGTGCAGTTCCGGGTCCCGGGCGCACAGGTAGGCCGAACCCGCGTAGGCGGCCAGCGGCAGCGCGAGCACACCGGCGAAGAAGGTGACGAACCGCCGCCAGTAGGCGCCGGACACGTACTGGTAGACGTCGAAGGCGACCGAGCGGTGCTCGACCTCCTCGGCGCCGTGCCAGCGCAGCAGGTCCATCATGGTCGGGTCGGCGCCCGCCGCGTCCAGTTCCTCGGCGTCCAGGATCCACTGGCCGAGCACCGCGGTGTAGTGCTCGATCCCGGCGATGATCCCGATGCGCAGGTTGAGCCAGCGCCGGCGCGAGATCAGCGGCAGCGGCGGCCGGTCGCCGAGGATCGCGGTGAACAGCCACTCGATCCTGCGGGTGAGCGGCCGCGGGTCCAGCCCGCGCTCCAGCATCTGGCGGTCGAGGACGCCCTGGTGGGAGTAGGCGTGCACCGCCTCCTGCCCCATGAACCCCTTGATCTCGGCGCGCAACCGGGCCGCGTCCTCGCCGATCAGCGGCAGCGTCTGCTTGTAGACGCGGACGAACCAGCGTTCACCGGCCGGCAACAGCAGGTGCAGCGTGTTGATGAAGTGGGTGGCGACCGGCTCGCCCGGGATCCAGTGCAGCGGCGTGCCGGACCAGTCGAACCTCACCCGCCGCGGTGCGATCACGGGGTGCCGCTCGTCCATCTCGCCGCCGGCGGCCCGGGTCTCCGTCATGGGTTCCCTCCTTCGATCCGCCGTTGCGGCGCCGCGGACGCGTCGTCCCCAACCGTCGCACAGCGTGGGCCGCCCCTGCATGCGTTCTTTGCTCAGCTCGCGCGGCATGGTCTGCGACTTCGGCAGCAGGCGCGGGCCGTTCCCGGTGGTCATCGAGGGCGCCGGTCAGGCAGATGATCCGGCGGATGCTCGCCTTTCCCGGAATGGTCGTGTACACGGTCACCAAGAGGAACGAATATCGGACGCTGAGTGCCGGTGCGCGTCGGTTCTCCAGGCCCGTGCACCGACGGCATCGACCGCTCTCGCCCGCCGCTAATGGTCTGCAGTTTCGACGCACTGTGCCCCGGCAGGTAAGACCAGGACGCGACCGGGATTGGCCTGATCAGGCCAACCGGTGATCAACGGGGCCGGGGTCGCTATGATCATCCAGCTTTGTCACGCACATTCAGAGGGACGTTATGAATATCGACTTCAGCGCGGATGCCGCGTTCTCGTGGTACGTCGTGTTCCTGCTGGTCTCCGGCCTCGCCATGCTCGCCATGGCGGCCATCGGGGGCGGCCAGAGCGCCGGTGAAAGGCTGCTCAACGTCGTTTTCGGAGTGGGTTTCCTCGGCTACGCCGTGTACCTGGGGTTCATCTTCGACGGCGGCGAGTACTTCATGTTCTTCTACGCGTTCATTCTGCCGGTCCTCATGCTCATCAGGTTCGTGAGGACGATGTTCGGCGAGCGCCAGAGCGCCTGAACCGCACGACCCGAAGGCCGCGGGGCTCGCCCCCGCGGCCTTTCGGTTCGCGGAATCAGTGGTGGGCGGGTTCGAAGAGTTCGATGAGGTTGCCCGCGGGGTCGGTGAGCAGGATCTGGCGGCCGCCGGGGCCGGAGACCAGGTCGCTCTGGAAGGGCAGTCCGGCGGTGCGCAGCCGGTCGATCTCGGCGTCGAGGTCGTCGACGATGAGGTGGATGCGGTTGCGTCCGGGGGTGCCCGGGTCGGCGGTGGCGCGGGCGCCCGAGCTGGCGGGGCCGGACAGCAGCAGCCGCAGCGGCCCGCGCACGACGTCGGCGAAGGCGGGCCCCGGGTTGGTGTTCAGCGTGAAACCGAGGTGGGTCGTGTAGAAGTCGACGGCCGCCGGGACGTCGTCGACGAGGTAGCGGACGCTCGCGAGCCGATCGGGCGTTGTCATGGCAGAACCTCCCGTGGTGGACGGATGATCTGGGGCAGCAGGTAGCGGACGCGGGTGTCGATCTCCGCCGCCGCGCGGACGAAGGCCGCACTCCCGGTCTCGCCGGCCGCCGCCGGGTCGGGGATGCTCCAGTGGACGCGCCGGGGATGGCCGTCGAACTCGGGACAGACCTCCCGGACCTTGTCGCACAGGCTGATCACGTAGTCGAAGCGGCGGCCGTCCAGCGTGTCGAGGTGTCGCGGCCGCCGGCCGGAGATGTCGATGCCGTAGTGCTCGTTCAGCACGCGCACCGCCTCCGGGTGCATCCGCTGCTTCGGGTGGCTGCCGGCGCTGGTCGCCTCGACCCGGCCGCCGCCGTGGCGGGTCAGCAGGGCCTCGGCGATCGGTGAGCGCGCGCTGTTGCCGGTGCAGGCGAGCAGCACTGCGGGTCGATGGTGCGAAATGTTCTGCGCCGGCGGCGTTTCGGTGCCCAGTGCCGGGTGCAGGGCGGCGCCGGTCGAGGCCAGTGCCTGCGCGCAGCGTTCCAGGTCGAGGTGGTAGTAGGCGTCTCGCGCGTCGAAGCTGCTGCGCCGGACGGTCACGAGCCCCGCGCCGCGCAACTGCCGCAGATGGTAGGAGAGCAGGTTCTGCGGCTCGCCGATCAGGTTCACCAGCTCGCGAACCCGGTAGTCACCGGTGGACAGCTCGCTCAGCAGCCGCCACCGCAGCGGGTGGGCGGCCAACCGCAGGAACACTGGAGCGGCTTGAACCGGAGAGCCCATACGGGCCACAATACATCAAAGCCATTTGATGTATCTGGGGACGGAGGATCGATGAGCGCGCCGCGCCGGGACGAAGGACCTGGGGCGTCCGAGGACGACTCCGGCCGCCTGGCGCGCCGGCTCGGCACCGGGGACGCGGTCGTCATCGGGCTGGGCTCGATGATCGGGGCCGGGGTGTTCGCCGCGTTCGGCCCCGCCGCCCGGGCGGCCGGCGCCGGCCTGCTCATCGGCCTGGCGGTCGCGGCGGTGATCGCGTACTGCAACGCGGTGGCGTCCGCGCAGCTGGCGGCGGTCTACCCCGTCTCGGGCGGCACCTACGTCCACGGGCGGGAGCGGCTCGGTCCGTGGTGGGGATTCGCGGCCGGGTGGGGATTCGTGGTCGGCAAGACCGCGTCGTGCGCGGCGATGGCGCTGACGTTCGCGTCCTATGCCGTCCCGGGTCCGTGGTGGGCGCAACGGGCCGCGGCGGCCGCCGCGGTGGTGGCCCTCGCCGCGCTCAACTACCGCGGCGTGACCAGGACCGCGCTGGCCACCCGCGTCCTGGTCGCCACCAGCCTGACGGCCCTGGCCGCCGTGGTGATCGCGATCGCGGTGGGCGGCGGCGGAAGCCCGGCGAACCTGGACGGATGGGGCCAGGGCGGCGGCTACGGCGTCCTCCAGTCCGCCGGGCTGCTGTTCTTCGCCTTCGCCGGTTACGCGCGCATCGCCACCCTGGGCGAGGAGGTCCGTGACCCGCGGCGCGTGATCCCCCGCGCCATCTCCATCGCACTGCTCATCACCGTGGCCGTCTACCTGGTCGTGGGCGTGGCCGCCCTGCTGGCCGCCGGCCCGGACCGGCTCGCCTCGTCCGCCGCGCCGCTGACCACCGCGGTGGAGGCCGCCGGCGCCGCCGCCCTGGCACCGGTGGTCCGCGCCGGGGCGGCCCTCGCCGCGCTCGGCGCGCTGCTGTCGCTGATCGCCGGCATCGGCCGCACCACGCTGGCCATGGCCCGCAACCGCGACCTGCCGCACTGGCTGGCCGCCGTCCACCCCCGCCACCGGGTTCCGCACCACGCCGAGATCGCCGTCGCCGTCGCGGTCGGCGCGCTGGTGGCCACCGCCGACCTGCGCGGCGTGATCGGGTTCTCGTCCTTCGGCGTGCTGGTCTACTACGCCATCGCGAACGCGTCGGCCTTCACCCAGCCCGCGCGCGACCGGCGCCGTCCGCGCGCACTCAACCTGCTCGGCGCCGCCGGCTGCCTGGTCCTGATCGTCACGCTGCCGTGGCAATCCGTCCTGGCCGGGACCGCCATGTTCGCCATCGGCCTCGCCGGCCGCAAACTCGTCCTGGCCCGCCGCCCTCGCCCTGCCTGATCGCCGCGGCAATGCCAGGGCCGGGACGGTCTGGTGGCGGCCGGGCTTGTCCGGCAAGATGCGGTGGACCCGCCTGCCGCGGACCCGGGAGAACCCATGGACGTGTTCCTTGTCGTGCTGCTGGTCGCCGTGTCGCTGGGCGGGATCGCCCTGATGTACCGGCGTGCCGGCGGCTCTGTGAAGCGCGCGTTCGCAAGGACGCCCCCGTCGACGGTCGCGGACGCCGTGCCTTCCAGTACGTGCCGGCTCTCAGGACGGGCCACGGCGGTCGGCGCCGTCCCGGTGAGCGAGGCCAGCGGACGCCCCTACCTTGCCCGCGACCTGGCGATCATTCCGAGTTCGGACGGCTCCGACGGGACGCACCCGTTCGGCCAGGCGGCCGACTTCCTGCTGGAGGACGGCACCGGCGTCGCGCTGATCAGGGCAGCGGGCGGGCGCGTCGCGGTGGAGCATGATTTCACGGCACCGGTGACGACGCTCGACAAGGCCCCGTGGGCGGATCGGCTCCTGCGCGCCGACGGCTACCACAACGGTTCCCCGTCGACCTGCCGGATCCGCGTGTACGAGGGGGTCATCGAACCCGGCGCCCGGGTCGGCGTCCTGGGCCGGGCCGAACCGCCCGACGCGCAGGCCCGCGAACTGGGCGCGACGCTGATCATCAGGGGAGCGGGCACCGCCCCGGTGATGATCCGCCCGGAACCCGAGAATTCCTGAGCGCCGCAGGGTCCGCGCCCTGCTGCCGCTCGTTTGTCTAGCAATGCTAGGATCGAGGTATGTCGGTCCAGGAACGTAAGCAGCGCGAACGGGCGGAGCGTGAGCGGCTCATCGTGGCGACGGCCCGCGAGCTCGCCGAGCGGCAGGGGTGGGACGCGGTCACCACCCGGCGGCTGGCCGAGCGCATCGAGTACAGCCAGCCCGTCCTCTACAGCCATTTCCGCGGCAAGCGCGAGATCATCGGCGCCGTCGCGCTCGACGGGGCCGCCGAGATGGCCGTGGCGCTGCGGGCCGCGACCTCCGCCGCGGACGGGCCGCGCGCCCGGGTCACCGCCCTCGCCCGCGCCTACCTCGACTTCGCCGAGCGCAACCCGGCCGTCTACGACGCCATGTTCTCACTCGACGGCGGCCTGGCGTTCGCGCACGAGGACACCCCGGAGCCGCTGAAGGACGCCTTCGCCGCCCTGCTGGAGAGCCTCGCCGAGGTCGCCGGGGAGGGCGTCCACCCGGCACTGTTCACGGAGGTGTTCTGGGCGGCCCTGCACGGTCTCGCCACCCTGACCCGAGCAGGGCGCCTGCCGCCGGGGGACGCCGAGGCGAGGGTGCGGCTACTGGCGGACCGGCTGCCCGTGGTCTGACTCCAGGCAGGCGGCCGGCCGCCACCTCGTTGACCTGCGGCGTGTTGTTGTTTTCGACGCGCTCATAACAACAACACGCCGCAGGTCAACGCAGCCGGTGGCGGGCGGGGAGGATCCGGCCCCTCACCTCGCCGAAGCCTATGCGGGTGCCGGACGCGCCCGGGGCCGTGGCCGTGATGGACACCTCGTCGCCGTCCTCCAGGAAGGTGCGGGGTTCGCTGTTGACCTCGATGGGTTCCTTGCCGCCCCAGGTCAGCTCGATGAACGCGCCGCGCTGGTCCTTGGCGGGGCCGGAGATCGTGCCCGAGGCGAACAGGTCGCCCGTGCGGGACGAGGCGCCGTTCACCGTCATGTGCGCGAGCATCTGCGCCGGGGACCAGTACATCTCGCGGTAGGGCGGGCGGGAGACCACCTGGCCGTTCCAGGAGATCTCGAGGGCCAGGTCCAGGCCCCACGGGTTCTTCTCCTGGAGGTAGGGGAGTGGCTCCGGGTCCTGAGGCGGGGTCGCCACGCGGGCCGCTTCCAAGGCCAGGAGGGGGACGACCCAATGCGAGATGGACGTCGCGAAGCTCTTCCCCAGGAACGGCCCAAGGGGGACGTACTCCCAGGCTTGGATGTCCCGGGCCGACCAGTCGTTGACCAGAACAACGCCGAAGACCCGTTCGGAAAAGTCTTCCGTGGTCACCGGGGTGCCCAGGGGAGAACCGGTGCCCACGACGAAGCCGACTTCTGCCTCGATGTCCAGGCGGCGGCTTTCACCGAAGGTCGGGGCGTCGTCGCCTTTGCGCTGGCCCGTCGGGCGGACGATGTCCGTCCCGGACGGGACGACCGTGCCGGCGCGGCCGTGGTAGCCCACCGGCAGGTGCTTCCAGTTCGGCATGAGCGGCTCGGCACCGGGACGGAACAGGCGGCCCAGGTTCGAGGCGTGGTGCTCCGACGCGTAGAAGTCGACGTAGTCGGCCACCTCGAACGGCATGTGCAGGGTGACCGCGTCCACCGGGTGCACCGCCGCGTCCGGGATGTCCTCCGAGACCAGGTCGAGGAGCTGCTCGCGGACCTCCACCCAGCGCGCGTGGCCCTGCGCCATGAACGGGTTCAGGGACGGTGCCGCGAAGACCTCGTCGCCTAGCACGAGCGACAGGTCCACTACGGAATCGGCTGCGCGCACCCCTACGCGGGGAGTCCCACCGGGGGGAGAGAAAACGCCGTACGGAAGGTTGGCGGACCCGAAGAGGGAGTCTTCGGGGATCGCGATGCGGGTCATCGAGTGCTCTCCTGGAGCGCGGACGCCAGCAGGCCCAGGTCCGCGAGTTCGTTCATGGGGTCGGTGATGCTGCACGTCCCGAAGGACAGGAAGCGGCCGCGCGCCGCGATCGTCCGGGCCTCGCCCAGGCCGCGCACGCGCGACGCGACGGACGGGGCGTCCCGGTCGGCCAGCACCGCGGCCAGCTCCGCCACCGGACGGCCGCGCAGGGCGGCGTCGGTCGCGAGCAGCAGGTTCAGGAAGCCGTGCTGGTGGAAGCCCGTCTCCGGGTCGGTGTTCCGGACGGGGTGGTGCAGCCCCGCCGTCGCCTTGAACGGCAGGCGCGCGTCCACGACGGCCTTGATCCCGGCGGCCAGTTCGTCCGGGCTCGGGTAGAGGTGCGCCTTCACGCCGCCGGTGCGGAACTTCGCGCGGTGCCGGCGCGCCGCGACCTCGGCGATCATCGCCGGACGGCGGTCGTCGCGCGGGATCTCGACGTAGACCGGCACCGCGGGGTGGCCGAGCAGCCGGAAGAACTCCTCCGGCTGCATGCCGGGCGGGACGGCGACCTCCAGCCCGCGCACGGTGAGGTCCAGGTCGGCGGCGGTCGCCAGGGCCTTCACCGCCTGGCACGGGCCGCCGGGCGCGGTGATCGACACCTCCAGGGGCTCGCCGCCGAGCAGCGGGTACAGCTCGTCCAGCGCGGTCGCCGGCAGGACGAGCGGGCCGACCAGGCCGGCGTACGGGGCGGCGCGGTGCGCGCGGTGGGCCGGGACGGCGTCGGCGAGCGGTGCGAGGCCCGGCGGGAACACGGCCGCGTCGTCGCACAGGGCGAGGGCGAACGCGGGAATCACCGCCGGCCTGCCCAGGTCCAGGCGTAGCCGGGGTCTTCGCAGGCCAGGCCGCCCTCGCCGAGTTCGAGCGGGTGGAAGGTGTCGACCATGACCGCGAGTTCGTCGAAGAACTCGACGCCGATGCTGCGCTCGTAGGCGCCGGGCTGCGGGCCGTGCGCGAGGCCGCCGGGGTGGACCGACACCGAGCCCTGGCCGATGCCCGACCCCTTGCGCGCCTCGTAGTCGCCGCCGCAGTAGAACATGATCTCGTCGGAGTCGACGTTCGAGTGGTAGTAGGGCACCGGGATCGACAGCGGGTGGTAGTCCACCTTGCGCGGCACGAAGTTGCACACGACGAAGTTGTGGCCCTCGAACACCTGGTGGACGGGCGGCGGCTGGTGGACACGACCCGTGATCGGCTCGAAGTCGTGGACGCTGAACGTGAACGGGTACAGGCAGCCGTCCCAGCCGACGACGTCGAACGGGTGCCGCGCGTAGGTCATGCGGGTGCCGACGATGCCGCGCGAGGTGCGGTGCTTGACGTAGACCTCGACGCCGGTCTCGTCCGAGAGGAGGGGCTCGGACGGTCCGTGCAGGTCGCGTTCGCAGTACGGGGCGTTCTCCAGGAACTGGCCGTAGCGCGACAGGTAGCGCTTCGGCGGCGCGATGTGGCCGGTCGCCTCGATCGCGTAGGCGCGCAGGGGCTCGTCGCCGGTCGGCAGCCAGCGGTGCGTGGTGGACGTCGGGATGATGACGTAATCGCCCTGTCCGGCGTCCAGCGAACCGAAGACCGTCTCGACCGTGGCGGTGCCCGACTCGATGTAGACGATCTCGTCGCCGGTCGCGTTGCGGTACAGCGGCGAGGGGGCGGCCGAGACCACGTAGGAGAGGCGCACGTCGTTGTTGGCGAGGATCACCCGCCGCCCTGTGACGACGTCGGTCTCGCTCCACGTCTCCTTGGGGAACAGCTCGTGCAGCTTCAGGTGGCGCGGTTTCAGCGGGTGGTTGGGCGTCGTCGCCACGTCCGGGACGTCCCACGGCTGGGAGTCCGTGATCGCGGACGGGATCTCCCGGTGGTACAGGAGGGACGAATCGGACGAGAACCCCTCCTCGCCCATCAGTTCCTCGAAGAAGAGCCGCTCCTCGCCATTCCTGTGCTGGGTGTGGCGCTTCGGCGGCACGTGGCCGACCCGACGGTAGTGGGCCATGTCCATCGCCTCCGATGGTTAATGCATGAACTACTTTCTGCCGACACTACGGGTCTTCTGCCGTCCAGGGAAGGGCCTAACCCGGCCACGCGCCCGCGGGACGTCAGTTCCGCTCGCGCGCGTCGAAGGACGTCCGGCCGGCGATGAGCTTGTCCAGCAGCATGATCAGCATCCGCTGCTCGGTCTCGGTGAGCGTCCCGGCCCACTGGCGCTCGCGCTCGTGCTGCCCGGCGAAGATCTCCAGCATCGCCGCGCGGCCCCGCTCGGTCAGCGCGAGGATCACCGACCGGCCGTCCCGCTCGCCCGGCGAACGCGTCATCATCCCGTCCGCGACCAGCGTCTTCGCGAGGTTGGACACGGCGGCGCGGCTCATCCCGGCGAGCGTGGCGGCGCGGCCCGGCTCCAGCGGGCCGGCCAGCCAGGTCACGAACAGCAGCCGGAAGCCGGCCCAGGAGTGCCCGCGCGGCCGGTGCACCGTGGACTCCAGGTCGTAGGTGACGATCGCCGAGGCCCGGTTGAGGGTGAGCAGCAGCCGGGTCGCGAGGCGGTCGGGAAAGCCGTACTCCTCCGACAGCCGCCGCCCCGCGAGGTCGACGAAGGTCCAGAAGCCGAGGTCGTCAGGCTCATCGCTCATCGTCCGCGCCCCACATCCGGTTCATGGTTTGACCATTTAACCCGCCCGGGGCGGGGAGTGTCAGCGGAAGATCGCCGGGCATCTCCCCGGATGCGGGGACCGGCGGATCAGGGGAGGGACGATGGCGACCGTCGCCGACCAGTTCATCGAGGTGCTGCGGCAGGCCGGCGTGCGGCGCGTCTACGGGGTCGTGGGCGACAGCCTCAACCCGGTCGTGGACGCGATCCGCCGGACGGGCGGCATCGAGTGGGTGCACGTCCGCAACGAGGAGGCGGGCGCGTTCGCGGCGGCGGCCGAGGCCCAGACCACCGGGCGGCTCGCGGTGTGCGCGGGCAGTTGCGGGCCGGGCAACACGCACCTGATCCAGGGCCTGTACGACGCGCACCGGTCGGGGGCGCCGGTGCTGGCGCTGGCGTCGCAGATCCCGAGCGTGCAGATCGGCACCGGGTACTTCCAGGAGACCCACCCCGAGCGGCTGTTCGTCGAGTGCAGCCACTACTGCGAGACGATCGGCGCGCCGGAGCAGATGCCGCGCGTGCTGCGGATCGCGATCCAGCACGCGATCGGGCGCGGCGGTGTCGCGGTGCTGACCATGGCGGGCGACATCGCGGGCAAGGACGCCGCGGCGCCGACCGGCGAGCACGACTTCCTCGTGACGAAGGGGATCGTCCGGCCGCCGGCCGACCAGGTCGAGCAGCTCGCCGGCGCGCTGAACCGGGCGCGCAAGGTGATGCTGTTCTGCGGCTCCGGCGTGAAGGACGCGCACTCCGAGGTGATGGAGCTGGCGCACAAGCTCCTCTCGCCGGTCGGGCACGCGCTGCGCGGCAAGGAGTACATCCAGTACGACAATCCCTATGACGTGGGGATGAGCGGGCTGCTCGGCTATGGCGCCTGCTACGAGTCGATGCAGGCCGCCGACCTCGTCCTGCTGCTGGGCACCGACTTCCCGTACGATCCGTTCCTGCCCGGCCAGAACACCGTCCAGGTGGACGACGACCCGGCGAAACTGGGTCGCCGGACCCCGCTCGACCTGGCCGTCCACGGCGATGTCGGCGAGACGCTGAGGCTCGTCTTGGACAAGGTCGAGCAGAAGCACGACCAGTCGTATCTGGACGACATGCTGCACCGCCACGCGCGCGCTCTGGAGACCGTCGTCTCCGCCTATACGCGCGACATCGAGAAGCACATCCCGATCCACCCCGAGTACGTCGCGAGCGTCCTGGACGACCTCGCCGCCGACGACGCGATATTCACCGTGGACACGGGCATGTGCAACGTCTGGGCCGCCCGCTACCTCACCCCCAACGGCCGCCGCCGCGTGATGGGCTCGTTCATGCACGGCTCCATGGCCAACGCGCTGCCGCACGCCATCGGCGCCCAGTACGGCGCGCCCGGCCGCCAGGTCGTCGCCCTCTCCGGCGACGGCGGCCTCGGCATGCTGCTCGGCGAGCTGCTGACCGTGAAGCTTCACCGCGTCCCCGTGAAGATCATCGTGTTCAACAACGCGTCGCTCGGCATGGTGCGCCTGGAGATGATGGTGGACGGCTTCCCCGCCTTCGAGACCGACCACGAGGCCGTCGACTTCGCGGCGGTGGCCGAGGCGATGCGGATCGAGTCGGCGCGCGTGGAGCGTCCGGCCGACGTCCGCACCGTGATGGAGCGCGCCCTTGCCGCTCCCGGCCCCTACCTCCTGGACGTCGTCACCGACCCGAACGCGCTGTCCATCCCGCCGCACATCACCCCCCAGCAGGTGAAGGGGTTCGCGCTCTCCGCGGGCAAGACCGTCCTGACCGGCGGCGTCGGCAAGATGCTCGGCCTGGCGCGCAGCAACCTGCGCAACATCCCGCGCCCCTAGCCGAACTCGCGGGCGATCTCGGTGAGGCTCTCGTCCACGATGTCCGGCATGGAGCGGGCGCGCTGCTCCTCGATCCAGGTCAGGGACGCGATGCGGAGCGCGGTGATGAAGGCGCCGGCCATGATGCGGGGGCGCAGGCTGCCGGACGGGAGCCCGTCGCGGGCGGCGATCAGATCGGCGAGGGCGCGCTCGAACTCGGCGTAGTGGGCGAGTTGCCGGGCCAGCACGGAGGGGTGGTTGCGGGCGAGCCTGACCTGCGCGGCCCACTGCGGGTCCAGGGGGCCGAACTGGTCGTGGACGGCGTCGAACGACGCGCGCAGCGCGGCCCAGGACGGCTCCTCCGGCGGACGGGACTCGAACGTCTCCAGCAGCGACCACATCCGCTGCTCGCCGCCGTAGAGGAGGGCCTCCTCCTTGCCGCCGAAGTAGTTGGAGAAGGTGCGGCGGGACACGCCGGCGGCGTCGGCGATGGCCTCGACGGTGACCTCGTCCAGGCCGTGCTCGACGGCGAGGCGCATCGCGGCCTCGTGCAGGGCGCGGCGCGTCGCCTCCTTCTTGCGCTCGCGCAGTCCGCCGGTGCTCTCCATGGTCGCCCCAGCCTACCCATCCTCAAATGCTGCCCGGTGAGAAAACTTGCCCACTGGGAATAGGATTCCCGGGTCGCGGAGTTGAGTCCTCGTTCCCGACTTCTCGCGGAGGCGTCTCTTGACCGTTCCTGCCCCGTCCAGACCCGCGCCGATGTCGCACCGGCAGGTCCTCGAAGCGCTGAGCGGCCTGCTCCTGGTGCTGTTCGTGGCGATGCTCAGCAGCACCGTCGCGTTGACGGTGCCGCTGAGCATCGGCGTACCGATCGCGGTCGTGGCGATCGGGCTGCTGCAGAAGACAGTCAACTCCTCGGCCGGTGATGACAGAGTTGGTCTGCTCGATCGCCTCCACCGATTTGCGCTCCTCGCTCACGGCTGGCCGCCGTGTCGAAGTCGCATCCACCGCACGTGCGGTGCGGGACCGTTGACAGAGCCCCACGCTGGAATGAGCCAGCGACATCCGTTCGATCAACGCCATCTGAACCGTGTCCCCGGCAAGCCGGTTTGTGTCTTCCAAGCTCACGGACGGATATCGGGAGGATATTGAATTCGCTTCATCCTTCGCAGGCGAAGGATGCGATCCCCGGGGATGAAATCGAGAGTTCCTCTCGAGAGCAAGGGCTGAAGCTGCCGGTCGTCCGGCGCCCCGACGTGCGGATCGACTACGCGGGCGCGACGCTGATCGCGGCCGGCGTCAGCACCCTGCTGATCTGGGTCACCTTCGTCGGCGCGAACTTCGCCTGGCTGTCCTGGCAGACGGCCGCGATGGCGGGCGGCGGGGTCCTGCTGCTGGCGGTGGCCGTGTGGGTCGAGTCGCGGGCGGCGGAGCCGATCGTCCCGCTGGACATCGTCGCGCGCCGCAACACCGCGCTCGCGATCGTCGCCAGCCTCGCGGTCGGCATGGCCATGTTCGGCGGCGCCGTCTTCCTCGGCCAGTACTTCCAGATCGGACGCGGCTACAGCCCCACCAAGGCGGGCCTGCTCACCTTCCCGATGATGCTCGGCGTGTTCGGCGCGTCCACCGTCGCCGGGCGGCTCGCCACCAAGACCGGCAAGGTCAAGCCGTACATCCTGGTCGGGACGGTCGTGCTGACCGCCGGGTTCGGGATGCTCGCCGCCATCGACCACGAGACCTCGCTGGTCTACCTCGGCGCCGGGATGTTCCTGATCGGCGCCGGCGTCGGCATGACGATGCAGAACCTGGTGCTGGTCGTCCAGAACTCCGTGCACCTGAACGAGATCGGCGCCGCGAGCGGCACCGTGACGTTCTTCCGCTCGCTCGGCGGGACGGTCGGGGTGTCGGTGCTCGGCGCGATCCTCGCCAACCGGGTCGCAGGCAAGATCACCGACGGGCTGCGGCGGCTCGGCGTGGACCCGACCGCGGGGGGCGGCGACGCCGGCAACCTCGACATCGCGGCGCTGCCCGCCCCGGTCAGGGAGATCGTCCGGGCCGCGTACGGGGACGCCACGGGCCACATCTTCCTGGTGTCGGCCGCCATCGCGGTCGTCGGGATCATCGCGGCGGCGCTCCTCAAGCCGGTCACCCTGCGCGACAGCCTGGAACTGGTGGAACCCGCCGAGGCGGACGCGCCGGTGCCCGCCGGGAAGGGCGCGCAGTTGTCAGGCTCCTGATAACGGACGCCCGGAAGAGCTGGGTTCAGTCAGAAGAGTACGAAACGCCGCCTATATACCGTCGATACCCGGATCTCGGACCCCGGAGGCGGTAGATGAGCGGACGATCGGAGTTCGGGCGCCGCGCGGCGTCGGTCGCGCGGGCGGGCGGCATGTTCGCCCGGAGCGGGCTGTGGCGCCCCGGACCACCGCTGAAGGTCGTCCGCCAGCTCGATGCCCTGCGCCGCTGGGGCACCCTGCTCGGCGGGACGGTCGCCTCCGCCGCCGCCCGCGACCCCGGCGCCGTCGCGATCGTCGACGACGCCGGGGAGCTGACCTACGGCGAGGTCGACGCCCGCACCGACCGGCTCGCCGCCGCGCTCGGCCGCATCAACGACGCGCCCCGCGTCGCGGTGCTGTGCCGCAACCACCGGGGCATGGTCGAGACGCTGGTCGCGTCCAGCAAGCGCGGCTGCGACCTCGTCCTGCTCAACACCGGGATGAGCACCGAGCAGCTCGGCACCGTGCTGCGGCAGCAGCGCGTCGAGGTCGTCATCGCCGACGCGGAGTTCGCCGAGTTCATCGCCGCGGTGCCGAAGACCGTGCACGTCATCACGGCGGGCGGGACGGGATCGGAGCTGGAGAACGCCATCGTCACCGCGCCCGCCGGGACGGCGGAGCCGCCGGCGAAGGCCGGCCGGACGATCGTCCTCAGCTCCGGCACGACCGGCAGCCCGAAGGGCGCCGACCGGCACTCCCGCCCCGGCCTGTCGCCGCTGACCTCGATCCTGTCGCGCATCCCGTACCGGGTGCACGAGCGGATGTTCATCGAGGCGCCGCTGTTCCACACCTGGGGCTACGCGATGCTCCAGACGGCGGTCTCGCTGCGCGCCACGATCGTGCTGCGGTCCCGGTTCGACCCCGAGCAGACCCTCCGCACGATCGAGGCCACCGGCGCGACCGCGCTCGTCGCCGTCCCGGTCATGCTGCAGCGCATCCTGGACGTCCCGGAGGTGGTGCGGCGCAAGTACGACACGTCCTCGATGCGGATCGCCGCGCTCAGCGGCTCCGCCCTGCCCGCCACGCTCGCGACCGCGTTCATGGACGAGTTCGGCGACGTCCTCTACAACCTGTACGGGTCGACGGAGGCGTCCTGGGTGACCATCGCCACCCCCGCCGACCTGCGCGCCCGTCCCGACACCGCCGGCACGCCGCCGCCCGGGACCAGGGTCGCGATCCTGGACGAGCACGGCCGGCCCGTCCCGCCCGGCACCACCGGACGGATCTTCGCCGCCAACGAACTGCCGTTCGCCGGCTACACCGGCGGCGGCACCAAGGAGATGCGGGACGGGCTGATGAGCCTCGGCGACGTCGGCCACCTCGACGCGGACGGCCGGCTGTACGTGGAGGGCCGCGACGACGACATGATCGTCTCGGGCGGGGAGAACGTGTTCCCGGCCGCGATCGAGGAGGTCCTGGAGAAGCTCCCGCAGGTCAGAGAGGTCGCGGTCGTCGGCGTCCCGGACGAGGACTTCGGGCAGCGCGCCGCCGCCTACATCGTCCTGCGCGACGGGGAGACGCTCAGCGCCGACGCCGTCCGCGCGCACGTCCGCGAGCATCTGGCGCGCTTCGCCATCCCCCGCGACGTCCACTTCCTGGACGCCCTGCCGCGCAACGCCACCGGCAAGGTCGTCCGCCGCTCCCTGGCGGCGGACTGACCCGTCACTTCGCGTCGACGCGGCCGAGCGGGTCGGCGGTGCGTGCCAGTTCGGCGGTCGCCGCCGTCCAGGCGGCGTCCTCCGGGTAGAGCGTGCTGCGCAGGAAGGCCGAGGTGAGCCGCTGGACCAGGGCGACGCGCTCGGGGCTCTCGTCCGTCGTCTCGGTGACGGCGTAACCGGAGATGCCGCCGAGCGAGTGCTCGGCCTCGAACAGCGTGAGCAGGCCGGTGGCGCCGGGGCTCAGGAAGTACGCGTCGGTGAACCACTCCGGCCCCCGGACGCTCAGCGCGGACTGGTCCTTCTCCCCGGCGACCACCAGGGCCGGCGTGGTCAGCTCCGCGAAGTCGGGGTTCATGAAGGGGAAGTTCTCGGCGGCGAACGGCGTTAGGTCGGCGCCGCCCGTCCCCGTGACGGCGAGCAGCACCCCGGCCTTGACCCGCGGGTCGGACATGCTCGCGCCCGGGACGCCCTCGGCGTCCAGGACGCGGGCGCCCAGCAGCATGCTCGCGGTCTGCGCGCCCCAGGAGTGCCCGGCGACGGCGACGCGGTCGCGGTCGAGGCGCCCGGCGAGGCCGGGGACGGCGGCTTCCAGGACGTCCAGCCGGTCGATGGCGCGGGTCAGGTCCTCGACGCGGATGCGCCAGATGTCGGGGTAGCGGGGGTCGTCCGGCGCGAGGTTCAGCTTCCGCGAGTCGAGGTGGGTCGGCTGGACGACGGCGAACCCCTGCGCGGTCCAGTGGTCGACGAGCGGGGCATAGCCGTCCAGCGACTCCCCGAAGCCGTGCGAGAACACGATGACGGGCAACCGGTCACTGGTCAGCGGGGCCGACACCCGGACCTGGACGTCCTCGCCGCGGCCGGGCGCGGGCAGCGTGATCGGACGTACCGAAACGACAGGTGCGTGAGGCATGGGTTTCTCCCTGAGAGAAGTAGCGTGAGCAGCGCGGCGCGGCCTGGTCACGGGGCCGCCCGCTCTGGCATCATCGAACAAGCGGATCAGCGTTCCGCTTACGAATATACGGAACCGTGTTCCGTTTGGCAACGGGGAGGTGGCGCAGCAGTGTCCGCAAGCGGATCGGCATCGCCGGCGCCGCGCAAGCGCGCCGACGCCCGGCGCAACGAGGAGGCGCTGCTGGAGGCGGCCGCGGCGGCGTTCGTCGCCGCGGGCATCGACGCGCCCGTGCGCGACATCGCGGCCAAGGCCGGCGTGGGGGTCGGCACGATCTACCGGCACTTCCCGACGCGGGCCGATCTCGTCGTCGCCGTCTACCGGCACCAGGTGGAGGCGTGCGCCGAGGCGGGCCCGGCCCTGCTGGCCGGCGCCGACTCCCCGTACGCCGCCCTCGTCCGCTGGATCGACCTCTTCGTCGACTTCCTGGTGACCAAGCACGGCCTGGCCGAGGCGCTGCAGTCCGACGACGCGACCTTCGCGTCCCTGCACGAGTACTTCCTCGACCGGCTGCTGCCCGTCTGCGCCGAGCTGCTCGGCGCCGCCGCCGGCGCGGGGGAGATCCGCACCGACATCGAGGCGCTCGGGCTGATGCGCGGCGTCGGCAACCTGTGCATCGGCGCCGGCAAGGACCCCCGCTACGACGCACGCCGCATGGTCGGCGTCCTCCTCGCGGGCCTGCGCGTGCGGTAGCTCAGGCGTCGGCCGGCGGACGCCGCGCCACCACGGTGAACCAGAGGCGGGTGCGGCCGGGGGACTGGTCGAGGCTCCAGTCGTCGGCCAGCGCGTCGATGACGGTCAGGCCGCGGCCGTGGTCGAGGCGGCGGCGCCCGTGCGGGTCGGCGTCGGCGGGGCCGGTGTGCGCGGGGCCCTCGTCGGCGATCTCGACGCGCAGGACGCGGCCGTCGGTCGCGACGGTCGCGGTGATGGGCCCGGAACCGTGCAGCACGGCGTTGGCGACGGCCTCGGCCGTCATCAGCTCGACGTCGTCGAGCTGCTCCTCGTCCGCGACGACCTTCGCGGCGAGCTCGCGGACGGTCCGGCGGGCCCGGCGGCCGCCCTCGCGGTCGCGGCCGAAGCCGGACGGCTCGCCGAGCCGTTCCATCCCCACGGTCACTGGATCACCACACCCTGGAATTCGGAAGCGCACCGCAATCATTCACCTGCGGTGAGTGATGGGCAACGCGACCGGTGTACTGATCTTGGCCTTTCCGGGACAGCCGGGCCGGAAGATACTCACCGAGGCGCACAAAACGGGTGTTTTCTCCGTCCCGCGGCGAGAATCAGCGGACGCCCTCCGTATGTAACCATCCACGCACCGCCCGCCCCCGGAGGTGCGCCATGCAAGCGCTCGTCCTCGCCTGCGCCGCGCAGGCCGTCTACATCGCCGCCTACGTCCTGTTCAAGACGGCCACCGGGCGGATGAGCCCGATCGGGGGCCGGCATCCGCTGCACGCCGCCGGACGGCTGGTCCGCGGTCCGCGCTGGCTCGCCGGGGTCGCGGTGCTGCTCGCGGGGTTCGCGCTGTCGGCGTTCGCGCTGGTCACGCTGCCCGTGGTGGTGACGCTGCCGGCCTACGGGCTCGGGCTGATCCCGCTGCTGGTGGTGGGGATGAGCGGGTTCGGCGAGCGGCCTACGTCGCGGGAGTGGCTCGCCGTCCTCATCACGGTGGCAGCGATGATCACCGCGGCGCTGTCGGTGCTGCCGGGCGCCGGGGAGTCGCTGCCGGACGCGCTGCACCGCACCGGCGGCGCCGAGGCCGCCGGCGCGCTCCCGCTGTGGAAGGCGGGCCTGGTGTTCGTGCCCTCGCTGGCGCTGCCGCTGTGGATGTTCTTCGTGCACGACCGGCCGGTCGGCGGCCGGCACGCGCGTCCGCTGACCGGCATCGCCTACGGGCTGGGCGCGGGCGTCCTGCTCGGCGCCACCGAGGTCTTCGGGCAGGGCATGGCGATGATGCTCGCCGACGGGCGCGGGACGGGCGTGCTGGCCTCGCCGCACCCGTACCTGTTCCTGCTCGCGGGCGTCCTCGGGCTCGGCCTGCTCTCGATCGGCCTGCAGCGCTGCCGCCTCATGATCATCGTCACCGTCGTCACGGTGACCGCGAAGACCCACCTGCTGCTGTCGGCGACGCTGCTCTACGGCGAGCCGTGGCCGCGCGACCCGATGCCGCTCCTGCTGCGGGTCACCGGCGTCGTCCTCGCCGTGCTGGCGC
>NZ_SMJW01000077.1 GCF_004348335.1 Actinomadura bangladeshensis | reverse complement strand
CCCGGCCAGCTTGCCGTACGTGACGGATCTTCGCAGTCCGAAGCGGCAGGATCGGGTCCGCGCGGACGGGCGCACCTCCGCCGGGCAGCGCGTCCCGTCCGGGAACCGGGGGAAGAGTCCAGAAATCTTCCACTCGGGAATGGTTTCCTCCTCCACGTCCGGGTCCGTTCTTCCCGCGCCCACCCGGCGCCCGCCTTCGATACTGATCAGTATCCGTGCTCTTTCCGGCCCTCCCGCGGTGACTCCGAAGTGACCTCCGATCACGCACCGCAGCGATGGGCGACCGTCCGCGCCGCCCCGCTTGAGCCGCCGCCGATCGGGCGCGAGAATCTCACAAAGCCGGGCACCCGACCTGCCGCGACCGCCGGTGCCAGGCCCACCAGGTCCAGGGAGTGAGCCGGCACATGGCACCGGAACCCCGCACGATCAAGGAGTGCTTCGCCCGGCTGGAGGCCGACCCGGCGGGGGCGATGAGCTACTTCTACGGGCGCCTCTTCGCGGCCGAGCCGCAACTGCGCGCCCTGTTCCCGCCCGCGATGGGGCACCAGCACGACCGCTTCTTCCACGCGCTCCTGCGGATCGCGTGGAGCCAGGACAACCCGGGCGAACTCGCCGGGCACCTCGGCCGGCTCGGCCGCGGCCACCGCAAGTACGGGGTGCTGCGCGAGCACTACGCCGCCGTCGGCGCCGCGCTGACCGCCACGCTGCGCGTCCACGCCGCCGACCTGTGGGGGCCCGCCGCCGAGGACGCCTGGACGGCCGCCTACCGGCACGCCGCCGACACCATGATCGCCGCCGCCGAGCGGGACGCCGAGCACGCCCCGGCGTGGTGGGCCGCCGAGGTCACCGGGCATGACCGCCGGGCCCCCGACCTCGCCGTGCTCACGCTCCGGCCCGAGCGGCCGCTCCCGTACTCCGCCGGCCAGCACGTGACCGTGCAGAGCGCCCGCTGGCCGCGGATGTGGCGGCCGTACTCGATCGCCAACGCGCCCCGGCCGGACGGGACGCTGAGCCTGCACGTCCGGGCCCTCCCCGGCGGCTGGGTGAGCGGCGCGCTCGTCCGCGGCACCGCCCCCGGCGACACCGTGCTGCTCGGCCCGGCGGAGGGCGCGATGACACTCGCCCCCGACTCCCGCCGCGACCTGCTGCTGATCGGCGGCGGCACCGGCCTGTCCCCCATGAAGGCCCTGGCCGAGGCGGCCGCAGGCTCCGGCCGCGGCATCCGCCTCGTGGTCGCGGCGCGCACCGTGGACGGCCTCTACGACCTGCCCGACCTGCGGCTGCTGGAGTCGGCCTGCCCCCGGCTCCGGGTCGTCCCCGTCCTGTCGCGGTCGCCGGGCGGCAGCGCGCTCGGCGGCCGCGTGCCGGACGTCCTGCCCGGCCTGCTGGACGGCGACGTCCGCGATCTCACCGCCTGCGTCGCCGGGCCCGCCCCGCTGGTCCGGGCCACCGTCACCGCGCTGCAGCGGCTCGGCGTGCCGCTGCAGCGCATCCACCACGACCTGCTCGCGGCCGGCGACCCGGTCACCAGCCCGCGCGCTCCCGGAGGAACCGGGTCGTCGTCTCGTCCGCCGGGTAGAACGACTCGATCGCCAGTTCCGCGACCGTGATGTCGACCGGCGTGCCGAACGTCGCGATCGTGCTGAAGAACGACAGCTCCCGGCCGTCCACCCGCATCCGCAGCGGGACGAAGACGTCGTGGCCCGCGGGCGGCGCGATCGCCTCCCCCACGTCCCCCGGGAAGCCGCGCAGCTCCCGGTAGAGCTGGGTGAGCGAGGCGTCCGCGGTCAGCGCCACGTGCCGGCGCACCCGGTCGATCATGTGGGCGCGCCACTCGGCCAGGTTCAGGATGTTCCTCGCCATCCCGTCGGGGTGCATGCTCAGCCGCAGCACGTTGAGCGGCGGCTCCAGCAGCTCCGGCGGCGCGCCCTCCAGGAAGAGCGCCGCGGCGCCGTTGGCGTCGACGAGGTTCCAGAACCGGTCCACCACCACGGCCGGATAGGGCTCGTGGCCCGCCAGCACCTGCTTCAGCGCCGCGCGGACCGCGTCCATCCTCGGCTCCTCGATCGGCGTCTCGCCGAACACCGGCGCGTACCCTGCCGACACCAGCAGCAGGTTGCGGTCGCGCAGCGGCACGTCCAGGTACTCGGCGAGCCGCAGCACCATCTCCCGGCTCGGCGCCGACCGCCCCGTCTCCACGAAGCTGAGGTGCCGCGTCGACACGTCCGCCTCCGACGCCAGCTCCAGCTGGCTCAGCCTGCGCAGCTGCCGCCAGGCCCGCAGCTGCTCCCCGATGGGCCGCACATCGCTCAACGCCGTCGTCACCCTCCGGACGCTACCGGCCCGCCGATCACGCCGGCGATTACGTCCGGGGTAATGGACGCGGCGCGGGCCCGGCGCCAGGGTGGGCCGGGACGTCCACCGAGGAGGCTCCATGACCACCGGGCTCACCCCCGACCAGCTGACCGACGCGATGCCGTTCGCCCGCGCGCTCGGCGTGCGCATCGACACCGCCGGGCCGGACGAGGTCACGGGCCGGCTGGACTGGGCCCCGGACCGCTGCACCGCCGGCGGGGTCATGCACGGCGGCGCGCTCATGGCGCTCGCCGACACCCTCGGCGCCGCCTGCGCGTTCCTCAACCTGCCGCCGGACACGTCGACGACGACGCTGGAGTCCAAGACGAACTTCTTCCGCGGGGTCAGGGAGGGCTGCGTCAGAGGAGTCGCCCGGCCGCTCCACACCGGCCGCACGTCGATCGTCGTCCAGACGGACCTCTACGACGACGCCGGCCGCCGCGTGGCCCAGGTGACCCAGACCCAGGCCGTCTTGCGCGCCTAGCGTCCGGCCCGACGCCTTTACGTTGTAGATTTTTTAGTGAGGTGCTCGCCGAAGAAGGCGAAGATCCGGTCCCAGCCGTCGGCGGCGTTCTCCCGCCCCCGGCCCAGCCCGAAGACGATCTTCGCGACCGGCCCCAGCGGCGCCGGCGGGGTGAAGCCCGTGAGGAAGCCGTGCCCGGTCCCCGGATACTCCTTCACATCGTGCGTGACGTCGGCGATCGTGAGAGCGCGCTCCAGCCTTCCCGCCGCGCCCCGCAGCGTCGGGTCGGCGGCCCCGTAGCCGGCGACGATCGGGCACGCGCCGCGCAGCGACTCCGCCGGCCGCCGGGGCAGGATCCCGTAGTTCGCGGCGGCCGCCTTGAAGTCGTACTTGGCCGCCGCGACCAGCGCGAACCCGCCGCCCATGCAGAACCCGCACACGCCCACGTCGCCGGTGCAGTCGTCCCGCCCCGCGAGCCACGCGCGCGCGGCCTCGATGTGGTCATAGGTGGGCCCGCGCCGGGCGCGCATGTCGCGCATCGCCTTGGTGACGCACCGCACCCACGGCGCCCCGCCGTAGAGGTCCGGCAGGACGGCGAGGTACCCCCGGGCGGCGAACCGGTCGGCCTGGGCGCGCATGTCGGCGTTGGCACCGAACGCCTCGAAGAGGATGACGACGCCCGGCCAGGGCCCCTCGCCCTCGGGAACGGCGAGGTACCCCGGCAGCTCCCGCGCACCCGCGGGAATCGTTATGTCAGACATAAGGTCCAATAATCGCCCAGCCGCCCGCCGCGCGCCTAGCCCCCCGCCGCAGGCGTCTACGGTGATCGCATGCGCATCGACCGCCTCGACCACCTCGTCCTCACCGTCGCCGACATCGACGCCGCGATCGGCTTCTACACGCGCGTCCTCGGCATGGAGGCGGTGGCCTTCGGCGCGGGCCGCCGCGCCCTGGCCTTCGGCACCAGCAAGATCAACCTGCACGAGGCCGGCCGGGAGTTCGAGCCGAAGGCGGCGCACCCGGTCCCCGGCAGCGCCGACCTCTGCCTGATCGTCGCGGGCCCGCTCGACGAGGCCATCGCCGACCTGGAGCGCCACGGCGTCCCCGTCGAGGAGGGCCCGGTCGCCCGCACCGGCGCCACCGGCCCCATCCGGAGCGTCTACATCCGCGACCCCGACCGCAACCTGATCGAACTCAGCGTCTACGAGTGATCTCACTCAATGCTTCGGCCACTCGAAATCCGGGCCGCCCCCGAAATGACGGCCTTCCCGTTCCGCCGCACCACGAGCAACCCGCTCGGTACGGCTACCGAGTGGACTCCGCCCGACGAAGATTGTGAAATGACTGCCCGTTAGGCATCACGCGCACCAGTCCGACCCGGTCGTCGACACGGACGTTGGCGCTGATCCCCGCCTTGAGGCGAGAACCTGCAGACCTCCGGCCAGCTCCGCGGAGGCGGTGTAGATCACGCGGTGGCCGTTCTTGGGGTGCGTACTGCCATCACCGCGACGCACTGGGTTCGGACGCAACCGTGGCTTGACACCGGCAAATAGGGCGGAAGGCCCAACTCACGCACGACATCGGCCATCGCGGCCAGAACGGGGCCGCGATTCTGAGCCAGGACGATCTGATGCCCGTTGATCGACCCTTCCGACAAAAAGTAGCCAAGAAACCGCGCGAACGGTCTGGCTGGAAATACCACGCCCGCGTAGGTCCGCTCATAGTGGGCTCCGTTGTCGGGACGTGTCCAGGTCCGGATCGTCGATGGGACCCGGACGTCCGCGTCAGTGCCGCAGTACCACCGCGCCGTCTTCTCATAGCGGACACGCTTGTGCAGGAGAGCGCCCGGCGCCTCGAGCGCGAACGGCTGCTCTCCCCGCCGTGCCGCACGTGTATCGACCCGTTGAATCCACAGGGCATGGTCCACGCCGACCAGCAGGTCGATCTGTTCCGATCTCACCCTGTACATCGGACCGCGGAACTCGCGGTGGTCAACACGTCCGTCCGGTCGTCATAGCCGTCCACCATCGCCGCCCCCGTGACCGTCAGTGCCGCCGTGGTGACAATCGATCACGGGGCACTGACAGAGCGCGCCCGCCGACGCTTGGGACGTGGGCGGGCGCGGTGTGTCGCAGTGGCGCTATGGGCAGACGCGGCCGTTGGCCTCGAAGGCGGCGTGGGTCAGCGGCATCAGCTTCGCCCACTCCTCCTCCATCAACTCGGCGACCATCTCGATCTCGCGCTGCGGGAACGACGGGAACATGGCGTCCTCACGCTTGATGCGCAGGGACAGGAAGTTCATCAGGGCGCGCGCGTTGCACGTCACGTACATCGAAGAGTAGAGCCCGACCGGCAGGACGCTCCTCGCCACCTCACGCGCGATGCCCGCGTCCAGCATCTCCGTGTAGGCACGGTACGCCTGCCGGTAGCTCTCCTTCGTGACCTCTGTGACGATCTTGTGCTGTTCCGGGGTGCCGTCGACGAAGACGTACTTGCCCGGCTTGCCCTCCTGGACCAGCTTCCGGTCCGGTCCGGGCACGTAGAAGACGGGTTCCAGCCTGCGGTAGCGGCCGCTCTCCTCGTTGAAGGAGAACGTCCGGTGCCGCATCTGCTCCCGGAACACGAAGATCGGCGCCCGCACGTAGAAGGTCATCGACGAGTGCTCGAAGGGGGTGCCGTGCCGGTCCCGCATCAGGTAGTTGATGAGGCCCTTCGATCGCTCGGGATCGGCCTCCACTTCGGCCAGCGAGTTCTCCCCCTTGGTGGAAACGCGCGCCGCCCAGAGCACGTCGGCGTCGGATGCCGCGGCCTTGATCAGCTCTACCACCACGTCGCTGCGGAACTCGATCTCCATCGCGTCCTCGTCCGCCATCGGACCTCCCCCACTCGTCTCGGCTGAACTGCCCCCCGCAACCTTAGTCACGGCCGCCGACAGTCTCCGGTCGAGCCCGCCGCCGATCGGTCTCACCGAGATCACCGGGACCGGTACGGTTTGCGGCGGAGGGGCTGCTGACGGTTCAGGGGGACGCTGGCGCTCTGCTGGAGCGTGCGCGCAGGTACGAGCGGCAGGGGCGTGCAGCGGAGGCGGCGGCCGCGTTCGCCGACGCCGGCCGGGCCATGGAGGCCCGCGGGGACTGGACGGGCGCGCTCGCGGTGCGGGCCCGGTACGCGCGGCCCTCGCGGCCGCCGGGGACGTGGGCGAGGCGCAGCGCGTCCTCGACACGCTCGACCGGGGCGCCGCGTCGCTGCCCGCCGAGGTGCGGGCCGGGCTGGACGCGCAGGCGGCGCACGTTCTGGCCGCGGCCGGACGGACCGGCGAGGCGGCGCGGCGCGCCTGGGCCGCAATGTCCGCCTTCGGGGCGCTGCACGACCAGAAGCGGTTAGGCGCCGCCGGTGCGCACGCGGCGCGGCTCATCCTGAAGGACGCGGGGGCGCGGAAGGCGCTGCGGCCGCTGCGCGAGTTGCTGGCGCAGATGCCGCCGGGCGGCGACGACCGCCGGCAGGTCGCGAAGCTGCCGGCCGATGCGGAGCGGCGGCCCGACCGCGACCACGACGTCCTCGTCACCGCCCGGACCGCGCCCTCGCCGCCCACCGCATCCCCGCCGAGGACCCGGGCAGCCCGCGGCGGCGGATGGCCCGGGGCCGGGGCCCGGCGGTCACAGCAGGGCGTCGATGTCGGCGATGATCGCCTTGCGGCCCGGCTCGTCCAGGGACGAGGCGGTCACGGCGTTGCGGGCCAGTGCCGCCAGGTCCTCGCGGCCCAGCCCGAACACCTCGGCGGCGACCCGGTACTCGCCGGTCAGCGTCGTGTCGAACATCGGCGGGTCGTCGCTGTTCAGCGTGACGAACAGCCCCGCCTCCAGCATCCGCGGCAGGGGGTGGGAGGCCAGGTCGGGGACCTGCCCGGTGCACACGTTGGACGTCGGGCACACTTCGAGGGGCAGCTGCGTCTCGCGCAGGCGGGCGACCAGGCGCGGGTCGTCCAGGCAGCTGGTGCCGTGCCCGATGCGCTCGGCGCCGAGCCCGTCGATGGCCTCCCAGATCGTCTCCGGCCCGGTCATCTCGCCGGCGTGCGGGAGGCTGCGCAGCCCGGCGGCGCGGGCGGCGGCGAACGCGTCGCGGAACGCGTCCCGGTGCGGCGGGCGCATCTGCTCGATCCCGCCGATCCCGAACCCGACGAGCGCCTCGGGCGGGTGGCGCAGCGCGTGCTCGAGGGTGCCGCGCGCGCCGTCGGCGCCGAACTCGCCGGGGATGTCGAAGATGTAGGCGACGCGGACGCCGAGCCGGTCGCGGGCCTCGCGCACCGCGTGGTCGAGGGCCTCGGTGACCGCGGGCATCGGCATCCCGGCCCGCTGGTGGGTGTAGGGGGTGACGGTCAGCTCGACGTAGCGGACGTTCTGCGCGGCGAGGTCGCGGGCGACGCCGAACACAAGCGTGCCGACGTCCTCCGGGGTCCGGACGAGGCTGGACACCGACTCGTACACCTCGGCGAAGTGCGGGAAGTCGCGGAACCCGTAGAAGGCGCGCAGCTCGCGCTCGTCCACGGGGACGCGCCCGTCCGGGTGGCGGCGGGCGAGTTCCAGGACGGTGGGGACCGAGGCGGAGCCGACGAGGTGGACGTGCAGCTCGACCTTCGGAAGGGCGTCGATGAACGCCCCGATCGATGCGGTTTCGGTAGGCACGTCCGCGAAGCTAACAGCCGCCGCGCCCGGCATGACAGGCAAAGACGGCGAATCTAACGTGAAAACGTCAGGAACCGGACGGCAGGATGGTGTCCATGCGCGCTGCCCGGCTGATCTCCATGGTCCTGCTCCTCCAGTCGCGGGAGGCGATGACGGCGGGCGAGCTGGCGCGGGAGCTGGAGGTCTCCGAGCGCACCGTGTACCGGGACATGGAGGCGCTGTCGGCGGCCGGCGTCCCGGTCTACGCCGACCAGGGGCGCGGCGGCGGGTACCGGCTCGTCGGCGGGTACCGGACGCGGCTGACCGGGCTCACCCGGGAGGAGGCGGAGGCGCTGTTCCTGTCCGGGCTGCCCGGCCCGGCCGGTGACATGGGCCGCGCCGGTGCGCTCGCCGCCGCCGAGCTGAAGGTCCTCGCGGCGCTGCCGGCCGCGCTGCGGGACGCGCCCGCGCGGGCGAGCCAGCGGTTCCTGCTGGACGCACCGGGCTGGTTCGGCGAGTCCGGGCCGCCGCCGCTGCTGCGCGAGCTGGCCCGCGCGGTGTGGCAGGACGAGACCGTCGAGCTGCGCTACCGCCGCCGGGACTCCGAGGTCGTGCGCACGGCGGAGCCCTACGCGCTCGTCCTGAAGAACGGCACCTGGTACCTGGTCGCGCGGGTCGGTGAGACCTTCCGCACCTACCGGGTGGACCGCGTCACCGCCGTCCGGCCGGACGGCGCGGTGTTCGACCGGGACGAGCGGTTCGACCTCGCCGCGCACTGGCGCGCGGAGGCGGGCTCGTTCGTGCGCTCGGTGCTGCGCGAGGAGGCCGTGGTGCGGCTCTCCCCCGCCGGGATGCGGCTGCTGCGGTTCGCGGTCGAGCCGCACGCCGCCCGGCGGGCGGCCGAGGAGGCCGGGGAGCCGGACGAGCACGGCTGGGTGGCGACGGTGCTGCCGGTCGAGTCGGCGGAGGTGGCGGCCGCCGAGCTGCTGCGGCTCGGCGCGGAGGCCGAGGTCCTCGCCCCGCCGGAGCTGCGGGCGCGGATGGCCGAGCACGCCGCCCGGCTGGCGCGGCTGTACGGCTGACCGGGGCGGCCCCGCTAGTCCTGCTTGCGCGCGATCGCGGCGGCCAGCTCCTCCTTGCTCATCTTCGAGCGGCCCTGGACGTCGAGGTCGGCGGCACGGTCGTAGAGCTCCTTCTTGCTGTTGCCCTCGACGTCCACGCCGCCGAAGCTCCTGCCCTTGCCGCGGCGCGCCTCCGGATTCTCGGCGCGGGGGTCGGACGGCCCCTTGCGCCCCTTCGGCTCCCAGTGGTCGCCGCGCTTCTCGAACTTGTGCTTGAGCGCGGAGTAGGCGGTGCGGTGGGCGCGCTGGCCCTCGCCGTAGGTCTTGACCGCGGAGTCGTGGGCCTTGGCGAAGGTCTCCTGCGCCTCCTCCGGGGAGCGCTGGATCGTGCCGGGAAGCTCGTCCTTGATCGGCTTGCCGCTCTTGGTCGTCATCGGCATGGCCGTTTCCTCCTTTCGCCTATGGAGTCGCGATAACCGGCCGGCGCGCCCCCAAACCGCCGGGGCGCGCCCTACCGGTACCCGGTGGTGTCGGCGGGACGGCCCGGGTCCACGACCTCGACCAGGTAGCGCCACATGTCGGGGCGGCTGCCGTCGGTGTCGGTGAAGCCGTAGACCTGGGCGAGCCCGCCGCTGGAGAGCGCCCGCCCGTTCCAGCGGGCCTTGTCCGGGTCGGCGGCGAGGGCCGCGACGGCGCGGCCGACGAAGGCGGGCGACTCGGACATGGCGAAGTGCGGGTCCTTGGCGGCCCCGTCCCGCCAGGTCTCCTCGGTGACGCCGAAGTGCTCCAGCATCGCCTCCGAGCGCAGCCAGCCGGGGGTGAGCGCGACGGCGGTCGCGCCGGACGGGGCGATCTCCTCGGACTGGGCGAGCGCCATCCGGATCACGGCGGTCTTCACGATGTCGTAGAAGTAGCCGCACTCCTTGCGGTACTTCGCGTTGTACTCGGCGGTCCCGTCGGTCATCTCGATCACGAGCCCGCCCGGTTCGCCGATCAGCAGCGGCAGCGCGTGGTAACTCGTGATGGCGTGGGTGTCGAGCGCCAGCCGGAACATGCGGAGGCCGTCCTCCAGGGACTGCTCCCACAGCGGTCGTCCGAACTGGAAGAGGTGGTCCGATCCCCAGACGTCGTTGACGAGGACGTCCAGCCGGCCGCGCTCCGCGCCGATGCGGCGCACGAGCGCGGCGACCTGGGCGGGGTCGAGGTGGTCGACCCGGACGGCGATGCCCTCGCCGCCCGCCGCCGTCACCCGCTCGGCGGTCTCCTCGATGGTCTCGGGACGGTCCAGCTCCGATCGCTGCGACCGGGTGGACCGTCCCGTCACGTAGACGGTCGCGCCCGCGGCGCCGAGCTCGACGGCGATGCCGCGGCCCGCGCCGCGCGTGCCCCCCGCGACCAGTGCGGTCTTACCTGTCAGTGCACGGTTCATGAGGACGATGCTGGCACCGAAACCTGACAGTCCACGTCAGGCTTTGCGTGCCGTTCCGTCCTCGCCGCGCGGTTCGCTCGGATCGGACGGGGTCAGGTGAAGATGCTCACGCCGCCGGGGCCGACGAGCAGCCCCACGACGATCAGGACGATCCCCCAGAGGAGGTCGCGCCGGGCGAGGATCACGTAGATCCCGGCGATCACGAGAATCACGGCGATGAGCCACAGGATTGTCATCATGGACCCCGGCGTCCCCCAGGAGGAGACCAAGAAACCGCAATCCGGTTTCGGGTGACCAGAATCTCCGTTATGGGCGGAGAAGGAGAGGACTCTCCTCCTCCGCCTGGATAACGGCGGTCACCGCGTCGCGAACGCCACGGCGCGGTACGGCCGGAACCGAGTCTTCCGCCGCGCCCGGCCCGCGGCATCGGTCTCAGGGCCGGTTCCGCGCGCCCGTTCCTCCTGCTCCGGTACTAGAGCCGCTCGTCATCCGGAACGGTTCGCTCCTGCGAACGGCTCAGGCGGAGCGCGTTGGCGACGATCCGGTGCCCGGCACCGCCCGCCGCCGTGAGGATCGACTCCGGGTGGAACTGGACGGCCCACCGCCGCCGCTGCGGATCCTCGATCGCCATCACGACGTCCCCGGTCAGCGCCGTCACCTGGAAGCCCTTCACCCGGTCCGGGGTGGCGTGCAGCGAGTGGTAGCGGGCCGCGGTGAACTCGTCCGGGAGCCCGTCGAACAGCCCGCCGCCGGCCACCTTCACCCGGCCGGGCTTGCCGTGCGACGGCTCGGGCAGCAGCGCCAGCTCGCCGCCCGCGTGCTCGACCATCGCCTGCAGCCCGAGGCAGACGCCGAAGACGGGCAGCTCCCGCTCGGCGAGGGCGTCCAGCAGCGCCCGCGTGCCGAAGTCCTCCGGGCGGCCGGGGCCGGGCGACAGGACCACCAGGTCGGGGGCGTGCTCGTCCAGCATCCGCGCCGGGAACCCGTGCCGCAGCGTGACCACGCCCGCGCCCTGCTGGCGGAAGTAGTCGGCGAGGGTGTTGACGAACGAGTCCTCGTGGTCGACGAGCAGCACCTTCATGCCGTCCCCCGGCAGCGCGGGAAGCGGCGCCTCCGCGGGCGCGCCCGCCGCCGGGCCCGGCTGGGACGCGGCGAGCGCGCCGAGCAGGGCGCTGGCCTTGAGGTGGGTCTCGCGCTCCTCCTCATCGGGGTCGGAGTCGTACAGCAGCGTCGCCCCCGCCCGGACGGTCGCGACGCCGTCGCGGATCTGCGCGGTCCGCAGCGTCAGGCCGGTGTTCATCGACCCGTCGAAGCCGACGCAGCCCACCGCGCCGCCGTACCAGCGGCGCGGCGAGTCCTCGTGGTCCTCGATGAACTGCATCGCCCACGCCTTCGGCGCGCCGGTGACGGTGACCGCCCACATGTGCGTGAGGAACGCGTCGAGCGCGTCGAAGCCGGGCCGCAGCCGGCCCTCGATGTGGTCGACGGTGTGGATCAGCCGGGAGTAGATCTCGATCTGCCGGCGGCCGAGGACCCGCACGCTGCCGGGCACGCAGATCCGCGACTTGTCGTTGCGGTCGACGTCGGTGCACATCGTCAGCTCGGACTCGTCCTTGGCCGACGACAGGATCGCGCGGATCTGCTCAGCGTCCTCCAGCGCGTCGGCGCCGCGCTTGATCGTCCCGGCGATCGGGCAGGTCTCGACGCGGTCGCCGGTGACGCGGACGAACATCTCGGGCGACGCGCCGACCAGGTACTCGCCGTCGCCGAGGTTGAACAGGAACTCGTACGGGGCCGGGTTGGTCTCCCGCAGCCGCTCGAAGAACGCGGCGGGCGCGTCGCAGCGCCCGTACATCGCGTGGCCGGGCGTGACCTCGAACAGGTCGCCGCGGACGAACTTCTCCTTGGCGTCCCGCACCATCTGCGCGTACACGCCGGGGACGGGCTGCGCCGGCAGCTCGGCGGCCCGCGCCGGGACGGGCGTCGGCTCCGTCTCGCGCGCCAGCCCCGCCGTGCCCCTCCCCCCGATCTCGAAGTCGTAGGAGATGCGGTGCGAGGTCTCGCGCTTGCGGTCGACGACGACCATCTCGTCGGCCAGGTGCAGGACGAGGTCGCGCTGGTCGGCGGGCCGCTCCAGCCGGGTCCGCAGCGGCTCGAACTGCAGCGACAGGTCGTAGCCGAACGCGCCGTACAGGCCGAGGTGCGGGTCGTCGCAGCCGAACAGGCCGGTGACGGCGCGCAGGGCGGTGAAGACGGTCGGCTGCCGGCTGCGCTCCTCCTCGGGGAAGAACTCCTCGCCCGGCGGGACGAAGACCTCGAACCGGTCGGGCTCGTCCGCGCGGACCTCGCCGGTCTCCCGCAGCACGGCGGCGACGGCGGGCAGGACGATACGGCCGCGGCCGTTGAGCGCCCGCACCGCGACCGCCCGACCGCGCGCGACGAACTCCAGGCACGGGTCGACGTAGGCCATGTGCCAGCGGCTGTAGCGGCCCGGATACTCCATGCCGGAGCTGAGCACGCCGCCGCGCCGCTCCCCCACGGCGGCGACGAGCGCGTTCAGCACGTCGGACTTGCGCTCGGAGTCGACCGGGACGGCGGTACGGGTCACCCGTACGCCCCCGGCCGTGACGAACTCGCTGGTCAGCGGCTGCTGTGAGACGGTCTCCACCGCGGTGGCCCCTCGTGTCGGGCCCCCACCGGACGCCGCCCACGAGAAAACGACCGCCGGTGAGGGCGGTCGCCTGGTCTTGAGCACGCACGAACCGGCACCGCCTCAGCGGCGCCACCACCACCGGGAGGCTGCGGTTCGCATGCGGCGAGGTTACCATGGACCCCGGCGCAAGGGACTGCTTACACGACCGAGGCGGCGGCCATGACCAGGAAGAACACCGAGTTCGAGCTGCGCGGGGTCAACCACCTCGCGCTCGTCTGCAGCGACATGAGGCAGACGGTGGACTTCTACGAGGGCGTGCTCGGCATGCCGCTGATCAAGACCATCGAGCTGCCGATGGGCTGGGGCCAGCACTTCTTCTTCGACTGCGGCGGCGGCAACGCGCTCGCCTTCTTCTGGTTCCCGGACGCGCCCGAGCCCGTCCCCGGCGTGTCCGCGCCGAAGAACCTGCCCGACCGGGGCGAGCTGCTGTCGGCCGTCGGGTCGATGAACCACATCGCCTTCGACGTCCCGCCCGAGCGCATCGAGGAGTACCGCGACCGCCTCATCGCCAAGGGCATCGACGTCGGCGTGCTGCTCAACCACGACGACAGCGAGTTCGGCGTCGCGCCGGAGAACCACGAGGGCGTGTTCGTCCGGTCCATCTACTTCAAGGACCCCGACGGCATCCTGGTGGAGTTCGCGGCGTGGACGCGGGAGCTGGACCTGCCGTCGGACGTCCGGCACGAGCCGCGGACCGCGGCCGACCGGACCGTCTGACCGTCCCCCTGACACCCCCGTCGGACGGCTCTGACCTGCTCCTCTCTCAGCTGGAACGATCCACCCCAGTCGTGCCGTGACCGAGATCACGTTGTGATCAACGCACGTGTACTCTCGCCCGGCTGCCCACCGGGCACGGGCCCGCTTCGCGATCCGGACGCGGGCGCCCGTGCGCGCGCGGCTCCTGGGGGCCGGCCCCCCAAACCCCCGGCACAAGCCGGGGGGCGCACGACGAGGAGGACTCCCCTTGACTCCCGACACTCCGAAGGAACCGGCTTCGACCGAACCGCCGCCCGCCGCCCGCTCCGACCGCAGCCCGTGGAACTGGCTGCTGGTCGTCCCCATCGTGGTCCCGCTGCTGACGTTCCTGTTCAACAGCGACGGCCCGCGCCTCGCCGGCTGGCCCGCCTTCTACTGGATCCAGCTCGCGTTCATCCCGCTCGGCGTCCTCTGCACGGTCGTCGTCTACCAGATGACGAAGAAGAGGGGCTGAGCCGTGGCGAGCGACCACATCACCGAGATCGTCATCTTCACCGCGCTCTTCCTGCTGGTCAGCGGGATGGGCTTCGTCGCCGCGCGGTGGCGGCGCCCCGACACCATGCACAACCTGGACGAGTGGGGGCTCGGCGGCCGCAGCTTCGGCAGCTGGGTCACCTGGTTCCTGATCGGCGGCGACCTCTACACCGCCTACACCTTCGTGGCCGTCCCGGCCCTGGTGTTCGGCGCAGGCGCGGCGGGCTTCTTCGCCGTCCCGTACACGATCATCGTGTACCCGCTGGTGTTCCTGTTCCTCATCCGGCTCTGGTCGGTGTCGCACGTGCACGGCTTCGTCACGCCGGCCGACTTCGTCCGGGCCCGGTTCGGCTCGCCGACGCTGGCGCTGCTGGTGGCGATCACCGGCATCGTCGCCACGATGCCGTACATCGCGCTGCAGCTCGTCGGCATCGAGGCCGTGCTGAAGGCGATGGGCGTGAACGGCCACTGGCCGCTCATCATCGCGTTCGTGGTGCTGGCGGCCTACACCTACCAGTCCGGGCTGCGGGCGCCGGCGCTGATCGCGTTCGTCAAGGACCTGCTGATCTACCTGGTCATCATCGTCGCGGTGCTGTACATCCCGGCCAAGCTCGGCGGCTGGGGCGACATCTTCGACGCGGCGAAGGCCAAGTTCGACGCGACGCCGGCGCCGGGCGACGGCATCACGATCGCCGGCAGCGGCCAGCTGAACTACGCGATGCTCGCGCTCGGCTCGGCGATGGCGCTGTTCCTCTACCCGCACAGCATCACCGGCGTGCTGGCGAGCAAGAACCGCAACGTGATCAAGCGGAACATGGCGGCACTGCCGGCCTACAGCTTCGTGCTCGGCCTGATCGCACTGCTCGGCTACATGGCGATCGCGGCGGGCGTGAAGCCGATCACCACCGACGGCAAGCCGGACGGCAACACCGCCGTCCCGGTGCTGTTCGACCACATGTTCCCGGACTGGTTCGCGGGCGTCGCGTTCGCCGCCGTCGGCATCGGCGCGCTCGTCCCGGCGGCGATCATGTCGATCGCGGCGGCGAACCTGTTCACCCGCAACATCTACAAGGAGTACATCAGGCGGGACGCCACCGAGAAGCAGGAGGCCACGGTCAGCAAGCTGGTCTCGCTGGTCGTCAAGGCGGGCGCGGTGGCGTGCATCCTCGCGCTGGACCCGCAGTTCTCCATCGACCTGCAGCTCATCGGCGGCGTCATCATCCTGCAGACGCTCCCGTCCGTCGGGCTCGGCCTGATGACGCGCTGGTTCCACCGGGGCGCGCTCATCGCCGGCTGGGCCGGCGGCATGATCGCCGGCCTGTGGATGCTGTACCAGATCCCGAACCCGGCGAAGGGCAAGGAGCACTTCGGCGGCTCGGCCTACCCGCTGAGCGACCTCGGCCTCGACACCAAGATGACGATCTACGCCGGCATCCTGGCGCTGGCCGTCAACGTCGCGGTCGCGGTGATCGGCACGGTCGTCTGCCGGGCGGCCAAGCTGGCGGACGGCGGCGACGCGACCCGCGCCGTCGACTACTTCGCCGACGAGGGCGACCCGAAGGTCAAGGAGCTGGACCTCACCGGCACCACCTGACCCGCTCCGGTCCCACCCCGGCGGCCCGCGGCGGCGCCTTCCGAGCGCCCGCCGCGGGCCGTTCCGCGGGCCGTTCCGCGGGCCGGCGGCGCCCCGCGGCCGCGCCCCTCTTCGCATCCGCCCCGTTCCGCGACAGAATGCGATTCTAGTCACCCGGGAGGGATCATGAGCTTCGAAGTGCCCGCGTCCGTGCGCCCGGTGCGCGACGCCGTCCACGCCTTCATGACCGAGCGCGTCGAGCCCGCCGAGCCGGTGCTGCGCGCGGGCGGGCAGGAGGCGGCCGCGCTGCTGGCGGACCTGCGGCGCGACGCCAGGGCCGAGGGCCTGTGGGCGCTCGGCCACCCGGCGGAGCTGGGCGGCGGCGGCCTGCCGTTCCTCGACTACGTCTACGTCAACGAGGTCCAGGGGCGCAGCGAGTTCGGCCAGGTCGCGCTCGGCACTTACACGCTCCAGGACTCGCTCATGCTGCACCGCTACGCCAGCGCCGCGCAGCGCGAGCGGTTCCTCGGGCCGCTGGTGCAGGCCGAGATCAACCCGAGCTTCGCGATGACCGAGCCGGGCATCTCCAGCTCCGACCCGACGCAGCTGGCCACCACCGCGACGCTGGAGGACGGCGAGTGGGTGATCCGGGGCCGCAAATGGTTCACGACCCTCGCCGACTCGGCCGCGTACACGACGGTGATGTGCCGGACGGAGCCCGAGGGCACCTCCCCGTACCTGTCGTTCAGCATGATCCTCGTGCCGACGGACACGCCGGGGTACACGATCGTCCGCGACACCCCCGTCCTCGGCCTGGACGGCGGGCACTGCGAGGTGCTGTACGACGAGGTGCGCGTACCCGAGGAGAACCTGCTCGGGCCGCGCGGGCACGGGTTCGTCATCGCGCAGGAGCGGCTCGGCCCCGGCCGCATCTTCCACTGCATGCGCTTCCTCGGGCAGGCGCAGCGGGCGTTCGACCTGATGTGCGCCCGGATGCACGACCGGACGGCGTTCGGCGAGCCGCTGCACAAGAAGCAGCTGCTCCAGCAGCACGTGTTCGACTCCTACGCCGAGATCCAGGCGTCCCGGCTGCTCACCCTCCAGGCCGCGCACAAGATCGACTCCGGTGACCAGGCGAGAGTGGAGATCGGCGTCATCAAGGTGGTGGCGGCGCGGATGCTGCACAACGTCATCGACCGGGCGATCCAGGTGCACGGCGCCGAGGGCCTCACCGACGACACGCCGCTCGGCGACATGTACCGGCACGCCCGCGCGGGCCGCATCTTCGACGGCCCGGACGAGGTGCACGTGACCACGACCGCCCGGCGCATCCTCAAGGAGTACGGCGAGGGCCGCAACTGGGAGTTCGGCCTGCGCTGACCCCCGGGCCCGGCCGCCCGCTCAGCCGGCGGCCGGGCCGCCGGGCGGCCGCGGTCCGCGCAGGCCGGACGCGGCGGCCGGCAGCCCCCCGAGGACCAGGTCGACGAGCCCGTCCACGACGGCCTCGCGCGGCACCTCCGCCGCGTGGTCGAGCCACCAGTCGCCGGCGGTCTGCACCATGCCGACGATCGCGTGGCCCCACACGTAGGCGCGGGTGCGGTCCGCCATCTCGCCCTCGGCGATCATCACCTCGGCCAGTTCCCGGCTCACGTCGCGGATCATCGTGCTCATCGCGCTGTGCGTGGCCGTGTCCTCGGCGCTCGCCCGGTGCATCAGGAACCGGTACAGGTTGAGGTTCTTGGAGATCGTCGCCAGGTAGGTGTCGATGGTGGAGCGGGTGCGGTCGCGGACCGGCTCGTCGCCGCGGGAGAACTCCTCCCGGATGCCCTCGATCAGCTTGCGCGTGTGCCGCTCGGCGAGGGCCTGGTAGAGGCCGCTCTTGTCGCCGAAGTGGCGGTACAGGATCGGCTTGCTGATCTCCGCCTCGGCGGCGATCGCGGCCATGGACGCCTCCGGGCCCTCCCGCTGGATGACCCGGTCGGCGGCCTCCAGCAGGGCACGGCGACGGCCGGGGTCGCGGCGCGGTCCGGACCCCGGCCTGCCCGCCGTGTTCGTCATGACAGAACGGTATCGGGGGTGTTACCCCGCGACAACACCGCCCTGCCCGGGCGGCGCACGGCTACCTGGCGAACGCCTGGAGCTCGGCCGCCCGGACGACGCCGGCCAGCGGGCTCGCGGTGCCGCAGTCGGTGGCCGAGCGCGGGTCGTCGTCCTGCTCGCCCGCGTACTCCGGCGCGCCGGTGCACTGGCTGGAGACCACCTGCAGCCGCAGGTGGGTCGCCGTGACGTCCCGCAGGCCGAACGACCGCAGGATCAGGTCGGGCGCCGTCGGGCGCGGCCGGTCCGCCGGGAAGGCGTCGGGCCGGCTGGTGTAGACGGTGCGGTACCCGGCGTCCCGCGAGCAGTCGGCCCTGGTGGCGTCGCAGGCCAGCAGCCGGAACGCGCGCAGCGCCGTGAACCGGTTCTGCGCCGAGCCCGCGCCCTCCGGGTCGCCGGCCGCCGACGGCCGCAGCATCGCGCTCACCTGCACCCGGCCGACCCTGACCGGGCGGTCGCCCGCCAGGTCGACGGTCACCTGGCGACCGGCCACCGGGGCCTGTACCGACTGCCAGTTGGTCGCCTCGGTCTCGTCCAGCAGCGCCGGCTGGGACGCTCCGTCGCCCGTTGCGGTCGCGCCGTTGGCGGCCGCCGCCTCGTTGCGGGACATCGCGACCGCCAGCGTCCGTGCGTGCGAGCCGATCGTCGCGGTGAACCGCTTGTGCCCGAACCCCTCGCCGACCGCGACGAAGGAGTAGCGGCCGGGCGTCATCGCGACCGTGTCGCCGAGCGGGGTCGCCGGGTCGGTGTCGGCCACCGGGACGGCCCGGGCCTCGTAGTCGCCGGCGTAGAGCCGCACCTTGCCGCCCTTCGCGGCACCGGCCGGCTTCAGGGTCACGCGGGCGTCGCGCGACATCGGGGACGCGAAGCTCGGCCGCGCGTCGGCGTCGGCGGGCCCGCTGCTGGCAGCGTCCTCCCCCAGGCCGTGCTGGGCGAAGACCTTCCACATCATGGCGTGGTCCCGGCCGCCGAAGCGGATGGTGTCGGCGGCGAGCAGGGCGTTGCGGTGGTCGACGTAGCTGACCGCCCCGGACGCCATGAGCAGCAGCGCGTCGAACGACAGCTGCGCCCAGCGCCGGTTGCCGGGGCACTTGTCGACCGGCACCTTCCCGTCCGCGCACCTGCGCTGCAGGGACGCGCTCCCCGCGCCGTACCGCTCCACGAACGCCTGCCGGACGTCGAACTGGGTGGCGGTCCAGATCTCGCCGTCGGCGTGGACCTGCGTGCCGACCAGGTCGTACCCGAGGTCGCTGTAGTTCAGCGGGCTCCGGCTCATGTCGTAGTTGCGGATCCCGGACTTCGGCTCACCGGTGACGTAGGCGCCGGTGACGTACGGCGTCCGGCCGGGGGCGCGGAACCCGTACTCGTTGAGGTACTCCATCGCGAACAGGTCGGAGGTGCTCTCGTTCATGGCCCCGGCCTGCGGCCCGCTCCACCCGGCGTCCGGCCCGGCGATCATGCGGCCGGATATGGCGTGCGAGTACTCGTGCCCGATGACGCTCATGTCGAAGTCGCCGTCGACGCACGGCGGGTAGAACGCGCCCGCGACCGGCTGCCACAGGTACATGTTGCTGATGGCGGGCGTGCCGTCGGGCGGGGTGATCTGGTTGGCGTTGTCGCGGACGCTGGCGATCCTCGCCCCGGCCTGCGCGTTGCCCTGCTCGGGGTCGCCGCCGAGCCCGCCGCGGCCGCCGTTGTCGGCCTGCATGTTCCACGCCGACTCGGTGAAGCCGAGCCGGTAGGACCAGTCGTGCATGCGGTTGTGCTGGACGAACAGGTTGGAGATGGCCGCCTCGACGTCGGCCTCCTGCGGGCTGTCCATCGACGCCGGGTCGCACTTGCTCTCGTACCACTGGTTCGCCCAGCGGTAGGCGTAGTTCCGGTCCGCCTTGGGCGCGCTGGTGCGGGTGCCGACGGAGAACGGGTCGCCGTTCGCACGGTTCTCGTAGGTGTGCGCCGAATTGCCGAGGCTGGTCATGGTGGAGGCGCCGGTCGCCGGGTCGACGTCCCACGGCCGTCCCGAGGACGGGTCACCGCCGACGGTGTTCTCGCAGCCCCGCGCGGGGGCGAAGCACCACGTCCGCCGGGTGTCGCGGGAGGAGTAGTCGCCGGACGGGGTCGCCGGGAACACCGCCCAGCGCGGATTGTCGCTGTCGTGGTCGACGAGGTTCTCCCGCACCAGCACCGACCCGGTGCGCGCGTCCACGTAGGACGTGACGGCCTTCGGCTCGCTCCCGGCCCCGTCGATCAGCGTGACCTGGTAGGCGCTGCGGACGCCCTGCGCGGTGGGGACGGCCACGAGCCGCGCCTTCCGCGTCGTGCCGTCCGAGACGGTGATGCCCGCGTCCCGTCCGGCCGCGGCCACCGCGTCCTCCTGGGAGAGCGTGGCCGGTGCGGGCGCCGCGCCGTCACGGGCGAGGGTGGAGGTGACCGAGACGACCTCGCCCTCGCTGACGCCGACCGCGACGAGGCCGTCGTAGCCGGCGGGCAGGTCGCCGAAGCGCTGGCGCAGCAGCACCGCGGCGCCCTTGCCGATGGGGTTGACCGCGACCTTCTCCAGGGCGCCCACGGCGGCGGCGTCCAGGCCGAACAGGTCCCGGTGGCCGGCGAGGTAGGCGCGCGCGGCCTTCTCCGGATCGCCGGGCAGTCCGCCCGCGAGGGGTTCGGCGCCGATCACCGTCGCGGGCGTGCCGAGCTTGTTCCACCGCACGGTCACGCCGCGGGCGGCGCCCTCCTGCCGGCCGGTGGGAGCCAGCCGGCCGGTCCGGGCGTCCTTGTCGGGCAGTTCCGGACGATCGCCGGGCGGCTGGGAGCGCGGGGGCGGGGGTGCGGCCCGTCCGGGGACCGCGAGGCCGGCTGTGAGGAGCGTTCCCGTGGCCGCCAGCGCGGTCAGGGTGATCCAGCGTGTCCTGGGCACCATTGCCTCCTGGAGGCGGGCGGATGGCCCGGTCTCGGTTCGGCCGGATGATCAACCGGCCGAACCTGAGACAAGCAGCGCACCAGAAGTACAACTAGGGCGAGTTACAACGTTTCGGACATGCAGATGCCGGGCGGTCTTCGTCTTGACAGCGCCCGGCATCCATGGGCCGAGTGCCCCGCGGCCCGGAATCGGCCCCGCGTCGGCGACTCCGGGCCCCCGCGGGCGGGTGGCCGCCGTCGGCCACCCGCCCGCGCCGGGACGTCAGCGGACGGGCAGGCCGGTGACGGTGCGGCCGATGACGAGGCGCTGGATCTCCGACGTCCCCTCGAAGATCGTGAATATCTTGGAGTCGCGGTGCATGCGCTCGACCGGGTACTCGCGGGTGTAGCCGTTGCCGCCGAGGATCTGGATGGCCTCCTCGGTGACGTACACCGACATCTCGCTGGCCATCAGCTTGGCCATCGAGCCCTCGGCGTTGGCGAAGTCCTTGCCGGTGCGGGCCATCCACGCGGCGCGCCACACCATGAGGCGCGCGGCGTCCAGGCGGGTCTTCATGTCGGCGAGCTTGAAGGCGATGGCCTGGAAGTCGCCGATCTTCTTGCCGAACTGCTCGCGCTCGCGCGCGTACTCCAGAGCGTAGTCGTAGGCGGCGCGGCCGACGCCGAGCGCCATCGCGCCGACCGACGGGCGGGTCGTCTCGAACGTCTTCAGCGCGGCCTGGCCCTTGGAGCTCTTGCCCTCGCGGGTGCGCGCGATGCGCTCGTCGAACCTGTCCTTGCCGCCGACGATCAGGTGCGACGGGACGCGCACGTCGTCGAGGACCACCTCGGCGGTGTGGGAGGCGCGGATGCCGTGCTTCTTGAACTTCTGGCCCTGCTTCAGGCCGGGGGTGTTCGGCGGGACGATGAAGCTCGCCTGGCCGCGGCTGCCCAGCTCGGGGTACACCGAGGCCACCACCACGTGGACGTCGGCGATGCCGCCGTTGGTCGCCCAGGTCTTGGTGCCGTTCAGCACCCACTCGTCCTTGGCCTCGTCGAAGACGGCGCGGGTGCGGATCGAGCCGACGTCGCTGCCGGCGTCCGGCTCGGAGGCGCAGAAGGCGCCGAGCTTGATGTCGTCGGCGGAGCCGAACATCTGCGGCACCCACTCGGCGGTCTGCTCGGGAGTGCCGACGGCCGCGACGGACGCGGCGGCGAGGCCGGTGCCGACGATGGACAGCGCGATGCCCGCATCGCCCCAGAACAGCTCCTCGAACGCCACCGGGATGCCGAGGCCGGTCGGCTCCAGCCACTGGGTGGCGAAGAAGTCGAGCGAGTAGATACCGACCTTGGACGCCTCCTGGATCAGCGGCCAGGGCGTCTCCTCGCGCTCGTCCCACTCCTCGGCCGCGGGACGGATCACGTCCTTGGCGAACTCGTGCACCCAGTCCCTGACCTCACGGACGTCCTCGCTGGGCTCCAGGGAGAACGGCGTCTGCTCCGTGCTCGTCATGATTAATTGACCCTCTCGTCCAATATCGCTGTTACCAACGGTAGCACCATTCAGAGTTACCGTGGGTAACACCGTGCGCGGAGTCACAGCCCGCGCGGGCGCTACCGGGGCCCCGGCGAGCAGGAGCGGGCGGCGGCGTACCCGGGCACCTCGATCATCGGCGGCCGCTCCCCCACGGCGACGTCGGTCGTGCGGGCGTCGTGGCCGCCCGCGGCGCGGTGGAACTGGGTGAGCGCGGTGGACGGCGCCTCGAGCGGGACCATCCGGCCGTGCCGCTCCAGCCGCGACCAGGCGGTCAGCATGATCTGCCCCGACATCGCCCCGAGCGCCTCGGTGGACTGGTGCGCGTGCACCCGGCGGCCGAGGTCGACCTGCGCGATCGCGTCGAGCCCCGCGTCCTGGTAGACGTCCAGCAGCAGGCCGAGCTCCACGCCGTAGCCGGTGACGAACGGGAGCCGCTCCAGCAGCGCGCGCCGCCCCGCGTACTCGCCGCCGAGCGGCTGGACGACGCCGGCGAGCAGCGGCCAGTGCAGGTTGATCAGCGGGCGCGCGACCAGCTCGGTGACCCGGCCGCCGCCGCCCTCGACGCGGCGGCCGCCGTCCACCAGGGGGCGGTCGTAGCAGCCTTTGACGTAGCCGACGGAGGGGTCGGCCAGCAGCGGGCCGAGCAGCCCGGTGACGTAGGAGGAGGTGAACTCGCGCAGGTCGGCGTCCACGAACACGATCAGGTCGCCGGACGTCGCGTACAGCGACTTCCACAGCGCCTCGCCCTTGCCGGACATGCGGCCCTGGCCGGGCAGGACGGCGTCCTGCGCGACCACCTCGGCGCCCGCGGCGGCGGCGACGGCGGCGGTCCGGTCGGCGGAGCGGGAGTCGACCACGAGGATCTCGTCGACCAGCGGGATCCGCTCGACCAGGTCGGTCCGGACGGCCGCGACGATCGCGCCGACCGTGGCCTCCTCGTCGCGCGCGGGCAGCACGACGCTGATCCGGGTGTCGCCCTTGGCCTCGAGCAGGAGGCGCGGCGGCCAGTCCTCCGCCCTGCTCGTGCGGCGGCTCGACCACGACGCGACCTCGGGCAGCACGCGCTCTCCCTCCCCTCTGGGCCGTCCCGGACGGGACGCCCCCTCACCTACAGGGAACGCCAGATCCTCCCAGATCATTCACCGCCGGAACGGGCGGCGGCGAGACGACCCGAAGAGTTGACGCGGACGCAACACACCGGTCATTCGGCGGCGTGCTTGTCGAGGAACTCGTACACGTCGGCGTCGTCCACGCCGGGGAACGCGCCGGGCGGCAGGACCGACAGCACGTGCGAGTGCGCGCGCGCCGACGGCCACGCCATGCCCTCCCAGCGGTCCGACAGCTCCTTGGGGGGGCGCTGGCAGCAGTCGCCGTCGGGGCAGGCGGACTTGACCCGCCGGGTCGTCTCCCGGCCGCGGAACCAGCGCGAGTCCTCGAACCGGACGCCGAGCGTGATCGCGAAGTCGCGCTCGTGGCTGGGATCGATGTGCGACAGGCACCAGTACGTCCCCTTGGGGGTGTCGGTGTACTGGTAGTAGACGGAGAAGCGGTCCGCGGCGCCGAACACGTGCCGCCCGGCCCACTCCCGGCACATCCGCTGGCCCTCGATCGCGCCGTCCTCGTCCTGGGGGAAGGCCAGGCCGTCGTTGGCGTACGCCTTGTAGATGGTGCCGTTCTCGTCGTTCTTGGTGAAGTGCAGCTGCAGGCCGAGGTGGTGGGTCGCGATGTTGGTGAAGCGGTGCGCGGCCATCTCGTAGGAGACGGAGAAGACGTCCGCGAGGTCCTCCACGGACAGCTCCCGCGCGGCCTTGGCCTCCTGCAGGAACGGGACCACGCTGCGCTCGGGCATCAGGATCGCCGCGCCGAAGTAGTTGGCCTCGACGCGCTGGCGCAGGAAGTCGGCGAAGTCGCGCGGCTGGTCGTGGTCGAGCGCGATGTGCCCGAGCGTCTGCAGCAATATCGTCCGCGGGGTGTGCATGCCGAGCTGCTCGCGCTCCAGGTAGATCCGCCGGTTGCGCAGGTCGGTGACGGACCGGACCGAGCGCGGCAGGTCCTGGACGTACTGGAGGCTGAAGCCGAAGTGGCCGACCAGCGTCATCAGCAGCCCCTGCGACACCGCGCCGCGCCGGTACCCGACCGCGTCGAGGGTCTGCGAGGCGACCCGCTCGATCTCGGCGAAGTGGTTGCCGCGCTCGTGCATCTGGCGGCGCAGCTCGGCGTTGGCCTTGCGCGCCTCCTCGGGGCTCGCGGTCGGCTTGGTACGGCTGCGTTTCAGCTCGCCGTACAGGGCGAGGATGTGCTCGATGACCTCGTTGGGCATCCGCTTGCCGACCTTGAGGTGCGACAGCCCGAGCGTCCGGTACAGCGGGTCGCGCTGGGCCTCCTCCAGCTGGATCTCCAGCTGGGCGCGGCGGCTCGGCGGCTGGCGCCGGAGCAGCTCCTCCACCGGGCACTCCAGCGCCGCGGCGAGCGCCTGGAGCAGCGACAGCTTCGGCTCGCGCCGTCCGTTCTCCAGCAGGGAGAGCTGGGAGGGGGCGCGGCCGACGCGCTCGCCGAGCTCCGACAGCGTCAGGCCGCGGCCGCGCCGCAGGTGCCGGAGCCGCTGGCCGAAGGTGACGAGGTCTACGTCACTCGTCAAGTTGAGGGGTTCTTCTTGGCGCAAGGTCGTCACGGCTTCATGCTACCGGAAATTTCGCAGTTCTTTCGTTACTCACGAGTTCATTTAGGGCTTGCATCCGGGGCATAGTCGTTGCAAGCACCCAGGGGACGACACGGAAGGGCGAGATCATGAGCGACAGTCGCCTCAAGGGCGCAGCCGAGGAGCTGCAGCGACAGTGGGAGACCGACGCCCGGTGGAAGGGCGTCGAGCGGACGTACACGGCCGAGGAGGTCGTGCGGATCCGCGGTTCGGTCCAGGAGGAGCACACCCTCGCGCGCCTCGGCGCCGAGCGCCTGTGGAAGCTCCTGCACGAGGAGGACTACGTCCACAGCCTCGGCGCGCTGACCGGGCTGCAGGCCGTCCAGCAGGTCAAGGCCGGCCTCAAGGCCATCTACCTGTCCGGCTGGCAGGTCGCGGCGGACGCCAACCTGGCGGGCCAGACCTACCCGGACCAGAGCATCTACCCGGCGAACTCGGTCCCGGCCGTCGTGCGGCGCATCAACAACGCGCTGCTGCGCGCCGACCAGGTCCAGTGGGCCGAGGGCGAGGGCGACACGCACTTCCTCGCCCCGATCGTGGCCGACGCCGAGGCCGGCTTCGGCGGCGTGCTGAACGCCTTCGAGCTGATGAAGGGCATGATCGCCGCGGGCGCCGCGGGCGTGCACTGGGAGGACCAGCTGGCCTCCGAGAAGAAGTGCGGCCACCTCGGCGGCAAGGTCCTCATCCCGACCTCGCAGCACATCAAGACCCTCAACACCGCCCGCCTCGCGGCGGACATCTCCAATGTTCCCTCCCTGATCATCGCGCGGACCGACGCCGAGGCCGCGACCCTGATCACGACGGACGTGGACGAGCGCGACCGCGAGTTCACCACCGGCGAGCGCACCGCCGAGGGCTTCTACCGGGTCCGCAACGGCATCGAGCCCTGCATCGCCCGCGCCAAGGCCTACGCGCCGTACTCCGACCTGATCTGGATGGAGACCGGCACCCCGGACCTGGAGCAGGCCCGCAAGTTCGCCGAGGCGGTCAAGGCCGAGTACCCCGACCAGATGCTGGCCTACAACTGCTCGCCGTCCTTCAACTGGAAGGCGCACCTGGACGACGCGACCATCGCCAAGTTCCAGCGCGAACTCGGCCACATGGGCTTCAAGTTCCAGTTCATCACGCTGGCCGGGTTCCACGCGCTGAACTACAGCATGTTCGACCTGGCGCACGGCTACGCCAGCGACGGCATGACGGCCTACGTCGAGCTGCAGGAGCGCGAGTTCGCGGCGGCCGAGAAGGGCTTCACCGCGGTCAAGCACCAGCGCGAGGCCGGCACCGGCTACTTCGACATGGTCAGCACCGCGATCAACCCGGACTCGTCCACCACGGCCCTGAAGGGCTCCACGGAAGAGGGCCAGTTCCACTGATCCCCGCCGTTCTTCCGGTCTGACCCCCCTCGGACCCCGAAGGCCCCCGCGTCCCTACACCCGCGGGGGCCTTCTGGTATGCCCGGACATGCCCGGCCGCGCGATGCCCCCAGCCGCCCCCGCCACGGCCACATGCGGCTAGAGAACTCGACAGCGGCCCGGAAAGGGCGCATCGTGAGCGCGCTACTTGATCATCTCGGAGAGAGGATCCCTGATGGCGCGTCACCCCCGGTCCATCCGGTCCCGGGCGATCCCCGGCCGGATGCTCCCGATCGCCGTCGCCGCCGTGAGCGTCGTCGCGTTCGCGCCCGCCGCGAGCGCGGACGGGCACGGACACGGCCACGGGCGCTTCACCCCCGGCGCCTCCGGAGTGGGCGACCCCTACTTCCCGCTGGAGGGCAACGGCGGCTACGACGTCCGGCACTACTCGCTCGACCTCGGCTACGACCCCGACTACGACCAGCTCGACGGCACCGTGACCATCACCGCGCGGGCCACGCAGAACCTGTCGCGGTTCGACCTGGACCTGTCCGGCATGGACGTGGAGCGGATCTGGGTCGACCGGCGCGCCGCCCGCTACACCCGCCGGGGCCAGGAGCTGATCATCACGCCGGCGCGGGGCCTGCGGAAGGGCTCGGTGTTCCGGACGGTCGTCGAGTACGGCGGCGTGCCGCAGACCATCGTGGGCTCCCCGATCGTGTTCGGCTCCCCCTACGGGTTCCTGCACACGCCGGACGGCGCCTTCGTCGGCGGCGAGCCGAACGGCGCCCGCACCTGGTTCCCGGTCAACGACCACCCGAGCGACAAGGCGACCTACGATTACACGATCACCGTCCCGGAGGGCCTGACCGCCGTCGCCAACGGGCGGCCCATGGGCCACCGCTCCGCCGTCGCCTCGTTCAGCCGCCGCGACGGGCGCGCCCGCGCCGAGGTGTACCGCTGGCGCGAGGACAGCCCGATGGCGAGCTACCTCACCACGATCGACATCGGCAAGTGGGACGTGAAGCAGGGCCGCACGCCCGGCGGCGTCCCCAACTACACGGCGGTCGACCCCGTCCTGCTCCAGACGCAGCCGGACGCGGTGGACTTCTTCTACGGCACCACCAGCGAGGTCACCGACCTCTGGTCCAGGACGTTCGGGCAGTACCCGTTCGGCGGCACCGGCGCGATCGCCGACGACGCCCGCTACAACGGGCAGCCGCTCGGGTTCTCGCTGGAGACGCAGAGCAAGCCGGTCTACTCGGCGGTCCGCAGCACGGGCACCATCGCGCACGAGCTGGCGCACCAGTGGTTCGGCGACGCGGTCTCGCCGGAGCGCTGGAAGGACGTCTGGCTGAACGAGAGCTTCGCGACCTGGGCCGCCTGGTACTACACCGAGGTCAACGGCGGCCGGACCGTCCACGACGCGGCCCGCGCCACCTACGCCGCCCGCCCGTTCCCCGACCGCGAGGGGCGCCCGTTCTGGTCGGTGCTGACCGCCGACCCGCAGCGCGACACCATGTTCAACGACCGCGTCTACAACGGCGGCGGCATGATGCTGCAGTTCCTCCGGGAGAAGGTCGGCGACGAGACGTTCTTCACCCTGCTGCGGACCTGGTTCGCCCGCCACAAGTACCGCAACGGCAACACCGCGCAGTTCACGTCGCTGGCGCAGCAGATCTCCGGCCGGGACCTGAGCGGGTTCTTCAAGGACTGGCTCTACTCCCCCATCAAGCCCCCGCTCCCCTAGCGTCCCGGGCACGCGGAACCAGGGCCCCGGCGAGACCCGCCGGGGCCCTGTTCTGTGTCGGATTACGTGGTGGGAGGCCGTCCGGCTCTCTAGGCTTCCGGTAAGTGGGGGTCCTTCCGTGGGTGTGGTGGTACGGCTTCCGGCGGCACACCGCGTATCCGCTCGGCTCGCTGACCGAGTCGCTGACCAACACCGTCTTCGGGTTCATGCGCGCCTACGTCCTGCTGGCCCTGTGGGCGGTGCGGCCGTCCCTCGGCGGGTACGACGCGGCCGACGCCGTCACCTTCTGCTTCATCACCCAGGCGCTGATCGGGCCGGTGCAGATCTTCGGCGGGATGGACCTCACCGAGCGCATCCGCAACGGCGACGTCGCGATCGACCTCCACCGGCCGGCCGGGCTGCAGGGCTGGTGGCTCGCCGACGACCTCGGCCGCGCGGCCGGCTCGCTGCTGCTGCGGTCCGCCCCGCCGCTGCTGGCGGGCGCGCTGGTCTTCCCGTTCCGCGCGCCCGCCCCCGCGAACCTCGCCGCGTTCGCGGTCGCGGTCGTGCTCGCGGTGACGGTCGGCTTCGGGCTGCGCTACCTGGTGGCCCTCGGGATGTTCTGGCTGCACGACGACCGCGGCCTGCAGGCCGTCACGCTCGTGATGTCGCTGTTCTTCTCCGGGATGATCCTGCCGCTGGTGGTCTTCCCGGGCCGGCTCGGCGACGCCGCGCTGGCGCTGCCGTGGGCGGCGCAGATCCAGGTGCCGGCGGACGTGTTCCTCGGCCGGCACACCGGCGCCGGCATCCTCGGCGCGCTGGCCTTCCAGGCCGCGTGGGCCGCCGCGCTGCTCGGCGCCGGGGCGCTGCTGACGCGGGCCGCGCGGCGGAAGCTGGTGGTGCACGGTGGCTGACCCTGGGGCCGCCCCCTGGGCGACCGGCACGGTCCGGATGTACGGGCTGCTCACCTGGACGTGGATCCGCGCGGCGGCGCAGTACCCGGTGTCGATGGTGCTGCTGGCGCTGACGACCGCCGTCGTCACCGGGCTGGACGCCGCCGCGATCCTGCTGCTGTTCGCGCACGCCCCCCGCATCGCGGGTTTCGCGGCGCCGGAGGTCCTGTTCCTGTACGGGACGTCCGCGCTGGCGTTCGGCGTCTCCGACATCCTGCTCGGCACGACCGAGCGGCTCGGGCACCACGTGCGGCACGGGACGCTGGACGCGATGCTGGTGCGGCCGGTGAGCCCGCTCGTGCAGATCGCGACGGAGGAGTTCTCGCCGCGGCGCTTCGGCAAGCTCGTCCCGGCCGTGCTCGTCCTGGCGTACGCGCTCGCGGAGGCCGACGTGGCCTGGACGCCGGGCCGGGTGGCGGCGGTCCCCGCCATGGTGCTGTCCGGGACGGCGATCTTCGCCGGGCTGTGGGTGCTGACCGGCGCCGTGCAGTTCGTGCTGATCGACAGCCACGGGGCGAGCAAGTCGGTGACGTACGGGGGCGCGTTCCTCACGCAGTACCCGATGACCATGTTCGCCCGCGACTTCGTGCGCGGGGTGACGTTCATCGTGCCGCTGGCGTTCGTCAACTGGATGCCGGCGCTGTACGTCCTGGACCGCCCCGACCCGCTCGGGCTGCCGGACGCCGCCCGGTTCGCCTCGCCGGCCGTCGCGGTGCTGGTGTGCGGGCTGGGCGCGGTGGCGTGGCGGGCGGGGCTGCGGCACTACCGTTCGACAGGGAGCTGATGCCGGTGCCGATGATCGAGGCCGAGGACATCGTCAAGTCGTTCACCGTCCGGGCGCGCTCGGGCGGCCTGCGGCGGACCCGCACGGCCGTGCGCGCGGTGGACGGCGTGTCGTTCACCGTGGAGCCGGGCGAGTTCGTCGGCTACCTCGGCCCGAACGGGGCCGGGAAGTCCACGACGATCAAGATGCTGACGGGGATCCTCACCGCGTCGTCCGGCACCCTGCGGGTCTGCGGGCTGGACCCGTCGCGGCGGCGCACCGTGCTCGCGCGCCGGCTCGGCGTCGTGTTCGGGCAGCGGACGACGCTCTGGTGGGACCTGCCGCTGCGCGACAGCCTGGCCCTCGTCCGGCGGCTGTACCGGGTGGAGGCGGCGGCGCACCGGACGCGGCTCGCCGAGCTGACCGCGCTGCTGGAGCTCGCGCCGTTCCTCGACACCCCGGTCCGGCAGCTCAGCCTCGGCCAGCGGATGCGCGGCGACCTCGCCGCCGCGCTGCTGCACGACCCGGAGCTGCTCGTGCTGGACGAACCGACGATCGGCCTGGACGTGGTCAGCAAGGCGACGGTCCGCGACTTCCTGGCGCGCATCAACGCCGAGCGCGGCACGACGGTCCTGCTGACGACGCACGACCTCGGCGACATCGAGCGGCTCTGCCGCCGCGTCATGATCATCGACCACGGGCGGCTCGCCTTCGACGGGGGGCTGGACGAGCTGCGCCGCACCGTGGACGCCGACCGGCTGCTCGTCGTGGAGCTGGCCCGGCCGGGCCCCCCGATCGTGCTGGACGGCATCGAGGCCGAGCGGGTGGAGGGGCCGCGGCAGTGGCTGCGGCTGCCGCGCTCGGCGAACGCGGCCGCGGTCATCGCCGAGCTGGCGCGGGTCCACGACGTCCGCGACATCGCGCTGCGGGAGTCGGGGATCGAGGACGTCCTCGCCGGGCTCTACCGGGGCGACCACGCGTACCGGTGCTCGGGGCAGCCGGTCGCGCCGTAGCGCAGCGTCACCACCACCCCGACCCGCCCGGGCGAGCGCGGCCAGGTAGCGCGGCGGAGCGGGGCGCGTCCGCGCGCCGCAGCGCGTCGCCGACCAGCCGCGTCGTCACCGGGGACTGCCCCTTCGGCGGGGGCGGCCCCTTCGGCGGGGGCGGCCGGCCGTGCAGCGGCGCGTACAGGGCGCGCACCGCGCCGTCCAGCGCGGCCTGCGACAGCTCGTGCTCGCCGGACAGCGCCTCCCGGTAGCGGGCGTAGGCGGTGAGCCGCGCGTTCAGCGCGGCGGGGTAAACGGCTTGACCAGGTAGTGCAGGCGCCGCCGCGCAGCGCCTCCCGGACGGCGCCGGTGACGTGCAGGGCGCGGCCGTCGCCGAGCAGCTCGACCTCGACGCGGGCGGGCCGCCGGCGGCCTCCTGAAGGTGCCGGCGCAGTTCTCCCCCGAGGTGGGCGAGGAGAAGGACCAGATCGACCTGTCGAAGACCTGCACGACCCGGTTCGCGACCAAGGCGAAGCAGTCCTGAGCCGGCGCCGGGATCCGGGCCTGCGCGGGTCCGTCAGCGCATCCGCCGGTCGGCGTGCCGGTCGTCGCGGTCCATGGCGGAGTAGAAGTCCATGTCGGTGTCGTCGTCGTCGCGGTGGGAGCTCCAGCGGCGCGGCGCCCAGCTCGGCATCAGCAGCGCGAGGCCCATCATCGCGTACAGGCCGGAGCCGAGCAGCATCCGCAGCCCGGAGTCCATGTCGCCGCCGGGCGGCACCCTGCCGGGCAGGTCGAGGACGCGGCCCGGCTCGACCAGGAACCAGGCGGTGAGGCCGAGCAGGGCGAGCGCGGGCACCAGCGAGACCAGCGGCGACGCCCAGCGCGCGACGATGACCACGCCCGTCACCAGGCCCACGGCCGCGAGCAGGGCGAAGGCGCCGTAGATGCGGGTGCGGTCGGTGATCTCCTGCCCGGTGCCGTCGAAGGACTGCCCGGCCTGGACGTAGCCCCAGGCGGCGCCGTAGAGCAGCGCGGGTGTCAGCAGGACGCCGAGGACGAAGCCGAACGCATGGCGCACCGCGCATCACACCCTTCGCGCGCGCCCGCCGCCGGGCGCACATGGTTCCGTGGCGCCCCAATGACAACACGCCAATCGGCTATAGCGCAGTAAATCCGTCCCAATGCCCGCCGGCTCCGGCCTCGGCGGGGTTCCGCCGGGCGTTCCGCACCCTCCCGGCGGCTGACCGTTTCATGGTGGTTCGTTTTGAACGCCATTGACCGGGCATCGGCGTCTCATTCGATCCGACGCACGTTGGAGGAGACAATGTCGACCGCGATATGGGTCGTCATCGCCGTAGTCGTCGTCGCCGTGGTCGTCGCGGCCGTGCACCTGGCACGGACCAGGTCGCGGACGCAGCGGCTCAAGCGGCGGTTCGGCCCGGAGTACGACCGGGTCCTGCGGGACGAGGGCGGCCGCGCCGCCGCCGAGCGGGAGCTGCGCTCCCGGGAGCAGCGCCACGAGGAGCTGGAGCTGCGGGAGCTCGACCCGCGGCGGCGCGAGGAGTACCACGACCAGTGGGTCCGGGTCCAGGAGCGCTTCGTCGACACCCCGGAGGCGGCGGTCGAGCAGGCCGACGGCCTCGTCACGGTGGTGATGGGCGAGCGCGGCTACCCGACGCACGGGTTCGAGGACAAGGTCGCCCACCTGTCGGTGGAGCACGGACGGACGATGGAGCACTACCGGCGCGCCCACGCGATCAGCGGGCGGGCCGCGTCCCAGGAGGCGTCCACGGAGGACCTGCGGCAGGCCATGGTGCACTACCGCGCCCTGTTCGAAGAGCTGCTGGCCGCCCCCGGCCGGGAGCGGCACGGCCGGCACGCCGCGGACGGCCCGGCCGCCGAGCCCGCCACCGGGCCCGCCGCCGAGCCCGCCGCCGAGCCCGCCGCCGGTCCGGCCGCCGGGCCCGCCGCGGGCCGGGCCGCCGAGGCGCCCCCCGCGCAGACGCCGTCCGCCGAGACCCGGAGGAGCTGACCCCATGGAGCACAGGCGGCACGATGAGCGGGTCCCGGGGCCCGGCGTGCCCGGCGACACCCGCGTCGCCGGTCGCGCGCCCGAGCCCCCCGCGATGGACGGGCCCGGCCC